>DASQDR010000014.1:0-40138 GCA_035634055.1 Tepidisphaeraceae bacterium | reverse complement strand
CTTGCGACCGCCGCGGCGGCAGCGCCGGCGCTTGCCCGGCTGATCGGGACCAGCGGCGGGATAAAGCGCCCGACCATGCTCGCCCGGCCGTTCTCGTTGATCGTCACGCCCTCGTCAGAGAGCAGCTTGCGCTTCTTGTCCAGCCCGCCCGCGAAGCCCGTGAGCGAGCCGTTGGACCCCACCACGCGATGGCACGGCACCGCCGGCGCGTACGGGTTCTTGTTCAGCGCGTTCCCGACCGCCCGCCCCGCGCGCGGCGAGCCGAGCGCCATCGCGATGTCGCCGTACGTCGTCACCTTCCCCCTGGGGATCCGCGCGCACACTGCCCAGACCTTCTGGTTGAAGCTCATGCCGTCCACGATCCGGCCCGCCACGATCTGCTTCTCAAGCATCGGTGCCTCCGCTGCTGCCAAGAATCGTTACCTGATCTCGACGCTCTTGCCGCTCTCGCTGCTCTTGTAAATCGCCTCCAGCATCTGCATCAACTGCACGCCCTCTTTCGCGCCAATGATGGGGGTCGCCTTGCCGGTGATGCACTCGCGGAAGTGCCGCATCAGCGCGACGTGCGAAACGATCTTGGGCGGCTTCAGCGGGTGCGGTTTGGCGTCGCCCTTGGCGTCGAAGTTGCGATAGAGGACGGCGCCGTCCGGGGTGTAGACCTCGATGGCGGCCTTCTCGCCGTAGACGCGGCAGATGGTTCCCTGCTGCTGCGGCGCCTGGTTGATCGCCCAGCTCGCCGCCAGCTCGAGGGATTTCCCGCCCTCGAACCGCACCATGGCGAAGGCGGCGTCGTCCACGTCGATCTTCTTCTCCTCCAGCGTGTGGGCGAAGCGGTGGTGGGCGACGCCGTACGCGCTGATCGGCTTGGGCTGGCCGAGCAGGAACCACGCCAGGTCGAGCAGGTGGACGCCAATGTCGATCAGCGCGCCGCCGCCGGCGCGGGACTTGTCGATGAACCACCCGGTGCCCATCGGGATGCCGCGGGTGCGCATCCACGAGCCGCGGGCGTGGTAGACGTCGCCGGCGTAACCCTTCTCGATCGCCTGCCGGCTCGCCTGCTCCGGCCCGCCGAAGCGGCGCTGCACGGAGTACATCACCAGCTTGCGCGCCTTCGCCGCGGCCGATTCGATCTGCTTCGCTTCCTTCACGTTCAGCGCCGGCGGCTTCTCGCACATCACGTGCTTCCCCGCGCGCAGCGCGGCAATGGTGGTGACGGCGTGCAGGTAGTTGGGAAGGCAGACGCTGACGACGTCGATGTCCCCGTCGGCCAGAAGGTCGTTGGCGTCGGCGTACTGCTTGGCGCCCGGGTGCTCGCTGAGGAACTTCTCGCGCCGCGACGGGATCAGGTCGGCGATCGCGGCCACCTTGAACCCGCTCGCGCCCGCGTATCCCTTTGCGTGCTGCTGCCCCGGCCAACCGCCACCAATGATCCCTGCCCGAATCGCCTGCGACATCCCGCTCCTTTCAAACCCGCGTCGCGAGTTATAGGGAGCGACGGAAGCTTTCGCCACCGAAGCTCAAGGATGAAGGCGGAAGGAGGAAGGATGAAGGATGAATGAATGAGTTTCTGATTTCTCCTTCATCCTTCCGCCTTCATCCTTCATCCTTCATCCTTCCCCCCTGTGGCGAACGACTTTTCCCCCGGCTACACTCGCCGGCATGTCGTCGCCGTTGTCGCGCGAACAGTTTCTCGCACGGGTGATAGAGATCGTTCGCGACCGGTTCCCGCTGGTGAAGATCGGGCCCGGCGACGAGAGCTTCTCGCTCAGCGTCAACGGCGCGATGGCCCCGCTGGAGAACCTCTACCGCGCGTCGGCCCTGCACCCGGAGGACATCAAGCACCACGTCGAGCGCTGGGTGGTCGAGCTGCTGCGCGCGGCCGAGGGGAACCCGGACCAGGCGGCGGGGTTCGACGAGGTGAAGGAGCGGATCCTGCCGATGATCGTCGGCGGCGTGGTGGCGGACGAGTCGCCCGAGGGCGTCGTCACCCAGCCGCTGGTCGAGGGGCTGATGGTCGCCTACGCCATCGACAACGACCGCACGATCGCCTACATCCCGCGGCAGCGCTTCGCCGCGTGGGGCATCTCGCTCGACCAGCTTCACAAGACCGCCATCGACAACCTGGTCGCGCGCAGCGAGTCGATCAGCGCGCACGCCGCCCAGGACGAGCAGGGGCGCGTGAACCTGATCCTGTTCCAGACGATGGACGGCTACGACGCGAGCCGGCTGTTGCTGCCGACGCTGCACGACCGGCTGCGCGAGCACCTCGGCAGCCCCTTCGCCGCCGGCATCCCCAACCGCGACATCCTCCTGTGCTTCCGCGACGACGAGGAGACGGTCGGGCGGCTGGCGTCGCAGATCGCTGAGGATTACCAGCGCATGCCGCACCAGGTGACCGACCAACTGCTGCTGGTGACGCAGGACGGCATCGCCCCGCGGCCGTAACGGGTCGCGCGGTCGGCGGTGCCGCGCGGGCGGCGGGTTTGCGGGCGGGACGTTTGCCGGCGGCGGGCGGGATCGCCTAATATCTCGGCCTCACCCATGAAGTTTGGAATCTGCACCAGCCCGGAACAGGCGCACGCCGCCAAGCAGGCGGGGTGGGACTACATCGAGGCGTCGGTCCAGGCGCTGCTCCAGGGGACCTTGCCCGACGATCAGTGGACCGGCGACCGCGCGGTGGAAGCGTTCGCCCTGCCGGTGCGCGCCGGGTTCCTGCTCGTGCCCGCGGCGCTGAAGATCACCGGCCCCAACGTCGATCCGGCCGCGCTGCGGAACTACATCGAGACAATCACCCGCCGCGCGAAAAAGGTCGGCATGGAAATGCTCGTCTTCGGCAGCGGCGGCGCGCGTCAGGTGCCCGAGGGGTTTGACCGCGCCCGCGCGGAGCAGCAGATCACCGATTTCGCCCGCACCGCCGCCGAGGCGGCCGGCAAGGCGGGCGTGACGATCGTCACCGAGCCCCTCAACCGCGGCGAGTGCAACATCGTCAACTCCGTCGCCGAGGCGATGCAGCACGTGCGGGCGGTCAATCACCCGAACTTCCAGTGCCTGCTCGACACCTACCACTTTTGGCTCGAGGACGAGCCGCTGGAAAACGTTCGGGCGGCCGCCAAGTGGATCAAGCACGTGCACGTCGCCGACAAGGAGGGCCGCGTCCCGCCCGGCGAGAGCCAGGCGTCGGACTACCGCCCGGTCTTCGAGATCCTCAAGCAGGCGGGCTACGACGGCATGATCAGCGTGGAGGCGCGCACGTTCGAGCCCACCTCTTACTTCACCGCGCTGGAGTTCCTCAAGGACCAGTGGCAACAGGCCTGACCGGGCGCGCGATCGCCGACTCTGCTACCAATTTACGAAGCAAACTTCCACCGCTAACAACGGACCCACGACCATGTCTCACCGCATCTTCAACTTCAGCGCCGGCCCGGCGATGCTCCCGACCGAGGTGCTGGAAAAATCCGCGCAGGCGCTGGTGGACTACCAGGGCAAGGGCTTCGGCATCGCGGAGGTCAGCCACCGCGGCAAGGAGTTCGACGCCGTCGCCGACGAGGCCATCCTCCGCGCCAAGCAGTTGCTCAGCGTCGGCGACAGCCACGACGTGGTCTTCATGCAGGGCGGCGCGACCATGCTCTTCACCCTGATCCCGATGAACTTCCTGCACGGGCAGGCGGATTACCTCGTGGGCGGCGAGTGGAGCAAGAAGGCGGCGTCGAACGGCAAGGAGATCGGCAAGGTCAACGTCGTCGCCACCAGCGAGTCGACCAACTTCGACCACTCCCCGCCCCCGGGCGAGTGGAAGACGAGCGACCATGCGGACTACTTCCACGTCTGCTCGAACGAAACGGTGCACGGCCACCGGCTGCCGCAGTGGCCCAAGCACCCGAACCTGATCGTCGATGCATCGAGCGAGTTCATGTCCCGCCCGCACCCGATCAACGACGCCGCCCTCGTCTACGGCGGCGCGCAAAAGAACCTCGGGCCTTCCGGGCTGGTGCTGGCGTACGTCCGCAAGGACCTTTACGCGAAGCAGAAGAAGACGCCGAGCAAGCTGTGGAGCTTCAAGGACCTGGCCGAATCCAAGAGCATGATCAACACGCCGCCCACCTTCAGCATCTACATCCTGCTGGAGGTCTTCCGCTGGCTGGAAGCGCAGGGCGGGCTGGCGGCGATGGAGAAGCGCAACGCCACCAAGGCGAAGCTGATCTACGACGCGGTCGACAACAGCAACGGCTTCTACAAGGGCACCGTGAGCATCCCCGAGCAGCGCAGCCACATGAACGTGACCTATCGCCTGCCCGGCGATGAGCTGACTGACGAGTTCGTCAGGACCGCGGCCAAGCAGGGAATGGTCGGCCTGAAGGGCTACCGCACCGTCGGCGGGATCCGCGCCAGCATCTACAACGCCATGCCGGTCGAAGGGTGCCAGGCCCTGGCCAGCTTCATGAAGGATTTCGCATCGAAGAAGTCGTAGCGATCACGTTACAATTCATCAAAAAGGGAGGCGTCATGGCCGGCCGGATCCTGGTGCTCGCGGGCATGATTGCCGCGAGCATCTTCGTCGTTAGCTGGAAGGGACTCGCCGCGAGCGCCCCGCCGAGGACGGCCGTCACTGCAACGAACGCAAAGCCTGCAACCTCGCAGGCGGCGGCGGCGGCGGCGGCGGCGGCGGCCAACCCGGCGCTCGAGCGCCGCCTCGAGCGCGCCAAGGCGACCTACGCCGCCGCCACCGAGGCCTCGCGTAAGCGCCTGGACGAGGAGTTCGAGACCATCGCCGCCGCCTACGAGCGCGCGGGCAACGGCGCCCGCGCGGAGGCGACGCGCGACGACCGCCGGCAGTTCTTCGCCCCGGCGACGCAGCCGGCCGCAACGGCGGCGGCGCCGGAGGCTCCGCCCGCGCAGCAGCCGGAGGTGAAGGACGGGTGGACGATCCTCTTCCGCTCGAGCAACCCGCTGCTCTGGAACATCGACGTGCGCAATCGCGATTCGTACGCCGTCGCCCTCTTTTCCGCCCCCTCCCGGTTCCGCTACCTGCGCCTCCGCCGAGCAGACACCGGAGAATTCGTCATCCTACCAACCGAGAACATTCCCGGTCGCGTTTACCCGGCTGACAAGCCGTGGTTCCGCGGCGACAAGGCGCTTAACCGCCACGCGTGCGCGCTCGGGATCGTGGACGTGGATCGCACCGTTGACGCGAACCAGGTCCCGGTCCTGGAGATCGCCCCCGAGGGCGCCTATTCCGGCTGGGGCTTCGCCCAGCGGGCGGCCGGCGACGGGCAGGCATGGGTCTGGAACGGGATCGCGCTGGAGGAGACGGTGATGGAAATCGCCGTGACCGCGCGCGAACTGACGCCGGACGAGAAGGCATGCCTGGTTGGCCGCTGATGCTTGCGATCGTGCCGCTTCGGGAGCACAGGCCCGTTGCGCTTGGCGGCCACTTACCGCGCGGCGTCCAGCCGCCTTACCGCGCGGCCGTCTGCGCCGGCGTGGCGGTCATGCCGTCCAGCGCCTTGAGCAGTTCCTCGCTCGAGTAAACCGACGCCAGCACGATCGGCTCGCCTTGGCCGGGAACGAAGATGGCGGTGAGCGGGATGCCGCCGGCGGGGTTGAGCTTTAGGAGCAGGTCTTGGCCGGGCGCGTCCTCCGCGGTCAGGTCGACCTTGATGGCCGCCACGTCGTGCGACTTCAGCGCCTGCCAGATCTTCGGATCTCGGAAGACCGTCCCCTCGATCACCTGGCACGTGGCGCACCAGTTCGCGGTGAACTTCACCAGCACCGGCCGGCCCGAGGCGCGAAGCTGGTTGAAGGCATCGTCGCTATACGCCTGCCACGCCTCGCCCGCGCCGCCGGCGAGGGTGGGCTGGGTCAGGCCGGTGATGCGCGCCGTCCACCAGACGCTGCCGCCGACCATTGCCACCGCCAGCGCCGCGGCGATCCCGACCGGCCGCGCGTTGGGCGTGAGCTGCACCGTGCGCGCCATCAGGTAGAGCGCGCCCACCGCGATCACGGCGACGACGACCCACCAGAACCCGGTGCCGTGGATGAGCCGACCCGCCCCGAAGTACGCGGCCGCCGCCAGCAGCATGAAACCCATCATCTGCTTGAACAGCTCCGACCACGGCCCCGTGCGCGGGAAGCGCTTGGCCAGCTCGGGCGTCGCGCTGAGGACGAGGTAGGGCAGCGCCATGCCGATGCCGACGCACAGCATCGCCGGCACGCCGACGTACGCCGGACGAGACGATGCCCAGAGCAGCAGCGGCGGCAGCAGCGGGGCGGTGCACGGGGTGGCGAGGATGGCGGTAAACGCGCCGAAGACAATGTTGCCGCCGACGGTGTCCTGCCGCGGGTCGACGTTGTAAAGCGCGACGGGGAGCTGGAAGGTGAAAGCCCCGAACATCCCGGCCGCGCAGATCAGCAGCAGAATCACGATCCCCCAGACGAAGATCGGGTTGGAGAACAGGCTGCCCCACGAGATCACGCGCATCACCAGGACCAGCACCGCCAGCACGGCGAAGACGCTGATGATGCCGAGGCTGAACGCGCCGCCGAGCAGCAGCGAGCGGCTGCGGTGGTGCTCGGCGGCGCGGTGGAAGGCGGCCGCCTTCAACGGGAGGACCGGCAGCACGCAGGGCATCACGTTGAACAGCAGCCCGGCAAGCAGGGCGGCGCCGAAGGCGGTCGAGGTGCTCCAACGCGACGAAGCCGCGCCGCCGCCGCCGCTCCCCGGCCGGTTCGTCAACGGCGGAGTGATCTCAGCCGGCGTCGCGGGCGCCGTCGCGGGCGCGATATCTGCGGGCGGCGGAACCGCAGCTGCGGTCGCCGTCGCGTTCGTGGGCGCGGCCGCTGACGAATTTGTGTTAGCGGAGCCGCCGCCGGTCCCGGCGCTCGATCCCGCCACGGCCAGCTCGACCGAAAACTTCGGCCGCTGCGGCGGGTAGCACACCCGGTCATCACACATCTGGATCTGCACCCGCCCGCCGATCGCCAGCGGTCCCGCCGGCGCGTCCGCCCTCACGCGGATCGGAATTTTCGTGACGATCCGGCCGGTGTAGACGTTCAGCTTGCCGAGCTGCGGGTAGGTGTGGTCCTCGCCCTTCGGATACTGCGGCTCGCGCGCCTCGATCGCCGGATTGGCGTCGAGCGTTACCTTGAAGGCAATGTAGTCCGTGCTGCTCGGCGTGCTCGACTGCGCGTGCAAGCCGGGCGGCACCTCAACCGTTACCTGAATGATCGCCTCCGCGCCGGGCGCAACGGCCTTGGGTTCGACACTGACCGCGACTGGAACGGTCGTCGGCCGAGCGGCCTGCGCGGGCAGCGCACAGCAGAAGCTCAGCAGCGCGAGCAGGGCGGGGAGCGCCAAGCGGACGGAAGAAAGCATGTTGCAACTATAAGCATCGCAGCGGTGGGTTTGTTGCAGCGGCCGAACCCGACCCGTACCATTCCGATAGGAATTCTGCGGGGTTCAACAGCGTGAGACTCTCGAAACGCACGGAGTACGGCCTGCGGGCGGTGGTGCAACTCGCCCGGCAGGATCCTCGCGCTTACGTGCAGTCCAAGGACCTGGCCCAGCAGGAAGGGCTGCCCAACAAGTTTCTCGAGTCGATCCTGCTCGCGCTCCGCCGGGGCGATTTTTTGGAGAGCAAGGTGGGCAGCGGCGGCGGATACCGGCTGTCGCGCGCGGCGCGGGAAATCCGCGTCGGCGATCTCATCCGTCGGCTGGAGGGCCGCCTGACCGTGAAGGAGCCGCTGCGAACCGCTGACCTGTCGCCGGGCGAGGTCGCCATCCGCCTGATCAACGAGCGCCTTACCGAGGCGACCGACGAGGTGCTCGACCAGATGACCCTGGAACAACTGCTGGAGCAGATCGGCCGGACCGGCTCGTTGCAGCAGTCGATGTATTACATCTGAGGCCGCGCGATCGCACCGTGGTCGCCCGCGCGCGACGGCCGGATGGCGCAGAGATGGCGCGGCCCCGGCGGGCTGACATCCGCCTCGATCCGCAGTACCCTTTGCCTCCCCATGTTGGCCCTCGTCCTGGCCCTGGCTTTCACCTTCACCACCGTGCAGCAGTGGGTGACCACGCGCGGGTTCTACGGCGGCGTGGCCGTGACGTTCCTGCTGCTGTTCGCCTGCGGGCTCGGGCTGCCGCTTCCGGAGGACATCCCGCTGATCATCGGCGGCGCGTTCCTCTGCACCGATGCGCGAAGCTGGATCATCACCGGCACGGCCGCCTGGCTCGGCATCATCGGCGGCGACTGCGTCCTCTACTTTATGGGCCGGCGCTACGGCATGGAGATCACGCGCGTGCCGGTCATCGGCAAGCACGTCACCCGCGAGCGCATCGAGCGCGTGCAGGGGATGTTCGAGCGCTACGGGATCGGCGTGGTCGCCGTCGGGCGGCTGTTCGCCGGCATTCGCGGCGCGATGGTGATCTGCGCCGGGACGATCAAGTTCAGCTTTTGGAAGTTCCTGCTGGCCGACGGGCTGGCGGCGATCATCAGCGGCGGGCTGTTCATGCTGCTGGGATGGTGGATCGGCGCGAAGCTGAACGACCCGGCGGCGCAGAAGAAGATCCACGAGTTCAAGTGGTTCTTCCTCGCCGCCGCCATCGCCGCCGTCATCGGGTTCGTCTCCTTCATCCTGTGGCGCCGGCGAAACGCGCACAAGATCGAAGCGGTCGAGGAAAAGGTCGTGGCGAAGGTGGCCCAGGCGGAAAAGAAGGTTGCCCAGACGATCGTCCAAGCCGCGGAAAAGGTCGTGGGCAAGACGCCGACGACGGAGCGGGAAGAGGCGCCCGCGCCCACCGGCGGCAGCGCGGAACAGCGGTGACGCGGTCGCCTGCGATGGACGTTGAACGCTTTCCCTCCGATTCGTTGACGCGTCTGCGCGGGCTGCATAACCTTTGCCGTCAACCAACCTCAACTCTCGGAAGGAGCAAATCATGCCACTGGAACTGAAGCCGCTCGGGTTCGACTCGGGCGCGCTCGAGCCGCACATCGACAAGCAGACGATGGAGATCCACCACGGCAAGCACTACGCCACGTACGTCAACAACTACAACGACGCGGTCAAGAAGCAGCCGGAACTCGACGGCAAGCCGCTGCACGAGGTGCTGGCCAACAACCTGGCGATGGTGAAGGACGAGATCAAGCCGGCCGTGCGCAACAACGGCGGCGGGGCGCACAACCACGCGCTGTTCTGGGAGATCCTCAACCCCGCCGGCAAGAGCGGCAACGAGCCGGCGGGGAAGCTGGCGGAGGCGATCACCCGCGACCTCGGCGGCTTCGCGCAGCTCAAGGAGAAGATGGAGACCGCCGGCAAGACCCGCTTCGGCTCCGGCTGGGCATGGCTCATCAAGCGCGGCGACAAGCTCGAGGTCACCTCGACCGCCAACCAGGACTCGCCGCTGATGGAGGGTGCGTTCCCGATCATCGGCATCGACGTGTGGGAGCACGCCTACTACCTCAAGTACCAGAACCGCCGTCCGGATTACCTCGCGGCGATCTGGAACGTCATCAACTGGAAGGTTGCCGACGACCGCTTCAGCCGCGCGCGGTAGCGCCCCCCGGCCATCACCGTGACCGTGGTTGCCCGGCCATGCACCGGCACGGGTAATACCGTCTGGAAACGAAGCAGCCCGCGGACGCTCGTCCGCGGGCTGCTGTTTTTTCGGCGCTAATGTGCCTCGGTCGCCCGCTAGCTCGCTCAGCAGCAGACCTCGTACGCGATCGGGTAGGGGATCAGGTCCGGGCGGACGAGGTGGAGCTTGCGGAGGCGGACCTCGGGCTTGATGCCGCAGGTCGGCGTCTCGCCGGTGGACGGGGCGGCGGCGGTCGGCTGGGCGACGGGCGCGAACGGCGCCAGGACCAGGGCGGAGAAAACGACCAGCCGTGCGAACTGAGCAACCACCGGGGCCATGACAACGCTCGCCTTCGGGTCGGGAGGAACAACAACCGTGTCAGGCGGGCGGGCTACGTCTCACGCGCGGGCCGCGACTCGGTAGGATCAAATTACCCCGGCAAATACAAGCGACCAACGGAAAAATTTCGCCGCGACAGACCGATATCCCAAAACCTGAGAACCCGGCGAAACCCTGCCGGGCCCGGCGGGCGCGCGACGGGCATTCGATATAAAACCTGCCGCGACAAGTGCCGCCGCCTCGGGCAACTGCGGTAACTCGTGACGCTTAACCCGCGCAGCGGCTCCGGCTGAACTGCCTGCGACCCTCCGCTCAAACCGCGCGAAACGGAAAAACAGCGAGCCGCGAATGGCACGAATGGACGCGAATGGGAAGGACCGCGCGTGTCGCTCTTCTCATTCGTGGCCATTCGTGCCGTTCGTGGTCGATTTCGCTCCCGGCGGCATGACCAGCCGTCGCGTCGCGTCGTTAGATCGCCGGATCGGCGCCGGCAGGGCGTTGCGACGCGCCCGCGCCCGCGGCGGCTTGGCCGGGGTCGGTGCCGCCGGTGGGCTCTTCCGGCTGTACGGTCTTTGCCGTCACGCCCGCGGTAATCGCGCTCATCAGCACCGGCTGCACGGCGTGCAGCACCTGCGCCGCCAGGCCGGTCAGGAACGAGCTGCCGCCGGTCGGCTTTTTGACGCCGTCTCCGTTGGGCGTGGCCGCGGCGATGGGGTCGTAGTGCTTGGGCATCAGCGCCTTCTCGATCTCCGCCAGGCGCTTGAGCGTTCGTTGTTCCTTGGAAGGGATGGCGACGGCGGCGGCGACGAAGCCGGCGACGGCGGCCGCGCCGATTGTCGCCCAGGGGTGGACCTTCATCCACGCCTTGGGGTCCACCGACTGCGCCAGGTCGCGCTTGAGGTCGTCGACCGTGCGCGAGATGGCCGCCTTGGCGTCCGCGGCCTGCTGCGTGAGGTACTTCGATTCACTCAGCGGGGTCGCTGGCGCGCTGTCGGACGTCCTGCCCGTACTTGGCGCGTTGCTGTTGTTGTCGTGCGGCATACTTCTTCACCGTTGCTGTGCGCGAGCTCTTGCCGATGGTCTTCAGGCCGAAGTAGATCCCGCCGGCGACCAGCCCGAGCAGGAGCAGCCCGGTCAGCAGGCTGCCGGCCCAGTAGTGGTAGTTGAACAGCCGCCCCAGCCCGGTGGCGATGCCGACGCAGACCATGACGACGGCGGTCACGACCATGGCCCCGCCGGCGATCAGCCCGACGAGTCCGAGCGCGGCGAAGATCGCCACGTTGCGCAGCGTCAGCTTGATGCCGTCGGTCTTGGCCGAGATGAAGTAGCTGATGTACTCCGAGAGTTCCGAGAGCCGGTTGGAGACCGACTTGAACGCCTGTCCCGGCGCCTGGTCGTCGGTGACGGCGTCGGCGCCGAGCCGGCCGCCGTACCCGGTGCCGCCGGCGCTGGCGGAGGGGTTGACGCCGGGGGCGGTGGGATCTTGTGCGGGGGAGTTCATAGTGAGCCTGTTCGGGTCCCGCTGGTCTCGGCCGGGGAGCGGATTGACGATCGACCGATCGCCGCCTTCCTGACGAACGCGGGTGCGCGCCTGGGAAAACCCGCGCGCCGAACACCGTTCATCAGCGGCACGACCCAACGATCGTCAATCGCTCGCCGACCTCGTTTCGCGTTTGCCGCGCTCCGGGGGGCGGTAAAACCCTTAGCGCTTCCAGATCATCCCCAGGAGCATGCCGATGCCGGCGGCCATCAGCAGCGACTGCATCGGCTTTTCCTGCACGTACTGCTCGAGGCTCTGCTCCATCTCCATCGCGCGCTGGCGGCCCTGCTCGTAGTAGTCGCCGGCCTGCTGGCGGAGCTGGTCGTACTGCTGCGTGGCGGTCTCGCGGACCTGCCCGCTGAGGTCGCGAAGGTTCTGCCCGACCTGCTGGGCCGAATCGCGCAGATTGCCCTGACCCTCGCCGCCGCCGCCGCCGCCCTGGCCACCTTGGGCCGTGGGATCGTCCATCCGAGACATGTGCGTGCTCCTTTCCGAAAGGTGAAACTCAACGTCCGTCAACCCCGGCGATCCTAATGAGCCCGTCACGAGGCGGCAGCGCCCAAAATCGATCGGAAGTTTGTCGCGAGCGACGCGGGCGCGCAGGCGCGGTTCGCGCCGGGCGAACCGCGACACTTAACTCGTGGACTTGACTCTGGGAGGGGCGCGCAACGCGCGTTTCAGGCCACCGTTCGGGGCGCGCAGCGCGGACAGCGCCAGGGGTTCCGGGCGACGGTACCAACCGTGGCGGGCGGCTCAGGTCGGGGCGGCGGAATAGGCGTCGACGATCTTCTGGATCAACGCGCTCGTGCTCCGCCCGTTGATCAGCGGCGCCAGCGCGACGCGCCCGCCGGCGCGTTCGACGACGTCCCAACCGACCACCTGTTCCTTCGTGTAATCGGCGCCCTTCACCAGCACGTCCGGCTTGCTCGCCTCGATCAGCCGCAGCGGCGTCTCGTCCTCGAAGCGGACGAGGTAGTCGATGCTCTCCAGCTCCTCCAGCACCTCGATGCGATCATGCTCGTCGACGATCGGGCGCTTGGGGCCCTTGAGCCCGCGAATGCTCGAATCGGTGTTCACGCCGACGACCAGCAGGTCGCCCTGCGCGCGGGCGAACTGGAAGTACTTCACGTGCCCGAGGTGGATCAGGTCGAAGCAGCCGTTGGTGAAGACGATGCGCTTGCCGCTGGCGCGGTGCCGCATCAGCTCCGGGACCAGTTGCTCGAGCGTGCGCTGCTTGCCGAGGTGCTCGTGCTGCTCGGTCAGCAGCTCGAGCTTGATCTCCGGCGGGGTGATGGGGACCGATCCGTATTTCTCGACCTCCAGCCCGCTGGCGACGTTCGCCAGCGCGACCGACTCCACCCAGTCGCCGCCGGCGCAGCGCGCCATCGCCAGCATCGACAGCAGCATGTCGCCCGCGCCGGCGACGTCGTAGACCTTGCGCTCGCGCGTCTTGAGCCAGCGCCGCGTGCCGTCGCGCGCGGCCAGGTACGCGCCGTCCTTGTCCAGCGTGAGCACGACCGCCTCGAGGTCCAGTTGCTCCAGCAGCTTCTCCGCCAGCGGCTTGTAGCAACCCTCGTCGTCGCAGGGCATGCGGGTCGCCTTGGCGGCCTCGGTGCGGTTGGGGGTGATGGCGGTGGCGCCGGCGTACTTGGAATAGTCCGACAGCGCGTACGGGTCGACCAGCACGGGGATGCCGCGCTGCCGCGCCAGCGCGATCGCGCGGCGGCAGACCTCGGGCGTGAGCAGCCCCTTGTTGTAATCCTCCAGGCAGAGGGCGGCCGCGCCGTCGAGCGCCTTCTCCACCGCCGCCAGCACCTTCTCCGCCAGCGCGCCGTCGATCGGGGCGGGGTCCTCGTAGTCGAGGCGGATCAGGTGCTGCGGGTGGCGGTGCTGCGCCAGGCCGACCAGGCGCACCTTGGCGATGCCCGGGCGATCGCCGGTGGAGAGGACGCCGTCGGTGTTGACCCCGTAGTCGCCGAGCAGCTTGCAGATCTCCTTGCCGGTGAGGTCGCTGCCGCAGATGGAGACCATGTGGACGTTGGCCCCCAGCGTCGCCAGGTCCGCCGCCACCCGCCCGGCCCCGCCTAAGCGCGTCTCTTCCCGCTGGAAGTGCAGCACCGGGACGGGCGCGTCGTTGCTGAGCCGCTCGGCGTTGCCGTAGATGTACCGGTCGAGCATCAGGTCGCCGATCAGGGCGATCCTGGCTTGAGGAAGGTGCTCGACCAACTCGATCAACCGCGTGGGCATAGAGGGGCGATTGTAGCGATCGGGCTCCGGTTTTCGCCTTTGTAGGGGCGCCGCCCGGCGGGTTCGGGCGGGAAGCAAAGAATCTTGCCCGCACCGTCCCGCCAAGGCGGTTCCCGTCGATATAATGACGTCGCCCCCGTGCTGCGCGCGGAACTTCCCCGAAGCGGGAGCGTCCGTTTGTGCGAGCGGGGGGGAGCCGACTTTGCCGGAGATATGCCCATGAGCCGCCTCGACCGACACATCGCGATGGTGCAGAACAAGCTGGCGCTGGGGCGTTTCGTCCACGCGCTGGCGTGGGCGAGCCTGGTGCTGGCGGCGCTGCTGTGGGTGGGGATCGTGGTCGACCGCGTCTTCCGGGTCCGCCCGCCGCACCCGACGGTGTGGATCTGGTCCGGCGTGGGGGCGGCGGTGCTGGCGGCGCTGGTTTACGCGCTGCTGCGCCGGCCGACGCGTCACGACGCCGCCATCGCGATCGACGAGCGGCTGGCGCTGAAGGAAAAGTTCTCCACCGCGCTCTACGCCCGCCCGCTGAACGACCCGTTCGCCCAGGCCGCCGTGCGCGACGCCGAGCGGACTGCCGACAACGTGAGCCTGCACAAGCGCTTCCCGCTGGAGTTCCCCCGGCAGGGCGTCGGCACCGTCGCCGTCGCGCTGCTGGTGATCGTGACCATGGCGTTCCTGCCGCGGATGGACCTGTTCGGCAAGGAGGAGGCGCGGCTTGCGAAGGCGGCCGAGCAACTGAAGATCGACGACGCCAAGAAGCAGGTGGAGAAGGCGCTGCAGGTCATCGTCAACGCCGAGGCGAAGGGCGCCGCCGACGAGGAGACGATCAAGCAGGCGAAGAAGGACCTCCAGGCGATGCTCAACTCGCCGATCCGCGACCCGGAGAAGACCAAGCGCTCCGCCGCCCGCGCGCTGTCGGACCTCGACCAGTCGCTGAAGCAGCAGATCGCCAACAACCAGCGGGTGGCCGACGCGGAGAACGATGCCAAGGCGTTCAAGTCCGTCATGCCCGCCAGCGACGAGAAGGGCCCGGTCGCCGACGCCCAGCGCAAGATCGCCAAGGGGGAGTTTGCCGAGGCGGTCGGCGAGCTGGAGAAGGCGGTCGAGAAGTTCGACCAGATGGACGAGAAGGCCAAGCAGGAGGCGGCCAAGCAGATGGCCAAGATGGCCCAGCAGCTCCAGCAGATGGCCAACGATCCGAAGCAACAGCAGCAGATGCAGAACCAGCTCCAGCAGATGGGGATGAACCAGCAGCAGGCGGAGAAGGCGCAGCAGCTCATGCAGCAGGCGGCCCAGGGGGACAAGCAGGCGCAGCAGCAGCTCCAGCAGATGGGTCAGCAGATGGCCCAGCAGATGAACAACGGGCAGGGCCCCAACCCGCAGCAGAAGCAGCAACTCCAGCAGATGATGCAGCAGATGCAGGCGCAGGCGAACACGCAGCAGCAGGCGCAGCAGATGGCGCAGGCGGCGCAGCAGATGGCGCAGGCGATGAAGCAGCAGGCACAGCAGGGGGGCAACCCTCAGCAGGGGCAGCAGCAGGGACAGCAGCAGATGGCGCAGGGGAAGGCGAACATGCAGCAGCAGTTGCAGGCGATGCAGGCGATGAAGGCGGACGCGCAGCAGGTCGCCGCCGCCCAGCAGGCCGCCGCCGCCGCCGCCGCCGATGCCGCCAACGCCCTTAACGGCGGGCAGGGCGCCCAAGGCCAGCAGGCCGCCAACCAGGGCAAGTGGGGCAACAACAACAACGGGCAGTGGAACAACAACGACAACCGCCAGTTCAAGGGCCCCAACAACGGCATGGGCGGCGGCGGGATCGGCGCGGGCGATCGAACCTTCAAGGAGCAGGCGCCCTACCAGGTCAAGCAGGAGATCAGCCAGTCGGAGGACATCGAGGGCGGCAAGATCCTCGCCTCCACCTTCATCAAGGCCAAGACCCAGCGCGGCGAGAGCAAGGTGGGCGAGGCCAACGTTGCCCCGCCGACCGAGCAGGAGGCGACCGACGAGGTCGAGCAGGAGCGCATCAGCCGCCCCGCGCAGCAGGCGGTGAAGGAATACTTCTCCGCCTGGCAGAAGGACTCGACCGGCGCCGTCCCTGCCAACCAGGATCCCTCGCCCGCGCCGCAGCCGGCAGCGCCCGCGGCGCCCGCCGCACCGGCCGCGCGATAAGTCACAGCTACTCCCCTCGCCCGGTCTGCCGGGCCAGGGCAGGGTGAGGGTTCAGCGCCGTTGACGATCGTCAGTCGCACAACGCCAACCGCGCCGAACCCTCACCCCAACCCTCTCCCGGCGCAGCGGGCGAGGGAGAGCCGGTTCCTTGCGCTCCCCGTCTGGATCATCATCCTGATCTGCTCCGGCCTGCCGCTCGGCTGGCTGCTGCTCCAGTTCCTCGGCAGCCCGCGCGTGCTGGCGGACGCGTGGCCCGACGCGTTCCGCCTGCAACTGCTCGGGCGGACGCTGCTCTACAACGGCTGCGCCGCCCTCGCCGCCGCCGCGATCGGCCTGCCGGTCGGCATCGTTCTCGGGCGCGGGCGCGGGATCATCGCCCGGCTCTTCTGGGTCCTCCTGCCGGTCTCGCTGCTGCTGCCGTCGCTGGCGTACACGTACGGGTGGTCGCAGTTTTTCCGCCTGCTCGACCTCCACCCGCTGCCCGCCTCGCCCGCCGACGTCGCGCGCTGCGCGTGGTCGCTGGCGACGTGGCTCTGGCCGATCCCGGCGGCGTGCGTGGGGATCGCGCTGCGGCGGACCGACGCGCAGCTCCAGCTCCAGGCCCTGCTGGATGGCGCGCTGTGGCGCGTCACCTTCCGCGCGCTGGCCCCCCCGATCGCGGCCGGCGTGGTGATTGCCTTCGTGCTGGCGGTGCAGGAGTTCGCGGTGTACGAGCCGACCGGCATCAGCGTGGTCGCCACCGAGGTGCGGATGGTCTTCGAGACCGGTGCTTTCTCCTCGGCCGACAACCCGATCACCGCCCCGATGGCCGGCGGGCAGGCGGACGTGATGGGGCCCATCGACCAGCGCGCCCGCGCCGCTTCGGCGGTCGCGGTCTCGCTGCCGCTCCTGTTGGTCATCGCGCTGGTGTCGATCCCGGTCCTGCTCGCCGGACAGAAGCTGGCGGCGACCGAGGCCATCGACGCCGGCCCCTGGCCGCGCGTGCTGGACGCCGGCTGGTCCATGACCCTGCTCGCGCTCGCGTGCGTGGTGACGTGCGTCATCGTGCCCGCCGCGTCGCTGCTGCTCTCCCTGAGGGTCTGGCGCGGCCCGGTGGAGGTGTGGCACGAGTTCTCGCCGCAAGCGCTCGGCTCCCTCCTCATCGCGCTGCTCGCGGGATTGGCTGCCTGCGGCCTGGCGCTGTGGCTCTGCGTTCGCGACGCGCGGCTGCCGTTGGCGCTCGCACTGGTCACATTTCTGCTCGGCGGGCAGTTAATAGCCATCGCGTTAATACGCATATACAATCGCAGCGCTCTGGACTGGATTTACAACGCGCCGCCGGTGGTCGTGATGGCGTACGTGGCGCGCTTCGGGTGGGTGGCGCTGGTCGCCGGGCGGACGACCTGGTCCCCGCGCTGGCGGACGGTGCGGGACCTGGCCGCGGTCGACGGGGCCGGGGCGATCGAGGCGGCCCGTCACGTCGTCTGGCCGCTCGCCTGGCCGCTGCTGTTGGCGGCGGGGGTGCTGGTGATGGCGCTGAGCCTGACCGAGGTCCCGGCCGCCATCCTCCTCTCACCGCAGCGCCCGCCCATGCTGACGCCAATGCTCATGACCTGGGTCCACATGCTTCGCTACGACGCCATGATCGAGGCCAGCCTGCTGCTGATGAGCATCGTCGCCCTGCTGGGCGCGGCCGTCGCCGCACTGGTATGGGCGCAAGGAAAAAGGAGAAACGAAAAAGGCAAAACGCTTGCCTCCCTCGCCTTTTTCGTCTTTCTTCCTTACTCCCTTTTCGTTCTCTCCACCGGCTGCGACCACTCGCAACCCAAGGCGATCTGGCTCGACACCGGCACTGCGCCGGGGCAGGTGGTTTACCCGCGCGCGATCGCCTACAAGCCGCAGGACGACACGTTCTTCGTCGTCGATCGCATGGCCCGCATCCAGCAGCTCGACCAGAAGGGCAAGTGCCTCAACGAGTGGCGCATGCCCGATTGGAAAAGCGGCAAGCCGGTCGGCGTCTCGGTCGGGCCGGATGGAAACGTCTACGTTCCCGACACCCACTACCAGCGCGTAATGGTCTACACCCCCAGCGGCGAGCTGCTCCGCCAGTGGGGCAGCTTCGGCCGCGAGGCGGGGCAGTTCATCTATCCGACGGACATCGCCTTCGACGGCGGCGGCAACGTCTTCGTCGCAGAGTACGGCGACAACGACCGCATCCAGGTTTTCACCCCCCAGGGCAAGTTCCTCTACGCCTTCGGCAGCTTCGGCAAGGCGGCGGGGCAGTTCATGCGTCCGCAGTCGATCGTCATCGACGGCGATACCCTCTACGCCGCCGACTCGTGTAACCATCGCATCGCGGTCTTCAAGACCGACGGCACGTTCGTGCGCGTGATGGGCTCGGTCGGCTCCGGCCTCGGCGAGTTCCGCTACCCCTACGGGCTCGACCAGGACGCCAACGGTCACCTGATCGTGTGCGAGTTCGGCAACAACCGCGTGCAACTGATCGACAAGGCGACCGGCCGCGGCATCAAGACCTGGGGCACCGGCGGCCACGACCCCGGCCAGCTTGCCTACCCCTGGGCCGTCGCCGTCGATAAGAATGATCGCGTCGTCACGGTCGACGCGGGGAACAACCGGTTGCAGGTCTTCGAGTTTTAGAGCGGAAAGTATGTGCTGAGTTCTGAGTGCTGAGTCCTCAGTGGACGGATTATCATGTTCAACGTGCCGACCGACATCCTCACTCAGCATTCAGCATTCATCGTTCAGCACCCGCTCGCCTTCGTCTTCCCCCTGCGCCTCGAGTACTTCACCTGGCCGCGGGCGCTGGCGCTGTTCGCGGTGCTGGCGCTGCCGATCATCCTGCTGGGGCTGCGCTCGCTCAACGGGCTGGGGCCGATGCGCAAGTGGGTGGCGATCTCGCTGCGGCTGGCGGTGCTGCTGCTGTTCATCCTGATCCTCGGCGGCGCGCGGTGGCAGCGCACCAACCGCGACCTCGAGCTCATCGTCCTGCGCGACGTCAGCGAATCGACCGCGCAGGTCAAGCAGTTCCCCGGCAAGACCCTCCAGGAATCGCAGGACCAGTGGTTCCGCGCGCTGTCGGACGACAAGAACGGCAAGCCGAAGGACGACCGCGTCGGCGTGATCAGCTTCCACGACCAGGCGGTGATCGACGCCATGCCCTCGGTTCGCCCGGCGCTGGACGCGCGCCCGATCCGCGACGTGGGCGCCGGGACCAACGTGGCGGCGGCGATCCAGCTCTCGCTGGCGACGCTGAGCAAGGACGCGATGCACCGTTTGCTGCTGGTCAGCGACGGCAACGCGACCGCCGGCGACCACGAGGCCGCCATAAATGCCGCCATCGCCGCCGGCGTGCAGGTCGACGTCGCGCCGCTGAACTACAACGTGCAGAACGAGGTGGTCGTCGAGCGGCTCAACGCGCCGGCGATGAAGCGCGAGAACGAGCCGTTCACGCTCGACGTGGTCCTCAAGAGCACCAACCCCTCCGACGTCGTCGGCCGGCTCACCGTCCTGCACAGCGGTCAGCCGATGGACATGGACCCCTACACCGAGGGGCTCCAGGCGACGCGGATGATTAAGGTGAAAGGCAACCCCGGCGGGCCGACGCCGACCGTCGAGCGCATCCGCGTGCCCGCGCTGAGCGGGACGGCGACGATCCACGAGTTCAAGGCGATCTTCGAGGCCGACGGCGCCGCCGCCGGCGCCGTCGCCAACGCCACCAGCGGCGCGGCCACCACGCAGCAGGGCGTCGCCGGCATCCCCGCTTCCGCCAACCCCGGTCAGGGCGGCGCTCAAGCCGGCGCGGGCGCGGGCGCTGCGCCGGGCGCCGCCGGGCGCGGTGACACCCTGCTGGCCAACAACGTCGCCGAGGCCTTCACCTTCATCAAGGGCAAGGGGCGCGTCCTCTACGTCGACAACGTCGAGTCCAACCGCGGCGACATGCTCCGCCAGGCGCTGGTCTCCGAGCAGATCAACGTCGAGCACGTGACGGTCGACTCGTTCCCCAACACCCTGGTCGAGCTGCAAAATTACGACGCGATCATCCTCTCCAACGTCCCGCGCGGCGCGGGCGGGATCAGCGACGACCAGCAGAAGATGCTCGCCACCTACGTTCACGACCTCGGCGGCGGGCTGCTGATGGTCGGTGGGCCCGACACCTTCGGCGCCGGCGGGTGGCAGGGGAGCAAGCTGGAAGAGATCCTGCCGGTCAACATGGACATCCCGGCCCAGCGCCAGCTCCCCAAGGGCGCGCTGGTGCTGGTCATGCACTCGTGCGAGATGCCCGACGGCAACTACTGGGGCGAGCAGTGCGCCCTCAAGGCCGTCGAAACGTTGAGCGAGCGCGACGAGATCGGCGTCATCAGCTACGCCTGGAACGGGCCCGGCGGCGGTGGCTCCAACTGGGACTTCCCCTTGCAGATCAAGGGCGACGGCTCCCGCGTGCAGGCGGCCATCAAGCGCATGCAGCTCGGCGACATGCCCAGCTTCGACGACACGCTCGACCTTGCCCTCAACGGCCGAAACGGCGTCGGCGGCTTGATCCGATCCGACTCGCGCCAAAAGCACGTGATCATCATCTCCGACGGCGACCCCAACCCGCCCGCGCCGTCGGTCATCGACGCGTACAAGAAGAACAAGGTCACCATCTCCACCGTCAGCGTCTACCCGCACACCGGCGACCCCGACGGGCTGCCGCCGACGATGAAGGACATTGCCAAGCAGACCAATGGCCGCGCCTACGGCCCGGTCAACCAGAACCCCAACCAGCTCCCGCAGATCTTCATCAAGGAGGCAACCGTCGTCCGCCGATCGCTCATCCACGAGCCGAAGGACGGCATCCCGATCAAGCAGAACCCGGGCACCAGCGACATCATGAAGGGGATGGAAGGGGTCTCCCTCCCGGCGCTGCGCGGCATGGTCCTGACCAGCCGAAAGAGCAACCCGCAGATCGAGATTCCCCTCACCGCCGGCGCCGCCAACGATCCCATCATGGCGCACTGGCAGACGGGGCTCGGCAAGGCGGCGATCTTCACCGGCGACGCGCACAACAAGTGGGCGGCGGCGTGGGTCGGCTCGCCGATGTTCTCCAAGTTCTGGTCGCAGATGGTGCGCGGCGTGCAGCGCCCGCCCATGTCCACTGACTTTGAAGTCAGCACCACGCAGGATGGGCAGACCGGGCGGATCTCGGTCGAGGCGCTGAACAAGGAGAACGGCTTCCTCAACTTCCTCAACATGCGCACGACCGTGATCGGCCCGGACCTCAAGCCGCGCGAGGTGCGCCTGACGCAGACCGGCCCCGGCACCTACAGCGGCACCTTCGACGCCAAGCAGGCGGGCAACTACGTCACGATCACCAACTACACCGGCCCGAAGGGGGACCGCGGGCAGATCCCCAGCGGCATGGCGGTGAACTCCTCACCCGAACTGCGCGACCTGCGCAGCAACGAGTCGTTCCTCCGCGAGATCGCCCAGCGGACCGGCGGGCGCGTGTTCGCGGCGTTCAACGTGGATCCGAAAGAGCTGTTCACCCGCGAGGGGCTGAAGATCACCGCGTCGCCGCTGCCGATCTGGGACATCCTGCTGCCGATCCTGCTCGGGCTGATCATCGTGGACGTCGCCACCCGCCGGATTGCCTGGGACTGGGCAAGCACCAAGAAGATGATGGCCGCTGCCGCCGCGCGGATGCAGGTCTACACGCAGCCGCGCAAGCCCGAGGCCGCCGCCGCCACGCTGGACGCGCTGCGCCGCGTGCGCGACGATGTCGCCGAGCAGAGGTTCAAGCCTGCCGCCGCCGACGAAGCCACGGCGGCCGCTTCCCGCCCCGACCGGTCGGCGAAGTTCGAAGCTCGCGGCGTCGAGGGTGACATCAGCCGCCTGGTCGGCGGTGCCAGCGACAAGCCGGTCCCGCCCCCGCCGAAGGACGCTCGACCCAAGGGCGCTCCAACCGACGCCGGCGCCGGCGGCCACACCAGCAGCCTGCTGGAAGC
This sequence comes from Tepidisphaeraceae bacterium, assembly GCA_035634055.1. Lineage (GTDB taxonomy): Bacteria > Planctomycetota > Phycisphaerae > Tepidisphaerales > Tepidisphaeraceae > JAICTV01. The sequence continues at coordinate 18,285 of DASQDR010000014.1, read as the reverse complement.
CAAGCGCCGCGCCCGCCAGCAGATCGAAGAAAAGGAACGGGGGGAGTAAACCGGCCGCGCGCAGCCCGCGCTGACCGCGCTGAAGGCGTCCGGCCCACCTCCAGCGCTCGCTGGCCGCGTCCCCGAGCCGGCGCAGCGACTCCCAGTTCTCCGGCCGACGTTCGTAACCCCTTATTGTTCGCCCACCGCCCTTAAATGTCCCGCCCAACCCTTGGCCCGGGCGCGAGTAACAACCCGCCGCCACGATCGCGGCCGCCGCGTTTTCCGTTACCTCGATGACCCCCCGGTCGTCCGCGCGCCAAGTCGCGGCCATCGCGATCTTGGCCCCGCGGCCGGGGTGCGGGCGAATTCTGTGGGTTTCCCGGAAACGTCGGATGGGATTCGGCGGCGGGTTGTGTGATAATGCGCAAGCCGTACCCGGCGCACTTCCCGCGACCACCCGTGTCGCGCCGCCGGCAGCCTTGTTCGCGGAACGCAGTCGTGATGGGGAACGCGCTGCTCATCCTCGGCCTGCCGGCGTACCCGCTGCGCTTCGAGTCTCTCCCCGCGCCGGCGGTGGCGGCGCTGTTCCTGCTGCTGGCGGTCCCCGTCATTTGGCTCGGCCGGCCCACCATCCGGTGGCAGGGGCCGGCGCGCGGGTGGACGGCGATCGGCGTGCGGCTGGCGGCGGTCTGGGTGCTGGTGCTGCTCCTGGCAGGGGCGCGGTGGGAGCAGCGCAACACCGATCTGGAAGTCATCATCCTCCGCGACGTCTCCGCCTCCACCGCCAGCGGCCCGCACCCGCCGCGCACCGGCGTCGCCGAGGCCGGCGCCGACCTGGCGCTGCTGGCGGCGCGAAACAAACCCAAAAATGACCGCATCGGCATGATCCGCTTCGACGAGCGGGCCAGCATCGACGCGTTCCCCGACACGCAACTGCGCCTCTCGACCGCCGCCGTCCGCCCGGGCGGCGGGGGGGCGACCGACATCGCCGCCGGCGTGTCGCTGGCGCTGGCGAGCTTCCGCGGCGACGCGATGCGGCGGATGCTGCTGATCTCCGACGGCAACGCCAACCAGGGCGACACCGTCGCCGCCGTCAGCGCCGCCGTCGCCGCCGGCGTTGCGGTCGACGTCATGCCGCTGAAGTACCGCATCGGCGCCGACGTGATGGTGGAGCGGCTGGTCGCGCCGTTCTACAGGCGCGAGGGGGAGCCTTACGCCCTCCAGGTGATGCTGCGGTCGTCCAACGTCGCCACCGTCTACGGCTCGGTCCGCGTGACCGACGGCGGGCAGCCGCTCGACCTCGACCCGCTCGCGCCGGGCGTGCAGGCAACCGTGCCGGTCTCGGCCCACCCGGGCGCGACCACCGTCAACATCAAGCTCCCGCGCGCAGCCGGGGGGCTGCACACGTACGCCGCCGTGTTCGAGACCTCGCCCGACGCCGACGCGCTGGCCGCCAACAACGTCGCCGAGGCGATGACGTTCGTCCGCGGGCGGCTCCGCGTGCTGTACGTGGATCACGTCCCGGGCAACGGCGGGCAGTTGTTGCTCAAGGCGCTGCGCGGCGAGGGGATCAGCGTTGAGGACGTCGACCACGTGACGCCCGAGCGCTTCCCCGGCAGCGCGGTGGCGCTCCAGAACTACGACGCGGTGGTGCTCGCCAACGTCCCGCGCGGGTTCGCCGGGCTCGGCGCGGAGCAGGAGCGGGCGCTGATCCGCTACGTGCGCGACCTGGGCGGCGGGCTGCTGGTCGTCGGCGGGCCGGACGCCCTGGGGGCGGGGCAGTGGCAGGGGAGCGAGCTGGAAAAGGTCCTGCCGGTCGACATGGAGCCGCGCTGCAAGCGGCGCACGCCGCCGGGCGCGCTGGTGATCGTGATGGACCGCTCGGGGTCGATGACCGACGCGATGGGCGGCGCCGCCCGCGGGTCCAAGCACGACGCCGCCGTTGGCGCCGCGGTGCAGGCGCTGCTCGCCCTTCAGCCGGACGACCTGGCGGGCGTGCTCGCCTTCAGCACCGGGCACCAGTGGGCCGTCCCGATCAAGCACAACCGCGACCCCGGCATCGCCGCCGCGGAGGTCCGCCGGCTGCGGGCGTCCGGCGGCACGTCGATCTACCCGGCGCTAAAGGAAGCGCTCGACGCGCTGGAGAAGGTCCCGCCGCAGCAGGCGAAGCTCCGCCACATCCTGCTGATGACCGACGGCGTCAGCGAGTGGGGCGACTACGACGCGCTGCTGGCGCGCATGGAGCGGTCGGGCATCACGCTCTCCACCGTTGCCGTCGGCTGCGACGCCGACGCGCCGCTCCTGGCGCAGCTCGCCCAGCGCGGTGGCGGCTGCGCGTACGCGGTGAACGACACGAAGCGGCTGACCGACGCGTTCGTCCGCGAGGCGCACATGCTCCGCCGGCCGCTGATCGTGGAGCCCGCCGGCGGCATCCCCCTCGCCGCCGACTCCTCCGCGAAGCGGCTGCTGCGCGGGGTGGCGGAGTCGCAGCTCCCGCCGCTGATGGGGATGGTGCTGGCGGCGGCGAAGTCCAACCCGTCGGTGCAGGTCCCGCTGCGCGCGGTCGGGCCGCTCGACGATCCGGTGCTGGCGCACTGGCCGAGCGGGTTGGGTCGCGCCGCCGTCTTCACCGGCGACGCCACCCCGCGCTGGGCGCCGCAGTGGGTGAAGTCCCCGGTCTATTCCAAGTTCTGGGCGCAGGCGGTCCGCTCGGTGGCGCGGCAGCCGATGAGCGAGGGGTTCGAGCTGCGCACCGTGCGCGACGGCCCGCGGACGAAGTTGGTCGTCGACGTCACCCGCCCGCGCGGCGAGGGTGGCGGCGCTGGCGACGGCGATGCCCCCGGCGCCGGTCGCGCGTGGAGTTTCCTGTCCATCGCCGGCAAGGTGCTCGCGCCCGACGCCGCCCGCTGTCAGGACGTGCGCCTGGCGCAGACCGGCCCCGGCACCTACGAGGCGACGCTCGACACGCGCGACCCGGGCAGCTACTTCGTCTCGCTCCAGGCGCAGGCGCCTTCGGGCGAGACCGGGTCGCTCTGGGCCGGGACGATCGTTGCCTCCGCCCAGGAGCTGCGCGACCTTCAGAGCAACGACCAACTGCTCGCGCGGATCGCGGCCGACACTGGCGGGCGCGTGCTGGCGGCGTTCGACCCTGGCGCCAACCTGTTCTCGCGCGAGGGGCTCACGCCGTCGGTCCGCTCGCAGCCGCTGCGCGACCTGCTGATCGTGACGCTGCTGACGATCCTGCTGATCGATGCCGCCGTTCGCCGCGTCTCGTGGAACCGGCACGCGGTCGGCCGGTGGTGCGCCGCCCGCGTCGATGCGTTCTGCGCCACGCGGGTGATCGAGCCGGTCGCGGTGGTCGGGGCGCTCTGCCGGGCGAAGCGCGACTTCCGGGAGCACGAGCAGTCCCGCGGCCGCGGCGGCAGCGCGAGCCGTCCTGCGCCCGTCGCGCCGTCACCGCAGGCGGGCAACCGCAACATCCTCGCCGACCGCAGCGCGTTCCTGGTCAAGCCGAAAGAGCCCGATCCGAAGCCGCCCGCCTGCGTCGCTTACGTCGGCCACCTCATGGCCGCCAAGCAGCGGGCCCGCCAGCTCATCCACGAGCAGGAAGAGGCGAGCCGGCGGAGGTGATCGCCGCCGGCCGCTCCTCGATTTGCACGATTCCCGCCCGCCCGGTCCCCCAAGCGGCGGCTCCGGCAATATAATCACCGTCCGTGCGCCCGCGGCGGTTCCCGGGCGGCAGCGTCCTCGCGACAGGCAGAAGCGGAAAGGTGAACATGGCCGAGCAATCCGTCCCGGGCGTTGACCCCCAGGTGCAGCAGCAGTCCGACAGCTTTCGACGCGACTACCGCGCGGTAAAGGCGGAGATCGCCAAGGCGATCGTCGGCCACGACGAGATCATCGACGGCGTCCTCACCTGCCTGTTCGTCGGGGGGCACGCGCTGCTCGAAGGGGTTCCCGGGCTCGGCAAGACCGCGCTCATCCGCGCGCTGGCGGACGCGCTGCACTTGAAGTTCAGCCGCATCCAGTTCACGCCCGACCTGATGCCCGCCGACGTGATCGGCACCAACGTCATCATGGAGAACGAGCACGGGCAGAAGGCGTTCACCTTCATGCAGGGCCCGATCTTCGCCCAGATCGTGCTGGCCGACGAGATCAACCGAGCGACGCCAAAGACCCAATCCGCGCTGCTCGAGGCGATGCAGGAAAAGCAGGTGACCGCCGGCGGCGAGATCCGCAAGCTCGAGGAGCCGTTCTTCGTGATGGCCACGCAGAACCCGCTGGAGCAGGAAGGCACCTACCCGCTGCCCGAGGCGCAGCTCGACCGCTTCTTCTTCAAGCTGATCGTCCAGTACAGCGGCCGCGACGAGCTGCGCGCGATCCTGGACCGCACGACGACCGGCCACAAGGTCGACATCCAGCCGGTGCTGGACGGCGAGAAGATCCGCACGCACCAGCAGCTCATCCGCCGGGTGGTCGTCGCGCCGCACGTGCAGGATTACGCCATCCGCTGCACCCTGGCAACGCACCCGCAGGGGATGTACGCCATCCCGATGGCCAACCAGTTCCTGCGCGTCGGCGCCAGCCCGCGGGCGGCGCAGGCGATCACGCTGGCGAGCAAGGTCCGCGCCCTGCTCGACGGGCGGTTCCACGTCAGCTTCAAGGACGTGAAGGACGTCGCCGTCCCCGCCATGCGGCACCGCGTCATCCTCAACTTCGAGGGCGAGGCCGAGGGCATCACCACCGACATGGTCCTGGAGAAAATCATCGCCGAGACGCCAACGCAAGTGGAGGGCGAGGTGCTGGCGGGGGCGGGACGTTAAGAGCGTTCAGTATGGCGGCACAAGCGGGCCAGCACGATGCGGACGAAGAGCCGGCCCCCCTGCGCGAGCATCTGGTCGAGCCGTCACGGGTCGAACCGGCCAGCGACCGCACCGCCCCTGACGCCGGCACGAAGCTGTTCGTGATCTTCTTCATGCTGGTCGTGCCGCCGCTGGGGATCGCTTTGCTGGGGGCTATCATCTGGTCGCTGTGGAGGCACGTCACGGGTGGCGCTTGAGGAGATGCGCCTGACGGCGAGCGTGGGAGGCTGCGACGCATAACGTCCGGCATTTCCGGGGCCTGCCTGGCGCAGGTGTCGAGGTCTTGACGCCGGCGCAGTCTTTGGCGCGAGCGAAGGTGAGGCAGGAATGAGCCAACTGATGCTTCAGGTTCCCGACGCGGTGCTGGAGGCGGCGCGGCGCCTTGCGGCTCGGCAGCAGATGAGCGTCGAGCAGTTCGTGCTGCGGATGGTCGAGGAAACCGTGCGGATGGATGACGCTTGGGAGCAGCGGGTGAGCCGCGGGCGCGGGGTTAGCCGCGAACGCTTCCTCGCGGCTCTCGCCAAGGCACCCGATGTCCCGCCAATTCCCGGCGACGAATTGCCGTGACGCGACGGTCTGCACGAGGCGAGCCGAATGTCGCTCTATAAGGTCCCCCAAAACATCGGCAAGGTGCGCGTGGCCATGGGCGTTGGGGGGAAGTACACGGTTTGGAACGGGAAGCAGGGGAAGCACGAGTTCGCCATCACCTGTCGTGACCGGAAACAGGCCGAGGAGATCGCCCGGCTGCTCAACAGCAAGGATCGCCCGAAAGAGATCGAAGTGCATCACTGAGACAAGTGCTTCATCACGAGCCTGGTGATGCTCGGCTTCACGCGTATTTGAGAACGACATGACCGTAGCCCAACCGACGCCCGCGAAGAACGACCTGCTGCTCGACCCCGGCTTCATGGCTCGGCTGGACCAGCTCGACGTGATGAGCCGCAAGCTGCTGGCCGGGAAGATGAAGGGGGAGCGGCGCAGCAAGCGGCGCGGGCAGTCGGTGGAGTTCGCCGACTACCGCAACTACGTTATTGGCGACGACCTTCGCTTCATCGACTGGAACATCTACGCCCGGCTGGACCGCCTGTTCCTCAAGCTCTTCCTGGAAGAGGAGGACCTCTCGCTCTACGTGCTGCTGGACGTCTCAAAGAGCTGCGACTACGGGCAGCCGCAGAAGGCGCTTTACCTCAAGCAGGTGGCGGCGGCGCTCGGTTACATCGGGCTGGTGAACTACAACCGCGTGAGCATCTGCGCGATGGCCGACGGCATCGTCGCCGAGACCGGCGCCATCCGCGGTCGGCGGCGCGTGGCGCAGATGCTCGACTTCATCGGCAAGCTCCAGCCCACCGGCCCGAGCCACCTCGCCGAGGCGTGCAAGCGCTTCGCCCTGGCGCACCGCCAGAAGGGCGTGCTGGTCGTCCTCTCCGACTTCTTCGACAAGGGCGGCTACGAGAACGGGCTGCGCTACGTCGCCGGCGGGAAGTACGACTTCTTCTCCGTCCAGGTCCTCTCGCCCCAGGAGATCGATCCCGACCTCCAGGGCGACCTCAAGCTCAAGGACATGGAGGACGACGACATGGCCGAGGTGAGCATCACGCAGCCGCTCATCAAGCAGTACAAGGCCAACCTCAACGCCTACTGCCTCGGGCTGAAGGATTACGTCACCCGCCGGGGCGGGACGTACCTGTTCACCAGCACCAGCGTGCCGTTCGACACGCTGGTGCTGAACTACCTCCGCGAGCGCGGGCTGCTGGGATGACCACCGAGCCGGACTACATCCACTACCGCGCCGAGCCGCAGACCGCTCGAACGTCGCCGGAAGCGTTGGCCGCGATGCTCAAGCAGTCGGGCTTCCCCGTCGCGCTCCGCGCGGTGGCCGACGGGCAGGTGGAACTGACCAGCAACGACGTCCGCCTGACGCTCACCGTCGAGAGCGGCTTCGTCGAGCGGATCGACGGGACGTCGACGTTCGTCAATGACGCGCGGGCGGATCGGCTGTTCGAGCTGCTGGAAGTGATGGGATGGGTGCCGGAGGACGGGGATTAGGTCATGGCGGTGCGCACGCTCATCATCGATGGCCTCTGGGGCCGCCCACGGCGGTGGCGGGGGCTCCAACGACTGATCGAGCAGCGCTGCGGGCCAGCCGCCATCTACGAGTACGACGCGAGTGGCTGCGTGCCCTTCGAAGTGCTGGGCGAACAGCTGGCACAGGAGATCCGCCGCCACGACGGGCCGGTCAACCTTGTCGGCTTCAGCATGGGAGGCGTTGTTGCGCGCGCGGCGCACCTAGTAGACCCAACGCTGCCGGTGCGACGCGCCGCGCTGCTCAACTCACCTCATCAGGGGTCGTGGCTGGCGTACCTCCTGCCGCTGGCAGGTATCCGGCAGATGCGGCCGAGCAGCGCGTTCATGGCGCGCCTTCGCGAGCACACGTGGAGCGTCCCCACGCTGGTGGTCTGGAACGCGATCGACCAGATGGTCATCCCGGGCAGCAGCACCCGCTGGAACGGCGCCTGCGCCGAGGCGAAGTGCAGCGTGCCGCTGCACCTGTGGCCGATCTGGTCGACCGCCATCCACGAGCGCGTCGCCGACTTCTGAGCAAGCGATGAAGAGCAGGCCTCAGTTGGCTTGGCGGGAGCGACGGCGGCAGATCGTTCAATCAGAGAAGCGAGCTAACGCATGTCGTGGTGGCCGACATACCTCAACCCCTGGGCGGCGGCGGCGGCGGGGGCCGTGGTGGTGCCCTCGCTGCTGATCCTCTACTTCCTCAAGCTCCGCCGGCGCGAGATGACCGTGCCGTCGACGTTGCTTTGGAAGAAGGCGGTGCAGGACCTCCAGGTCAACGCGCCGTTCCAGAAGCTTCGGCGGAACCTGCTGCTGCTGCTCCAGCTCCTGCTGTTGCTCCTGCTGCTGCTGGCGTTCAGCCGGCCGGTGACCAACTACTCGCCCGGCGCGGGCACGACCACCGTGATCCTGATCGACCGCTCCGCCTCGATGGGAACCGCCGACCCGGACCTGAAGGGCGGGACCCGCCTCGACGAGGCCAAGCGGCGGGCGAGGGACCTTGTCGAAACCGTGCAGCGCAACTCGCAGGCGATGGTGATCGCGTTCGACGAGTCCGCCGAAACGATCTCGCCGCTCTCCAGCGACATCCCGGCCCTCAAGCGCTCCATCGACTCGATCCAGCAGACCGACAAGAAGAGCCGGCTGAAGCTCGCGTACCAGTTGGCCGAGGCGCAGGCGAGCTTCAACCCCGAGCAGCTTCGCCCGGGCGCGGGTTCGCTGCCGGACGTGTGGGTTTACTCCGACGGGCGGGTGGCTGATGCCGCCGAGCTGTCCGTTCGCGGGAACCTGAAGTACGACAAGATCGGCTCGGACAAGGCGGGCAACATCGCGATCGTGGCGATGAACGCAAAGCGGAACTACGAGCGCCCGACCGAGGTGCAGATCTTCGCGCGCCTGGCGAACTTCGGCCCCGAGCCGGTCAACGCCGACGTGCAGCTCTCGGTGGACGGCAAGGTCCGCGCCGTGGCCGGCACGTCGCTCGCGCCGGAGCGATGGCCGGAGAAGGAGCGCGAGAAGGTCCAGCAGAAGGACAGCGTCGAGTTCAACATCGAGCTGACGACCGCCGGCGTGATCAAGGTCGAGCAGATGCACCGCGAGGGAGATGCCCTGCCGGCCGACAATGCCGCGAGCGTGGTCGTCCCGCCGCCGAAGAACCTCGGCGTGCTGCTGGTCAGCGAGGGGAACTTCTTCCTCGAGCTGGCGATGAAGTCGCTGTCGCTCCAGAACCCGCAGCAGCTCCTACCCGCGGCGTACGAGACGCAGCAGCCGGCGAATTTTGACGTGATCATCTTCGACCGCTACCGGCCGAAGTTTTTGCCGCCGGCGGGCAACTTTGTCTATTTCGGCGCGACGCCGCCCGAGGGGAAGCTGACGGGCGAGCCGGCGGTGTACACCCCGCAGCCGCCGGCGCGGAAGAAGGTCGTCGGCGTGATCGACTGGAAGCGCGACCACCCGGTGCTGCGCCACCTCCAGCTCGGCACGCACGGGTTCGCCGACCCGCTGAAGCTGACCGTCCCGCAGGAGGCGGAAGTGCTCATGGAAGGGCCGGCCGGGCCGCTCATGGTGCTGTACAAGGACAAGTTCGCGACGCACTTCGTGATGGGCTTCGACGTGATCGAGAGCACCTGGCCGCTGAAGCCGAGCTTCCCGGTGTTCATGCACAACCTGATGCAGTTCCTGGCCGTCGGGAGCGAGATGGACGTGCGCCCGCAGCTCGAGCCCGGGGCGACGCCGCGCTTCCAGCGCGCCGCGCTGGCGCGGATCGCGCCGGGGCTGGCGTCGGTGCGGGTGAACGGCCCCGGCGGGTCGCGCGAGGAAACGGTGCCGCCGCAGGGCGACTTCGCGCTCAAGCCGCTGGACCGCGTCGGGCTTTACGAGACGCAGCCGCCGCTCCCGCCGTTCGAGCGCGTCGCGGTGAACCTGCTGGACTACAACGAGAGCAACGTGGTGCCGGTGGATCAGGCCCCGGGCGGCGTGGGCGAGGCGGTGGCGGCCAGCGGCGGCAAGTCACGCCTCGAGCTGTGGTGGTGGATCATCGCCTGCGCGGCGCTGCCGCTGCTGCTCGTCGAGTGGTGGGTGTACACGCGGCGCGTGCACTTGTGAGGCTTGGGAGTTGGCGATTGGAACTCACCGAACGGAGAAGGCGCCTGCTGCGGCGCCTTCTCTATTTCGCCTTCCAATTTTCGCCAGACGGTTTCCGCGCGTTACTGCAACGCCATCACCGCGCACCACGCCACCGCGAGCGTCACGTACGCGGCGGCGAAGGCGGCGTACTGGGTGGCGAACAATTCGGCCGGGTGCCACGGGCGGACGCGGTGCTTCTTTCCCAGCCGCCGCTGCGCGTGGGCGATCAGGTCGAGCGCGTCGCCGCGACGGATGTCGCGGTTATCCGCCTCCTCCAGCAGCTTGATCTTCCGGCTCAGCCGCAGGACCGGACCGTCGAACGCCTCGGTCACGAGCTGCGCGAATGGCTTCTCGCCGTGCGCCGGCGGCTTCTCGATCGGCCGGCGCGACGACGGCATCCACGCTGCGGGGGCGACCGCGGCAACCGCGGAGGCTGCGGGCGCGGCGGCGGCGGCGGGAACCTCCAGCCGCGCCGCCGGCGCGCTGGTCCGAGCCGCGGGCTTGGCGACCGGCGTCGCGCGGACGAACTGCCTTGCGCCCCTGACGAGCGTGGTGCGGGGAGCGGCGGCAGGGGCGGTCGCGGTGGCGGTGAATCCTGGCATGCGCGAAATCTACGATGCCCCGCCCGCCCGCGCCGCTCGCCACGGTTGCCGCAGCGTCCGGATAAAGAATCGCCCGGTCCGCCGGTAGCGGCTGTGACGACGGCGCGGCTACACTCCGGCGGCGATGAAGAAATGGGTTCGACGGATCGCGCTCGCGCTCAGCCTGGTGCTGCTCGGCGGCGCCGTGTTATCGGTCTGGGGCCTGCGGCAGTTCCGCGCGGCGCCGGAGTGGTACGGCGCGGGCGCGCCGACGCCGCCGGCCGAGCGCGAGAAGCTCGCCCGCGCCGCCGAGAGCAAGCTGATCGACGCGCAGAACTGGGCGCAGCAGATCCGCGCCGATGCGCAGCGCGGCCGCGCCGCACGACGGGGAGTGGGACCGGCGACGCCCGGCGTCGCGGCTACGGCGCCTGCCGCGCTGTCGGGATCTACTGAAGCGGAGCACCTCACCGGGCACGTCATCGCGGTGTCGCAGCAGGAGCTGAACGCGCTGTTCGACAAGTGGTCCGCCGCGTACGGGTGGGGGGACAAGTACACGAAGTTCGTGGAGGACCCGCGGCTCCTCCTGCGCGACGGGCGGCTGATCCTCGCCGGAAAAGTCGTCGATATCGGCGCGATCGTCGCGTTCCAGTTCGCGCCGTCGATCGACGCCGACGGGCGGCTGCGGCTCGACCTGGCGCAGGTGACCGGCGGGCGGCTGCCGCTGCCGGAGTCGGTCTGGGCCCCGTACCGCGACCGGCTCGCCGCCTCGGTGCGCGAGAAGCTGCCGACGTGGTCGCGGCAGGCGCGGATCGACTCGTCGGGCGCGGCCAACAGCTCGGCGATGGCGGCGACGATGGGGCGGCTGTTCCTCAACATGGCACGGCGCGAGCCGGCCGAGCCGGTGCTCTTCCTCCCGCTGGTCGACCGCGGCCAATCCGTCCCCGTCCGCCTGACGGACGTGCGCATCGACGACGCCAAGCTCACCCTGCTGGTCGAGCCGCTCACGCCGACGCAGCGCGCGGATCTCCTCCAGCGCATCCGTACGCCACTGGACACGGCGCAGGCGCGCGGGCAGTAAAACTGTCCGATTTATCCCGCACCCCGCTGGTGCCCGCCGCCGCCGCCGCCGCCACGCACTGAGGTTTCCCGCCAAGTCACTGCACGATGATGGAAGAGACCGCTCGTTTGGGCGCGTCATTTGCGAGACGCGACCGTACGGAAATCGCGGCTGCGCGTCGGACCAGGTGGCCGACCGGCCGCGATCGAACCACCGCCGCCACGCGAGCAACTGAGCCAGCAAGTGCTGGACGCGGCGGGGCTAGGCTCCGGAAGGAAAGAAGAGGAGACACCGATGTTTTTCACCGAGGCGCGCAGGCCCACGCTCAAGTCGTACGTTCGCCACCCGTACCGCAACATCGTCCAGCGCGGCAGCGAGCGGGACCCCGACGTGCGCGGCGCCCGCGCGCTGGGGTGGGCGAGCATCGCCCTGGGCGTGGCGTCGCTGGCGGGGACGCGGGCGGTGCAGAAATTGATGGGCCTGGAGGATCAGCAGTCGGGCGGCGTGATCCGCGCCGTCGGCATGCGCGAGATCGGCCACGGCATCGACATTCTGGCGCACAAGGACCCCACGCCCGGCGTCTGGTCGCGCGTCGCCGGCGATAGCCTGGACGGCGTCCTGCTCGGCGTCGGCGCGGCCAAGACCCGCAAGCCCGGCTCGTATGCCGCCGTCGCCGCGGCGGTGCTGGGCATCGCGGCGTTGGACCTGCTCTTCGCGACGCGGCTCTCGAGCGACGATTGAGCGGGGCGGGCAGGCAATCGCGCCGACACGGGACTTGGGCATCTTGCCCGAGCATATGCGGCCGTTAGCCGGCGGCAGATGAGGAGCCGCTGCCGCGGTGAGCACTCGGGCGGGACGCCCAAGCCACGGTGCACCAGGCCACGGCAAACCCAAGCCACGTCTTGGGCGCGTGGCGATTTACCGCTTCACCCCGCGGTAGCAGACGCACACGCCGAAGGTCATGGGGAACTGCTCTATCTGGCCGAAGCCGGCGTCGGCGAGCATCCGCATCATCTGCTGGCGGCCGATGAACGTGTTGACGCTCTGGGGCAGGTACTTGTACGCACCGGTCTTGTCGCCGCTGATCAGCGTCGCCGTCCGCGGCAGGACCTGGCGGAAGTAGAAGTTGTACAGGCCGCGCAGCAGCGGGTTGGTCGGCAGCGAGAACTCCAGCACGATCACCCGCCCGCCCGGCCGAAGCACGCGGTGAAACTCGCGGACCGCCGCCGCCGGGTCCTGCACGTTGCGGATGCCGAACGCGATGGAGGCGACGTCGGCCGACGCGTCCGGGAGCGGCAGGGATTGAGCGTCGCCGTTGACAAATTTGCAGTTTGTGGCCTTGGACTTACGGTTTGCGATCGGCAGCATCTCGAACGTGAAGTCGACACCGAGCACGTTCCCAGCAACGCCTTGGTGCGGCATCCTGAGTTCCCGAAGCTGATCGAGCGCCTTCGCGAACGCGAGTGACAGGTCGCCCGTGCCGCAGGCGACATCAATGACCTCATCGAGAGGTTTCAACTCCGCGAGGCTCACCGCCTTCTTCCGCCACCGCTGGTCCTGCCACAAGCTGTGCAGCCGGTTGTTCAGGTCGTAGCTGGGCGCAATGGCGGCGAACATCTGCCGCACCCGGCGGCGCTTGTCGGCCACCGCGTGTGGGTTGGCCAACAGCGAGTCGTCCCACGCCGGCGACGCTGCCGCGCCCGCAGCCGTTGGGGAAGAACTCGGCGCAGAGTGCTGTGCAGCGTCGGGCATGGCCGATAATATAGGCGGGGCAGACATGGACGTCTGTGTCACCTCACGCGCGACGCGCGCGGGCAACGCGCGGCGCCGACGACCACGGAAGGCGGTGCACCTGTGCAGCAGCAGGAACTGATCTGGCTCAACGGCGACGTGATCCCCATGTCCGACGCCAGCATTGGCGTCGAGGACCGCGGCTACCAGTTCGCCGACGGCGTTTACGAGGTCGTCCGCCTGTACAACGGCGTCCCGTTCACGCTGGGCGAGCACATGGAGCGACTCCAGCGCTCCGCCGACGGCATCCACATGCCGCTGCCGATGCGCGTCGAGGCGATCGGCCAGGCGATCCGCAACTTTATCCCGCGCACCGGCATCCGCGAGGGGATGATCTACCTGCAAGCCACCCGCGGCGCCAGCCCGCGCAACCACAAGTTCCCCGACCGCCCCGGCTCGACGCTGCTGTTCTACGCCCGCCCGCTCCCGCCGGTGAACGAGCCCGGGCAGGGCGACGGCATCAAGCTCTGGGCGGTCGACGACGAGCGGTGGAAGCGCTGCTGGGTGAAGTCGATCGGCCTGATCGGCCACGTGCTGGCGAAGAACGAGGCGCTGGCGCACGACTGCGACGAGGCGGTCTTCGTCGACAACAAGATGGTCAGCGAGTGCTCGACGAGCAACCTCTTCGCGGTCATCCGCGGCAACCTGGTCACCCACCCTGTGGGCTCGCGCGTGCTGCCGGGCATCACCCGCCTGGTCGTCCTCCAGTGTGCGGAGCAACTCGGCATCCCGATCGACGAGCGCCCGCTGAGCGAGGAAGCGGCGCGGCGGGCCGACGAGCTGTTCATCACCAGCACGACCCGCGAAATCGCATGGGTGTCGCAGTGGAACGACCACCCTGTCGCCCGCGCCCAGTGCGGCCCCATCACCGCGAGGCTGCACCGCGCCGTGCGAGACCGCGTCCGCGCCGAGACCTCGGCCCCGCGCCAACCCGCCAGGATCGCCGTGTGAGCACCTGCTCTCGTCTCCCGTTCCCCCGGGAGAGGGTTGAGATGAGGGCTGGGCTGTGGACGACGGGCGATTGACCATTGGAACTTGAACGGCGGGGGACCCGCAGCCTTTCAAGTCTTCAATCGCCAATCCCCAATCCTGCTGCTCCGGTCACCGACGCTACTCCCGCGGATCCTCCTCCCATCCCGGGGGAGACTCCTGTTCCCGGATATCGTTCAGCAGGTCCACGTAATCCGCGTCGTCCAGCTCATACCACTCCGGGATCGCCGCCGCCGACATTCCGCGTCGCTCCGCGAGCGCGGCCACGACCTTCTGCTTCAGCTCCGGATCGGTGATTTCGCGGATTCGGATCACGCCAGGTATGATATCGTGCGGCATAGGAACCGCGCGATGGCCAGAAACTGCTTCCAGTGCCGCCGAGTCCTCCCCAGCGCCGCGCGCTTCTGCCCGCGGTGCGGCAGCCGCGCCGCCCACGCCGGAACGCCGGGCCCGATGGTGGTGATGGGGCTGGCGATGCTGGTCGTAATCCTGCTGCTCGGGATGCTCGCGGTGGCGCGCACGGTCCCGCCCCCGCGGCCGGCGCCGCACCACCACCTCCGGTCCGTGCAGAGCGCGGACCCTTCGCCCCCGAACTGGCGGGGCCCTCGGCCGCGCGAACTGCGCCGCGCGGACCGGGATTGACGGCCGCCGTCGGGGCGACACTTGTCTTGTCGGTTTCGGCGGGAGACGGGCACGGAAGGTGCCGGCCACACGGCGGCGCGCGCTCTTCGGCCGCGACGTGGGGCGTCTCCTCCCAGCGCGCGTCGCGCAGCCCACCATCTTCAAAGCGTTTCCGTCAGCCTATCGCAGCGCCAGCAGCGTGCGCTCGAGGTTCGCGCGTGCGGCGCGCTCGTAGCGGTCGAAGAAGACCTGCGTGTAATAAATTCGCGGCCGGTCGAGGAATCGCCCTAAAAGGTTGATGCGGGCGCGGAAAAAGTCCGCGTCGGCGACGTGCGGGTACTCGCGGCGGATCGCGTCGCCATTGGCATCAAATGCATCGGGGGCGATGCCAAGGCTGGCCAGGTCGATGTCGATCATCAGCATGCCGTCGACCGTCGCGGGCGTCTGGGTGTGGCGCGTGAGCAGGATGAGGTCCCCAACGTCGCGCCGCAGCGTCGCGCTGCCGCCGAGCCGCTGCAGGGCGGCGTCGGCGGCGTCGGCGGAACGTTGCTCGTTGTCCGCCCGCCTGCCGTCGTACACCACGTCGTGGAACCAGATCGCCAGTTCCACCGCACGAGCATTCGTCGCCTGCGCGCGCACGGGGTCGAACTCGCGCAGGCAGTCGGCGATGTGCCCGATCCCGTGGTAGTGCCGGTCCGGACCGGTATAGGCGGCGCAGAGCTGATCGAAGATTTCCCCCCGCGCCGCCGGCGTCCCCAGCCCCTCGGTCGCCGCCTCCCAACCTTTCCGAAGCTCTCCCGCGTCCGCGCCCATCGGCCGATGTTGTACCCGCACGATCGGGCCAATCCAATCGGCACGAACAGGCCACGCGTCACGCCAGCGCATCTCCCGCGACTCCGCCTTGACGCGCCCCATCGAGTTAATGCACATCCTGCGTCATCAGAGCCCGTACTCGCGCCACTTCCGCGTTACCAGATCCTTCGTTGCCTGATCCATCTCCAGTTCCTTCGGCCAGGCGCGGACGCGGCCCTCGGCGGGGAGCTTGATCGTCGCGTCGAATCCCATCTTGCTGCCGGCGCCCAGGTCCGGGGAAGCGTGGTCCAGGATGTCGACCGGGCCGTGGACGATCTCGGTGTCGCGCTGCGGGTCGCAGTTGGCGAAGAGGTGGAACAGGACGTCCTGCTCGTCGTGGACGTCCACGTGCTCGTCCACCACCACGATGAACTTCGTGAACGCCATCTGCCCCGCGCCCCAGATCGCGTGCATCACGCGGCGGGCCTGGTAGGGGTACTCCTTGCGGATCTTGATGAACGCGCAGTTGTGGAACACGCCGCTGATCGGCAGCGAGTAGTCGACGATGTCGGGGATCAGCATCTTCAGCAGCGGGAGGAAGACGCGCTCAGTGGCCTTGCCGAGGAAGTAGTCCTCCATCGGCGGCTTGCCGACGATCGTCGTGGGGTAGATCGGGTTCTTCCGGTGCGTGATGGCGGTGACGTGGAACGCGGGGTACCAATCGGCGAGGGAATAGAAGCCGGTGTGATCGCCGAACGGGCCTTCGAGCAGCTTCTCGTTCGGGTCGACGTACCCCTCGATGACGATCTCGGCGTTGGCCGGGACGTGCATGTCGATGGTGCGGCAGCGCACGAGGTCAATGCCGCCGCCGTTGAGGAAGCCGGCGAAGAGCAGTTCCTCGATTCCCGGCGGGAGCGGCGCGGTGGCGGCGTAGGGCATGACGCTCTCGCCGCCGAGCGCGATTGCCAGCGGCATGCGCTCGCCGCGCTGTTGCCAGAGGCGGAAGTGGCGGGCGCCGTCGTGGTGCAGGTGCCAGTGCATGGCCGCCTTGCGCGGGCCGAACACCTGCACGCGGTACATGCCGATGTTGCGGTCGCCGGTGACGGGGTTGCGCGTGTAGATGCCGCCGAGGGTGATGTAGCGCCCGGTGCCGGTCTGTCGCTGCGCGGCCTCGCGCGCGCCGGCGGGATCGAACACCTGCCCGGACGACAGATCGCCATCGAGCGGCCAGCACTGGATGATCGGCAGCTTCGTCAGGTCGGCCTTGTCCCCCTCCAGCACGACCTCCTGGCAGATGCCGCTGCGGACGACCTTGGGCGGGAACGACGCCATCTTGATCAGGTCCGGCAGCCGCTTCATCTTCTCGATCAGCGTGGAGGGAATCTCCGGCTTGACCAGTTGCTGCACGCGGTCCGCCAGCGCGTCGAGCGAGTCGGTGCCGAGGGCCTGGTTGACGCGCCAGTAGGAGCCGAAGGTGTTGATGGCGACGGGGAAATCCGACCCCTCGACGTTCTCGAACAGCAGCGCCTTTCCGCCGAGGGCGGCGGCGCGGTTCTTGTCGCGCTCCTTGTGCCCGTGCGGGGCGGGCGTCTTGCAGACGCGGTCGCAGACGCCGGCGATCTCCAGCACCGGCGACACCCGCGCCTTCACGCGCGAAAGCTCCCCCTCGCCGTCGAGAAAATTGATGAAGTCACGCAGCGTCGCGGCAGTGGCCATGTCGCTGCGATCCTATGCGGGGGGTGGGTGTTCAACAACGCGGGGGAGAGAGTGGAACCACGAATGGACACGAATGCACAGGAATGAAGAAGGAGAAGTAAGAGAGCAAGAGAGCAAAAGAGAGAGAGAGAGAGAGAGAGAGAGAGAGACAGTCAGATGGATCAAGGCGGCCGCGGAAACCCAAGCATGGCCCTCTCGACTTTATTCGTGTCCATTCGTGGCTGCTTTTTCCTCACTCAGTTCCTCGGCGCGCCCGTCAACGATGCCAGCGGATCCCTCGGCTGTTTCGTGATGCGCGCCAGGGCGGATTTCAGGTCGAACTTCTTTGGCGTCAGGGTGGGCGTGAGCTCCTTCCACTCCAGCGGCATTGAAGCCGTCGCGGCCGGGGTGGCGCGCAGGACGTACGGCGGGACGGCGTGCTTGCCCTTGGCGTTCTGCATCGCGTCGACGTAGACCCGGCTGCCGCGCTTGGCGATCGTCCGTTCGGTGGTGGCGATCTTCGGCAGCTCGCCCGCCACGCGGTCGGCAATGCGCTCGGCCCAGGCGCGGGACGATTCGAAGTCGCCGTCCCACGGCGTCAGCACGTGCAGGCCGCTCTTGCCGCTGGTCTTGACGAAGTTCTCCACCCCCTCGGCGTCCAGCAGCTCGTGCAACGCCTTGGCCACCTTCACGGCGTTGGCGAAGGTGGACTGGTGCGGGTCGATGTCGAACAGCACGTAGTCCGGCCGATCCGGCTCGCGCTGGCGCGACATCCAGACGTGGAACGTCAGCACGTTCTGGTTCACCAGGTAAAGCAGCGACTCGACGCCGTTTACCAGCGCGTACTCGACCGACTTGCCCGCCTCGGTAGTCGGCAGCTTTACCCGCGGGATCCACCTGGGGTAGTAGCTCGGCGTGTTCTTCTGCCAGAAGTGCGGCGCGCCCTCCTTCACGCCGTCCGGCAGGCGCTCGAGCGTGATCGGCCGGTCGCGCAGGTGCGGGAGGAGCTTGTCGGCCACCTTCAGGTAGAACTCCAGGACGTCGCCCTTGGTATAGCCCGCTTCAGGGTAGACGACGCGCTCGGTGTGGGTGAACTGCACCTTCGCCGCGCGGGCGCCGCCGCTGTCGCCGCCACCGGCTGGACGGCGCGGTGAGGGCGGCTTGGCGATGGCGGAGCGGCCGGGACGGGCGCGCACGGCGGTCTGTCCCGCCCGCTTTTTCCTCG
>DASQDR010000013.1:0-17197 GCA_035634055.1 Tepidisphaeraceae bacterium | reverse complement strand
GTGGCGGTGGGCTCGCCGAGGTCCTTGACGCCGTCCTTGTCCTTGTCCAGGAAGAGGGTGGCGCCGCCCAGTCCGGCCTCGCCGGAGTCGTAGACCCCGTCCTTGTCGGCGTCCTTGAACGCCTTGCCGGAGATCGAGCCGGGCGTCGGAGTGATCACGCCGCCGCGGCTCAGCACCAGGGCGGACCCGCCGGAGTAGGAGCCGGTGGAGGCGTTCTTGAGGGTGGAGAAGTTGCCGTCTTCCTTCCAGAGCGCGCCGCTGATGTAGTCGCGCTTGCGGAACAGCAGATTCGTCTGCCCGCCGGTCTTCAGCGAGGTAACGGTGAAGGTGGCGGTGCCGATCTTGAACGACATGTTGTCGCCGCTGACAACGCCGTTGGTCTTCATGCCCGAGGAGCGGGCGAAGAAGAAGCCGTCGGCGGCGGAGTTATCGTTGGAGCCGACATCGAGGTCGCCGTCGCCGTCCAAGTCCTTCTGTCCGCCGTGGCTGGCGCCCAGGGAGCTAAAGCCGGGATCGAGGGTCGCCTTGAGGGTGCCGCTGGCGGCGCCGCCGTTGACGTTGGTGCTGAGCATCGAGCCGACGGCGATCTGGAGGCCCTCGTTGGCGCCATTGGCATCGCTGCCCTTCACGGTCGCCCAGACCTCCATGTTGATGGTCTGCCCCACGCTGGAGACGGTGGCCGCCTTGCCGCCACCGGGGAGGCGCAGGTCGACGACCAGGCTCATCAGTTGGCGGTTCTCGAGTTGTTCGACCAGAGGCGAGGGGGTGCGGACGGACCGGCTGCTCACGATTGACCTCACTCTTCCGCGGTGCGGACTCGGCGTTGCGACGCTGGCGCGGGAACGGCTTGGGAAAGGGGTACGACCTCGCCTACCAATACCCGCGCGGTCGGCGAAAGGTTCGCCATTGCTGCTGAATTTGCCACAAGTAGCTGGCGAAACAAGCCCCTCGCCAGGAATTAGCCCGGGCCGATCGTAGCAAAGCCGCGATCGCCCGCTCAACCAAAAACGTCACCCGACGGTGAAAGTTTCAGCAAAACCGCCACAGTTCCCGCAGCTTCGCGGATTTGAAACATGCCGAGGCGGCACCGGCGGCACAATCGGACCCCCTCCCCCGCCCGCCGTCACTTCCTCAGACGGTCCCGCCGTCGGCCGGTTGAGCCAGACGGCGTTTCCGGCAGCGCAGCCGCCTTTTGCTCGTTGCATCTTGTTCGATCGTCGTGGGACAACACCCTCGCGTGCCAGAGGGCGAACGAACACCTGATGCCGACGCCGAACCCCGCCGCGATCCGCGCGACGCGGGCCGCCATGCCGACCGCAGCACCGCCGCAGGCCGCGACGCCGTCGGTCATCGCGGCGCCGCCGCCCACGTATCCGACAGCTTCACCCGCAAGTGCTTTGCCGCTGCCGCCATCGGCGTCGCGCTGCTGTCGCTGGCGATGTTCCTCTGGTACTCGATCGAGGTCCTGCTGCTGATCTTCGCGGGGATCCTGATCGCCATCCTGCTCCGCGGGCTGAGCGACTGGGTGCGCGAGAAGACCCGGCTGTCGCACGGCCTGTCGCTGGCGATCGTGATTGTGGCGCTCCTCGGGGCGCTGGTCGGACTGTTCTGGGCGGCGGCGGCGCCCCTGGCGGAGCAGGTCGGGCAGTTCATGGACCGCCTGCCCCAGGCGGTCGCCAACCTGCGCGAGCGCTTGGCCGGCACGCGCGTCGGCACGCTGTTGCTCAACAGCGCCCCGAAGATGAACGAGCTGATGACCGGCCGGGGGAACCTGCTCGGCAACGTCACCGGCGTTGTCTCCGGCACGCTGGGCGTCGTCGTGAACCTGATGGTCGTGCTGTTCGTCGGGCTGTTCCTGGCCGCCAACCCCAGGGCGTACGTGCGCGGGCTGCTCCACCTCTTTCCGATGTCCCGCCGAGACCGCATGGCCGAGGTGATCGGGGCAACCGGCTACACCCTAAAATGGTGGCTCATCGGACAGGCGATCGACATGGTGATCGTCGGCATCGCCACGTGGATCGGCCTGGCGGTGCTCGGGGTGCCGCTGGCGCTGCTGCTGGGGTTCCTGGCCGCGATCTTCAACTTTATCCCGAACTTCGGCCCGCTGATCAGCCTGGTGCCGGCGGTGCTGCTCACGCTGCCGGTGGACCCGAGCAAGGCCGCTTACGTCGTCATCCTGTTCCTGGTCATCCAGAACCTGGAGGGAAACCTGCTCATGCCGCTGATCCAGGGCCGGGCCGTCGACCTGCCGGGCGCGGTGTCGATTGTCGCCCAGGTGCTAATGGGCATCCTCGCCGGCGGGCTGGGCCTTGCCTTGGCTGCACCGCTGGCGGCGGCGGCGATGGTCTCGGTGAAGATGCTTTACGTCGAGGACACCCTAGGCGATGAGGTCAAGACGCCGGACGACGGGGACGCGCGCCGGGAAGTGCGATTCGTGAAGCGGGCAGCGCGGGAGACGAAGCGGAACAGTGGCTAGTGGCTAGTGGCTAGTGGCTAGTGGGGAAAGAGCGTTGGGGCGGGCGGCTTCTTTCGCCTGGCCTGTGGCCGTAAAATTGCCGGCCATGAAGACGTTCGTCCTCCAGGAGCCGGGGAAGCTGCAACTGACGGAGTCGGCGGCGCCGGCGGGGCCGCTGCCGGCGGGGCACGCGGTGGTGCGCGTCAGCCGCGTCGGCATCTGCGGCACCGACTGGCACGCTTACCACGGGCGACAGCCGTTCTTCAGCTACCCGCGCGTGATCGGGCACGAGCTGGGCGTGGTCGTCGAAGAGGTGAACGATCCGGCCACTGACCTCAAGCCCGGCGACCGCTGCGCCGTGGAGCCCTACCTCAACTGCGGGAAGTGCGTCGCCTGTCGGCGTGGGAAATCCAACTGCTGCGCCAACTTGCAGGTGATGGGCGTTCACGTGGACGGCGGCATGCGCGAGCGCCTGGTCGTGCCGACGGCCAAGCTGCACAAGTCGGACAAGCTGGCGGCCGACCAGCTCGCGCTGGTGGAGATGCTGGCGATCGGCTGCCACGCCGCCGAGCGCGCCGCGGTCGAGCCGGGCGAGTGGGTGCTGATCGTCGGGGCGGGGCCGATCGGGCTCTCGGTCATCCCGTTCGCGCAGGTCGCCGGCGCGAAGGTGATCGTGGCCGAGCAGGCGGAGTCGCGCATTCGCTTCTGCCGCGAGAGGATGAAGGTCGACCACGTGGTGGACGCGCGCGGCGACGTGGTGGCGGCGCTGAAGGACCTCACCGATGGCGAGCTGCCCACCGTCGTCATCGACGCCACGGGCAACGCGCAGTCGATGGCCAGGACCTTCGAGTACGTCGCGCCCGGCGGGCGGATCGTGTTCGTCGGGCTGTTCCAGGGTGACCTCAGCTTCAACGACCCCAACTTCCACCGCCGCGAGATCACGCTGATGGGCTCGCGCAATGCGCGCGGCGAGGACTTCAAGCGGATCATCCGGCTGATCGAAGAGGGGAAGATCGACTCCGACGTCTGGATCACCCACCGCGCGCGGTGCGAAGACCTTGTCGCCACGCTGCCGACGTGGCTCGCGCCGGACGCGGGCGTGGTCAAGGCGATGGTCGAGTTCTGAAAACGCCATGACGATCGACTCACACCACCATTTCTGGCGCTACAACGATGCGGAGTACGGCTGGATGAACCACCCGGGCATGGAGCGCATCCGACGCGATTTTCTGCCCGCCGACCTGCTGGCGCAAACGCGGGCGGCGGGCGTGGACGGCGTCGTCTCGGTGCAGGCGCGGCAGACGCTGGAGGAAACGGACGCCCTGCTGGCGTTCGCCGAGCAGCACGACTTCATCCGCGGCGTGGTCGGGTGGGTGCCGCTGGTTTCGCTGAGCGTCGAGACGAACCTCGCCGGTTACGCGGCGCGCGCGAAGCTCAAGGGGGTTCGCCACGTGCTGCACGACGAGGCGGACGACGACTACATGCTACGCGACGACTTCGATCGCGGCGTGAGCGCGCTGCGGGCGGCGGGCGAGCTGCGATACGACATCCTGATCTTCGAGCGCCACCTGCCGCAATCGATCCGCCTCGTGGACCGCCACCCCAACCAGGTCTTCATCGTCGACCACGTCGCCAAGCCGAAGATCAAGGCCGGCGTGCTCTCGCCGTGGCGCGAGAACATCCGCGAGCTGGGGCGGCGGCAGAACGTGTACTGCAAAATTTCCGGCATGGTGACCGAGGCGGACTGGAACGCCTGGACGCCAGAGCAGCTCCGGCCGTACGTGGACGTGGTGCTCGAGGCGTTCGGCCCGCGGCGGGTGATGTTCGGATCGGACTGGCCGGTCTGCCTGGTCGCCTGCGACTACGGCCGATGGGTGCGGACCGTGCAGGACTTCATCGCTCCCCTTTCGGTCACCGAGCAGTCGCGCATCATGGGCGCGACGGCGATCGAGGCTTACCGACTGGACGACTGACCGATATGGAATACCGACCCCTGGGGAATACCGGCCTGCGCGTCTCGGCACTGAGCTATGGCGCCTCGCCGCTGGGCAGCCTGTTCCGCGAGGTGCGCGAGGCGGACGGCATCCGCGCGGTGCACGTCTCGCTCGACCGCGGCATCAACTTCATTGACGTCTCCCCCTACTACGGCCTGACCAAGGCGGAGGCGGTGCTGGGCAAGGCGCTGCGCGAGGTGTCGCGCGACCGGTACATCCTGGCGACGAAGGTCGGCCGGTACAGCGACGACGCCTTCGACTTCTCCGCCGCCCGCGTCACCGCCAGCGTGGACGAGAGCATGCAGCGGCTCGGGGTCGAGCACATCGACTTGATCCAGGTGCACGACATGGAGTTTGGCACCCTGGATCAGGTTGTCGAGGAAACGCTTCCGGCACTGCGCAAGCTCCAGCAGGCGGGGAAGGTCCGCTTCGTCGGGATCACCGGCCTGCCGCTGAAGAGCTTTCGTTACGTCACCGACCGGGCGGAGGTGGACACGATCCTCTCCTACTGCCACTACAGCCTGAACGACACCGCGCTGGCGGAGCTGGTGCCGGACATGCGGGCGAAGGGCGTCGGGGTGATCAACGCGTCGCCGCTGTCGATGGGGATCCTCTCTAACCGCCCACCCCCCGCGTGGCACCCGGCCCCGGCGCACGTGAAAGAAATCTGCGCCCGCGCCGCGGCGTTCTGCAAGTCCCGGGGCGCGGACATCGAAAAGCTGGCGGTGCAGTTCTCCGTGATCAACCCGGAGATCGCGACCACGATCGTGGGATCCGCCAACCCGGACAACATGGAGAAGAACGTCCGCTGGATCGGGGAGCCGATCGACCAGCAACTGCTCGCGGACGTGATGAAGATCCTGGAACCGATCCACAACGTCACGTGGACGAGCGGGCGCGCCGAGAACAACTAACGCAAATCGTGAGCGCCGATCGCGCAAGCGTCTTATCCGCGCGAGCGCAATCGGTGCGGGTTCCGATCGCAACGCCGGTCTCTGAGCGAAGCGAAGAGCCGGATGTATTGCTTGTCTGACCCAGGCGCGCGCGCTTGAACAGACATCCGGGTCTTCGCTTCGCTCAGACACCGGCGTCCGCAATCTAAAGACGCGGAGCGAGCGCGGGAAGCGAGTGGCGCGAAGCGGGTAGCGCGAAGCGCGAAGCGAGCGGCGCGGAGCGAGCGGCGCGGAGCGAGCAGGGGCGCGTGGGACGGATGCATCAACCGAGGGATGAGCGCGAATTAGTAAGCGCCGGCGCGGATTACGATCGGTCGGGAGGATCGACCACCACCACCTCGATCTTTTGCCTCCCCCACTTCAGCGCTTCCTGGTGGGTGGGGAAGAAGACGTCGAGCTTGTTCCCCTTGATCGCGCCGCCGCGGTCGAGCACTTCGACCGCGCGGTGGTTCGCGTAGCCTGGGATGACCAGCTTCGTGCGGAACGGCAGCACGCTGGTGTCGGCGGCGACGAAGCGGCCGCTGTTGTGGCTGACGTGCCGTCCGCTCGCGGTGACGCCCCGCGCCTGCGGCCCGCAGCACCTGGTGCAGGGGCAGTAGGCGGTCACCTCCATCACCATGGTGCGAGACTTCGGTGCGGCCCCAAGCAGATCGGCGCGCCGCGATTCCGGCAGCTTGACCAACGGGGCGGACACCAATCGCGCGGTCAGCTCGGCGGCGCGGGCGTTGGAGAGGGTGACGGGCGTCACGGCCGGCTTCACGTCCGCACGGCCGATCGCCCCCACGAGGGCGACCGCGAGCACGGCGCACAGGACCGGGCCGGTGTAGTTGATCGCGCTCCGTCGCATAGGCAGGGCCAGGCAGATGAAAACTTCAAGCGTCTCGGCGTCCGTTGCCGATGTTCAGCTCGTCTGGCTTGTAACATTCCCGCGGCCGCGACGTCAACGCGAATCAACCCCCTCTCCCGCTTCAGGGAAGGTCCGGATAACCAAGGGCGCAAAAACAAGTGCGGCCGGTGAGCCTACCGCAGCTCACCGGCCGCTCGCTTTTTCCAACAGGGACGCTTCAGCGGGAGAAACTCGCGCGACGCGGGTGAGTGAGGCCCGCACCGCGCGGGTTGCGGGCGTGGCGTGCCCGCGGCTGCGCGCCCTTGCCTGCTCAGGCGGCGTCCACGTCCGCCTGCACCTCGCGCGAAACCTGCGCGGGCTTGTTGCGCGCCTGTGCCTTGCGGATGCGGCGGGTGCGGCCCACCGTCTGCTGGTCGACGGTCGCCTTGCGGTCCGGGTTGGCGTTGGCGACGGCCACGGCGTCGGCGGCGTCGGGGGCATACAGGTCGGCGCCGATCTCCTCGGCCAGGCCCTCCGCCCGCTTGTAGATCCCGCCGCAGCACATCACCTGCATCTGCGGGCAGGAGTTGACCTCGCGGAGGTAGTCGATCAGCTTGCGGACGGCCGGGACGCCATTGGGAAGCGTACCGAACATGACCAGCAGGTCCGGGCGCTCGCGGCCGATGAGGGCGAGCACCTCGTCCTCGGGCACCCCGCCGCCGGCGAACTTAACGGTCCAGCCGTCGCTCTCGAACAGCTCGGCGCAAAGCTGTCCTCCGAGCTCCTCGGGCTCGTCGTCGCCGCAGAAGATCAGCGCCTTCTTGCCGTTGCTGTCCGCCTTTTGGAGCTGCCCGCAGAGGTGATCGGTGATGTTGCGGTTGAGCCGCGTCGCCAGGTTCAGGCTCCCGGTGCTGATGCGGTCGTCGCGGTGGAGGATTTGCAGCAGTTCCATCGTCGGCCAGACCAGGGTGGTGAGCAGCTCGCGGGCACCGAAGCCCTGCTCGGCGATCAGGCCGTCGATGAACTTCCGGGCGGCGCTGCGGTCGCCGGCGAGGAGGGTGTTGAGATAGGTCTGGGCGAGGATCGAGTTGACGCGGCTCATGATCGTTCTCCGTGGTGAGCCGCCCGATCCACCGGGCCTCTCGCCGACTGTTAAACTGCGGTGGCGTCCTTACCACCCTTTCGTCCAGCCCCTGTTAATCTGGGTAACTGCGACCGTGATGGTATCGGGAGGGGCGGCGGAAACTCTTTACCCATTTTAACAGTGATCATGCGGGGAGAGGCGTGTCCAACGTCCTCCGCTGGCCATAAACTATGTGAATGACAAGGCTTACGATCTCCCGTTGCGTCGCGTCGCTTGCTGCACGCGCTGGGGGACGGGCTAACCCACAGGTGGTCGCCGCGGTCGAGTCAGCACCTGCGGGCGTTGGTGTCACGCACTCGCTGTCACGCACCCACTGTCACGCCAAGCGTCTCCATTCCCATTTCTGCCGCGACCGATACACTCCCACGCGACGCACCATGAGCCCGTCCCGCACCCAGTACCTCTCCGCCGTTCGCACCGTGGTGGTCAAGCTGGGCACGCAGCTCCTGACTGACAAGTCGGGGCGGCTGGATGTGCCGTTCGTCGCTTCAGTCGCCAGGCAGGTGGCGGCCCTGCGCGAGCGTGGGGTGAGCGTCACCATCGTCAGCTCCGGCGCGATCGGCGCGGGGGTGGCGGAACTGGGGCTGCCCAAGCGGCCGACGGATCTCGCCAAGCTTCAGGCGGTCGCGGCCGTGGGGCAGCGGCGGCTGATGGACGCGTGGGCGGGCGCCTTTGAGCCCTTCAAGCTCCCGGTGGCCCAGCTCCTGCTGACGCGCGAGGACATCGACGAGCGCACCCGCTTCCTCAACGTCCGCAACACCATCCACGCCGCCCACGAGCTGGGGGCCGTGCCGATCATCAACGAGAACGACACCATCTCCACGTCGGAGCTGATCAAGATCACCTTCGGCGACAACGACATCCTTGCCGCAATGGTCGCCGCGGCGCTGCGGGCGGACCTGCTGGTGCTGCTGACGGTGGTCGACGGGCTGCTGGACGAGAAGCACCAGCCGGTGCGGCTGGTGGAAAGCCTTGAGCACGCCAACACGCTGGTGCGGGCGGAGAAGAGCGCGCTGGGCAAGGGCGGGATGAACTCCAAGCTCGAGGCCGCCCGGCGCGTCACCGACGCCGGCGAGGCGATGGTGGTCGCCGACGGCCGCCGCGGGGACGTGCTGGTGAGCATCCTCGCGGGCGAGGAGACGGGCACGCTGTTCGTGCCGTCGCCGAAGACGCGGTCGAGCCGCAGCCGCTGGATTGACGCCGCCCGGCCCGCAGGGTCGATCGTGGTCGACGCCGGCGCGGTCAGGGCGCTGATCGAGAAGAACCGCAGCCTCCTGCCCGCCGGCATCTCGCGCGTCGAGGGGAACTTTGCGCCCGGCGACGTGGTGGCGATCGTCGGCGGCGACGACGGCGCGATCATCGCGCAGGGTCTGACCAACTACGGCTCGGAGGACGTCGAGCGCGTGCGCGGGAAGAAGACCGCCGAGGTCCGCGCCCTGCTCGGCGAGGCGGCGTACGACGAGGTGGTGCACCGGGATAACCTGGTCGTCTGCGCCCCACGGGCCGCCCGCGCCGCGCCGGTGGAATAGGACGAGTCGACGGTTGTCGGCGCGCGTCACCCATTGTCGTAGCTGCGGGCGTCAGCCGGCAGTTTTGTTCTTCCGACCAGCGCGACCTCCCCACTTCGGGTTGCTCCGATAATATCAGGCAGGCCCGCACGTTAGCACCGTTTGGCCGTTCCACGGGCGGTCGTGCCCCAAGACTAACCTCCCCGCCTGGGCATTGTCTGTACTAGTATCGATAACCCCAATGCGCGCGCACGCGCGGCGGGTTCATCAAAGGAGCCTCGGTCATGCGAAAGTCGTTGATTGCTTTGGTCGCGGTGGGGGCGATGGCGCTGATGCCGCCAATGGCGTCGGCGGGGAGCCGCTTTGGCACCGACCGCGGCGGCCGATACCACGGCGGCGGTGGGCACGGGCACAGCCGCAGCTCCTTTGGGCTCAGCTTCGGCTTCGGCTCCAGCTCCTGGGGCGGCGGCTACAACTACGCCAACGTCGGCTACGGCCGCGGGTTCGGCGGGCACGGGTTTGGCGGGTACCGTTCCTACTCCTACTGCCCGCCCGTCCGCTATTACTCCGCGCCGGCTGTCTACTGCCCGCCGCCGGTGGTCGTGGCCCCCGCGCCGGTCTACGTGGCGCCGCCCGTGGTGTATTCCTCGCCCCCGCCGGTCGTGTACGCCCCCGCCCCGCCGGTGACGTACTACACCGCGCCGGTCTACACCACCACGCCGGTGACGACCTACTACTACAACGCCGGCTCGTACTACTACGGCCGCTAACCGCGCTGGACCCGCGGGCGACTGCCGCGGAGAGATCTACAAACCAGAAGCGCCCGCACGAGTGACCGTGCGGGCGCTTTCTTTGCGCTTCGACTCATGATCACCGCCGCGACGCTGGTCGCGACGGCCGCCGCTACCACGGCTTGGTGTTCACGGCTTCGACCTCATCGCCGATGATCGTCTTGGTGCCCAAGGTGCCGACGCGGATGGCGGCGCCGTCCTGCACGTCGCCGCCGATCACCAGGCGGGTCAGCTCCTTCTCCACCTCGAGCTTGGATCCGGTGAGGACGTCGCCGTTGGTGATGAACTCGCGGAGGCTGCCGGCGGTGCGCCCGCCGGCCGAGCCGTAAACCGTCCCGACGCGGATCGACCCGATGCTCTGCTGGGCGTAGACGTTGCCGTACAAGCTGCGCCCGGTAGTGAAGCTCTGGATGCTGCCGTTGGCGCCGGTGGCACTGAGGTTGGAGGACCCGCGGAACGACCCGCCGATGCTGACCGGTCCGACCGGGCCGGCCACCTGGATGCTCGAGCGCAGCGCGTCCTTGCCGATGTCAATTCGGTTGATGCGCCCGGCCGTGACCTGCATCGAATCGACGTAGTCGCCGGTGTTGATCGAGGCGATCTGGTTCGGCACGTTGAAGACGCTGGCGCGAATGGTGTTCGCGCTGATCGGGCCGACGTCGCGGGAGACGCGCACCTCTGACAAGTCGATCGATCCCCCGTTGCTGACGCCCTTGCGCTGCGGGGCCTTGGCGGTGGTGCCAAGGAGCACGTGCAGGTCGGTCAGCGCGTTGGGCTTGGTGCCGAAGAACGGATCGACCGCCAGGCTCTCGCTCATCCGGACGTCGGGGGAGAAGCTGGTGGTGGTCAGGCGCTTGGCCGGCCCGACGGCCGAGAGGCTGTCGAGCGACTGCCCGCCGTCAAAGTCGACGCCGCGGACGCCGTACCCGTCGGCGGTGACGGCGCCGAAGCGGCCGTTGCCGAGGGTGCTGAGCGAGGTGTTGATGATGCCGAAGCCGCCGAGCGATCGGATCGGCCCGATGCTGGCCGAGGAGATGGTCGTGCCGATGATGCCGCCGGCGCCCTGGACGAGGATGTTGTCGATCAGGCTGTTCGAGACGATGGTGCGCAGCCCGCTGAACTCGCGCGACGGGGAGAGATCGGCGCCGGTGCCGGTGGCAACGCCCCCGCCGCCGCCGGGGTTGTTGGGATCGACCACGCCGGGCGCCAGGACGTTCATGATGTCGGCATTGATGATCGACCCGCCGCCGGTGACCTCGATGTCGCCGATGCCGTTGTTGGTCACGATGTCGCCGCGGATGCTGGCGCCGTTGCGCGCGACGACGCGCTCGATGCGGCCGACGGTGGCGGCGGCATTTTGCCCGGTGACGGCGTAGAGGCCGGCGCGGCCCATGTTGCCGCTGCCGCTGGGGTTGAGCCCTTCACCGACCTGCGCGAGCCGGAGTTGCCCGGTGACGATGGCGGCGCCGACGATCCCCTCGTGGACGCCGCGCACGCCCTGGTTGTCGGAATTGGCCTGGAGGTTGCCGACGGTGCCGACGGCGACCACGTTGCCCAGCGCCCGCGTGGCGCGGATGTTGGAGACGGCGAAGCTGGTCGGGCTGCCGCCGTTGACGCTCACGCCGGTCTTGGCCAGGTTGAGCGGGAAGGTGTTGCCGTCACTGACGGCGGTGCCGGGGTTGTCGATCACCGTCGTCTGCTCGACCGCCATGCCGGGGCGGAACGCGCTGGTGGCGATGCCGAGGGTGGTGCCATCGATGTTGCCCACCTGCCCGGCGTTGATGACCGGCACCTCGCCGCCGGTGCCGTTGCGGATGCTGTTGAAGTTGTTGCCGCGAATCTCGTAGACGTCGGTGCGGGCGCCGCGGATGTCGATGCTGTTGTCGTTGAGGTTCGCCGGGTCGATGACGAACGGCTCGTCGCCGGTCAGCGGGAGCTGGTCTTCGCCGAGGTCTTCGTCGCCGGTGTTGGGCAGCAGGTCCGGGCCGGGATCGGTGACCAGGGCGGGGCCGGTGCCGGTGGAGACGATGGATCCGATCTCGGCGTTGGCGCCGGTGGTGTTGACGCGGACGCCGCGGGTGCTGGTGACGCGGACGATGGCCACGCCGCCGCCGCCCTGGTTGGTGATCGACCGTGCGATCGGGTAGGTCAGCACGGTGAGCGTGCCGGAGTTGATCACCGGGTTGCCGTTGATGTCCACCAGCGGCAGGCCGGTGAGCGGGTCGATCACGTCCTGCTGGGTCGGGGTGAGGACGACCTGCGCGCCCGAGTCGTCGGTGAGGGTGGCGGTCTGCCCTTGCACGAAGGTGGTTTCCTCCGGCGTACTGCTGCCGAAGGTGAAGGGGCGATAAGCGGTCGCTGCCGGGCCGATCTTCATGTAGCGGATGTTGCCGCCGGGCCCGGTGCTGATCAGGGGGCCGCCCGCCTGGAGGGTGCCGATGTCGCCGGTGACGTCGATCAGGTCGATCACGCCGGGCCGGCCGGTCTCGTCGGCGTTGACCGAGAGGCTGCCGGCGTAGTTGGTGAAGCCCCAGCGCGTCGCCTGGATGACGCCCACGCTGCCGTTGACGGCAAGATCGGTGACGAAGGTGTTGGGGGCCACGATCCACTGCACGTCCCCGCCGATGGGCGGCAGCAGCGCGGTGCCTCGCCCGAAGGCGTTGATCTGCGTGGTGTGGGCGGCGATATCGGTGCCGGTGGAGCGGATCATGCCGACGCTGCCGGTCAGCACCGCGATGGTGGCGTCGCTGCCGAACGCGGCGCCGACAAACTGCCCGAGGCTGACGGCGTCGATGGCGCGCAGATCGCCGCCGTCGGCGATTGCGTTGAACCCGCTGGCCAGGCCCGAGACGATGAAGTCGCCAATGCTATGGACCGCGCCGAGGTCCCCGCGCACGACCTCGATGTTGCCGAGCGATCCCAGGACCGAGCTGCGGTCGGCGTTGAGCCCCGAAATGGCGTAGACCGACTCCTGCGCCACCAGCCCGCCGAGCCCCATGCTCCCGACGCCGGTGATCTGGAGCTGGTAAGGCTGTTCCAGCCCCAGCCGAAAGCCGGGGGTGCTGAACGTCGGGTCCTTGCCGACGGCGAAGCGGTAGATGCCCGGCTTGTCGGCGGTGAAGGTGAACTGCTGTTGCTGCGCGGCGCTCAGGTTGTTCGCCACGGGCGCGTGCTGCGCGTTGTCGCCGTAGTCGCTGGCGATCAGCCGCCGCTCGGGGTCAAACACGCCGACGTGCAGCACCGAGTTGATCTCAAACGCGGTGCCGGCGGTGAAGACGTCGGGGGCGATCAGCCGCACCGTGATGCTCTGCCCGGCCATGAGCGGGACGGCGTAGTAGTCCGCCAGGTCCTGCACGCGCGGGACCCACTGGTACAGCCCGTTGACCTGCACGCTGTTGGCGCCGGTCTGCTTGGAGTTGATGCTGCCGAGGAACTGCGCGGTCTCGAAGGTGTCGTTGTGGAAGAAGGCCTCGCGGTCGCCGAACTGACCGTTCTCAAACTCGGTGAACAGGCCGCGGTTCAAGCCGTCGGGAACGCGCGTCTCGATTTCCTGCTGGCGGGTGCGCAGGCCGAGCCCCTGGTTGCTGTTGGTGATGGTCCCGACGCCGGCGTAGTCGCTGCCGGTGCGGATCTGCCCGACCCGGCCCTTCACCTCGAAGTCCACGCCGGTGAAGTAGCTGATGGCGCGGCCCTGCTCGCCGACGACGACCTCGTTGGTGCCGACGGCCCCCTTGACCAGGATGTTGCGGATGTCACCGGCGACGTAGAAGTTGTTCAGCGCGATCGGCGCGCCCTCGATCTGCCCCTCGGTGACGCCGGTGAGCAGGGCGCCGCAGTACCAGGTTTCCATCGATCCTTGGATGATGACCTGCCCGGAGACCGCGCCGCCGAACAGGAACCGCCCGAGGCTGACGCCGGGCGCAGTGCTGAAGCCGGCGGTCAGGCGGTTGCGGCTGTTGGCGGGCAGCAGCCCCTGTCCGTTGTAGCGCGCGCTGCGGATCGGGACGTCCGCCTCGTCGTCGATGTCCGCCGCCGTGTCGCGCGTGCGGGCGCCGAGGTAGATCGACCCGGTGCCGCCGGCGGTCTGCTTGCGCACCTCGTCGCCCGAGCTGGGCTGCACGGTCAGCGTCACGCTGCCGTCGAACGGCTGCATCGGGCGCGGGTTGCGGCTCGGGGGGTTGGCGACCCTGGCGATCGAGATGTACGAGTCGATCGACGCCTGCGCCACGAAGACGTGGAACAAATCGCGCCCGTCCTCGGGGTTGGCGACGAGCTGCCCCTTGTCGTTGGGCGCCAGCGGCGGGACGAACTCGCCGAGGATCACGTCGTTGCCGCCGAAGCCGGTCTTCTCCGCGCCCTTGGTCACGCGCGCAAAGACGAATTCCGCCGACACGTCGCCGTGAACCACCACGCGGACGGTCTGCCCGCGCGCGTCCTTGTACTCGAACTGCTGCGTGGCCGGCGTGGCGGTCAGCGGGTTGGTGTCGGTGACGATGGTCGTCAGCAGCGTGCGGCTCTCCAGCCGCTCGATGACGTCGGCGACCGCGTGGCGAACCACGGTGCTGTTGGTGTTGGCGGTGCCGCGGCGGGTGGGGGTCATGGTGCGGGTGGTCAAGCGGCGACGGGACATCGAGAAAGCCTCCTCAGCAAACCCCGGCGGCGGCGGTGGCGGCGTGCGCCCCGCCCGCCGGGGCGGCTGAACTCATGGTGCTGCAATTGCCTGTTGCGACGACGGCGAAGCCCACGGCGGCGGCTGCGGCAACAACGGCGCTGGCGGCGACGGCGCGGGTGGCGGACGGCGATGGCGAGTTGGGTTCAATCACGGTCGCTGGCGGGGCGCTGCCGGCCGGACACGTGCCCCCGACCCCATCCCTGAGGGCGCACGCGCAAGTCTCGTCCGGCAACTCTTCCTCGGTCGCGCCGGTTCGCAGAACGCCTCGGCCCGTTGAAGTTATCCACACCCGCCAGAGCAGTCAAACCGAAACCCGCCGTCTCGACACCCCGGCCGCGCTGCGCCGCGCGGTCGATCCGAGCCAGCCGTGTCAGTCCGGCCGTGCCGTGCCGCCCCTCCGCCAGCGCGCGGGCCTCGCCCGCTTCTAAAGTGCGAAGGTGGGCCGCGTGCGTTTCAAAATTCACCGGCCGGGCAAGCTGCACCACCCGCGGCCGCGCGCATCCGCGCCGCCGTACGCCCCGCCGCCGCGCAATTACGCCGCCGCTACCGCGCCGCGGCGAGTTCGGTCCGCCGCTGGCCGATCTGCTTCTCCAGCGCCTTCTGCGGGTCGGCGAACTTCTTGGTCCCCTCCTGCATCAGCGTCCGCTCGAGCTTCGCCGGGTCCACCTTCTGCCGGATCTCGTCGACCACGTGGGCCGGCGGCAGTTGGTCGACCGTTCGCGCGTAACGCTTGTCGGCGCGCTCCACCCAGTCGTTGGTTTCCGGCGGGTTAGTCTGGATGTCGCTGCCGGCGAGCTGCTCTACGTAATAATCCTCACTCTGCCACTCCAGCTTCTTGCCGGTGCTGGCGAAGATGATCTCCTGCTGGAGCTTGAGCCCCTTGTCCTTCCAGAAAGCCTGGTTCGCCTGCCAGAGCAGCTTGGCGTTGACCAGCCCGACCTTGCCCTGCGCTTCCTTCGACAGCTCCGGCACGTTTTTGGCCGTGTAGACGTCCACGCGCGAGATGAAAATGCTGTAGACGCTCTTGAACCGGTCCAGCCCGCGCTTGGCGCGCTGCACGCCGCGCCAGACGGCGTCGCGGGCGGCGACGTACTGCCGCTCGGTGAAGCAGAGCGTCACGTTCAGCGTGATCCCCTCCGCCGCCAGCTCTTCCAGCGCCGCCAGCCCCGCCTCAGTCGCCGGCACCTTGATCATGCGGTTGTCGTGCCCCAGGCCCCAGCGCTTGCCGAGTTCCAGGTACTTGCGGACCGCCTGGTCGAGCGGGACGGGGTTGGCCGTGTCCTCCAGCAGCGGGTCGAGCTCGAAGCTGACGTACCCGTCGTTGCCGCCGGTGCGCTCCCACGTCGGGCGGAAGACGCGCTCGGCGTTGGCGACGAGCTCGTCGTCGAGCTGCCACGCGATGGCGGAGTCGTCCATCCCCTGCTCGATCAGCTCGGAGATCCGCTGGTCGAAGCCGCCCTTCTTGATGATGTCGGCGATGATGATCGGGTTGGACGTCGCCCCGCTGATCCCCTTGGCCGGCGCAGCCTTGACGATCTCCGGGTCGATCGAATCGGACCAGACCTTGGTGCCGGTGGCGACGAGCGATTTCAACGACATGGCGGCGTCTCCTGTGCTTTGCGCGAGTGCGCTTGGTTTGCGCGCGAGCGCTGCGCGGGTGCGGTGACGCGGGAATGGTATCGCCACCGGTTCGCGGGCGTCTATGGGGGACCAATCTATAGAGCGGCGCTGACGGTCACGTCATTTGGCGCCGCAAGGCTGGGGCGGCGCCGCACTTGGGGCGACGCGGCGCCCTAGCCCCCGGTGAACTGGAGGTCCTTGACCTCCAGCTCGACGGTCGAGCTGCCGTTGTACACGTTGAGCGTCGGCTCGAACGCCAAATCGAGGGTGACGCCCACGCGCAGGCGGTCGAGCAGGTCGTCGGTGCCGAAGCCAAAGGCGATCGCCTTCATGTTGGTGTTGCCCTGGCGGAGGTAGAGCTGGAGGTGATTGCCGGTCTTGCCGACGCGGCGCGGCGGGGCGGCGAGCTGAACACCCTTGGAGCAGAACAGCGGCTTGCGGTTGCCGTGCCCGAACGGGCCGAGCCGCCTAAGGTCATCGACCAGCGCCGCCGTCACCTGGCGCAGCTCCGCCTCGGCATCGAGCTTCAGCTCCGGCACCAACTGCTCGGGCGCCAGGTTCTGGTAGGCGTACGCGCAGAAGCGCTGGCGGAAGGCGTCGAAGTGCTCCGGGCGGACCTTCAGCCCGGCGGCCATCTCGTGGCCACCATAGGCTTCGAGGTATTCCCCACAGTGCTCAAGCGCCCGGGCGAGATGGAAGCCGGCAATCGACCGGCCGCTGCCCTGGCCCATCGGGCCCGAGCCGTTGTCCTGCCCGAAGGCGACCATGATCGTCGGCTTGCAGAACCGATCCACCAGCCGCGACGCGACGATGCCGATCACGCCCGGGTGCCACCCGTCCCCGCGGAGCACAATTGCCCGGCAGTCGTCGCCATCGAGCTTCTGCGCCTCGACCTGCGCGATGGCGGCATCGACGATCGATCGCTCCATCGTCTGCCGCGCCTTGTTCTGCGTCTCAAGGTACTGGCCGATCTCAACGGCGCGGTCGTGGTCCGCCTTGGTGAGCATCTCGACCGCCTCGCGCGCGTGGCCCATCCGCCCGCAGGCGTTGAGGCGCGGGGCGAGCAGGAAGCCGACGTGGTAGCTGTCCAGCGTCTGCCCGGTCAGCCCAGCCGATTCGATCAGCGCCTGGATGCCGACGAGCTTCGACGCCTTGAGCCCGCCGAGCCCGAAGGCGGCGAGAACGCGGTTCTCGCCGACCAGCGGCACGACATCGGCGATCGTCCCCAGCGCCG
>DASQDR010000012.1:0-26641 GCA_035634055.1 Tepidisphaeraceae bacterium | reverse complement strand
GTCCAGCACCGCGACGCGCTCGCCGATCCACTCCTTGTTCATCATCTCGGCGGGGTGGGCCCAGACCTTGAAGTTGTAGGGGAGCATGAAGTGCTTGGCGATGCCGTCGCCGAACACCTTGTCGATGAACTCGCGGAAGTTGCCGGCCGAGCGATGGTCGCCGCGCGCCTGCGCCTTGACGAGCCCGGCGAGGCACTCGTAGGTGACTTCCTTGGGGAGGTGGCGGATGTTGTTCTGGAACGGGTACGGCACCCAGTTGTCGAACATGCGCACCCAGCACTCGCGCATGTTGAGCTGGAAGTCGTTGCCCATCAGCTTGTCGAAGCAGTCGTCGTAGTACTTGTAGTGGCTGAACATCACGTGGCCGCCGATGTCCCACGTGAAGCCGGCGGAGTCGGTGAAGCTGCTGGCGAGCCCGCCGATGTACGGGCTGCGCTCGTACATGTGGAAGTTCTTGTAGCCGAGCTCTTTCAGGCGGTAAGCGGCGCCCAGGCCGGTCGGGCCGGCGCCGATGATGACGATCTTGGGTTCCATTCGTTCTCCTCTGTAAGGGCAGCCTTCGAGAGCCGCCGCGGAAACTCACTGGGCGGGCGAACCGCCCCTACAGGGTTGTCTGGCACATCCCTGCAACTGCCCATCCTTTTCACGTTCGCCGCCCAGGGCGGCCGGTCACGCCCGCACGCACGCGCCACACGAAGGCGGCGGCGGCGGCAGCGGCGGCGGCCGGTCATGAGCCCTGGGTGGGCATGTATTGATATTCCAGCTCCGCCTCGGGCAGCGGCTCGATCTTGCCGCCCGAGCGGCGGTCGCTCCTGGTGATCGCTTCCTTGATCAGCGACTGCATGCGCGCCACGGTCACTTCCCAACTGCACTGCCCGGCCAGCTCCAGCCCGCGCTCCACGCGCTGCGGGACGTCGTCGCCGCGCACGTACGCCCTCCATGCCTGATCGAGGAACTCATCGGTGTTCTTGGCCAGCAGGACAATGTCGCTCCACTGCTTGACCACGTCGCGCACGTGGGTGCTGACGATTGGCTTGCCGGTCGCCATGTACTCCAGCCCCTTGGTGGGGTTGATGAACTCCGTCGCCGCGTTGATGGCGAACGCCATCATGTTCACGTCGAACGCCGCGCAGTAGTTGGGCAGCACCTGGTAGTCGCGCCCGCCGAGCCAGAACAGGTTGGGCGAGTGCGGCAGCATGTTCGGGTCAACCTTGACGACCGGCCCGACCATGGCGAACGACCAGTCCGGGCGCAGGCGCGCCATCTCGCCGACCATCGCGTAGTCGACGCGCTCGTCGACCACGCCGAACCACCCGAGGATCGGGCGCGGCATGAAGTCGATGTCGTGCGGGATCTTGGTCTTGGGGTCGCGCGCCTTGCCGAAGTGCGAGACCTCCACGCCGCAGCCGAACGTGTGGACGTTGTCGTGCTGCTTGCGCTTCTTGTCGCCAAGGTTGTACCCGCCGGTGAAGACGATATCGGCGTGGCGGATCAGCCGGGCCTCGTTCTCCACCAGCGTTTTGGGGGCGCCGGTGAACTGCGAGAGCTCGTCCATGCAGTCGTAGACCACGCCGCGGTTGGGGAAGTATCCCAGCGACCAGGCGGAGTCCATCGGGCTGTAGTACCACAGCAGCGGGCGATCGAACGACCCGTCGTCGTCGTTCATCCGGTCGATCGCGTCGCGCGTCCACTCGCGGAGCATCGCGGGGAGCTTGGGGTTCCTGTCCCACTCCACCGAGATGTGCGGGCAGACCACGGTGACGTTGGGCATCACGCGGTGGAACTGGATGTCCGGCTCGGCGCCCTCGGGGCGGTCGAAGAACGGCTCTTCGACGAAGAGGATCGGGTGCTTCTTGGCGAAGCGCGACAGGAACTGCTGCGGGCGCTGCCAGACGAAGCCCCAGCGCAGGTGGCTGAAGACGACGATGCCGTACCGGCCGGTGGCGCGGCTGTCGGCGACGTCGATCGACGCCGCCCCCTGCGCCTGGAGCGCCGCCGCGTGGGCGGCGGGCGCCTCGGCGGCCAGCCCTGGCGCGGGATCAACCACCCGCCCGCGGGCGCCCGGCTCGGCGACGGCGCTGTGACCGTTGCCGTGGCCGTTGCCGTTCCCGTTGCCGTTGGACTTGCCCGTCTCGGTGGCGCGGGCGGCGGGCTGCTGCGCCAGCGCGTCGGAAACCAGCTTCGGCTGGATCCACTCGCCCACCGGCGGGAGCTGCTCTTCCTCCGCCTCCTGCGACGGGTAGCTGATGTGCTCCAGCTTGCCGACCCGCTCCTCGCCCGCCTGGGCGGCGGCGCGGAACAGCTCGACCAGCGGCGTCTCCTCGCGCGTCAGCGTCCCGTCCGTCTGCCGCTCGAGCTTCCACATGCCGACGTTGTGGATCTTGCCCACCCGGTGCAGCAGCGCGCCGTCCCAGTCGACCTGGTCGATCATCGGCCACCACACCAGCCCCAGCACCGGGACGCCCTCCTCGCGCAGGCGGCGGATGTCGTCGATGTTGGTGTCGAGCCAGATCTCGCGGTTGATCGCCTGGCCCTCGATGCTGGTCTCGGTCAGCATCAGCGGGATGCCGTACCGCTGCCAGTAGGCGTTGCCGATGCCGTAGAACCCCAGCGGGTTGTCGGCGCGGCGCTGGCGGATGTTGCCGCCGGGCTGGATCTCGAGCTGCCAGTCGCTGTGCGAGTAGTAGTCCAATCCCAGCACGTCCGGCTGCTGCGGGTTGGTGCGGAACCACTCCAAATCCAAGTCGCTCAGCCCGAAGCTGTTCACCCAGGAGTACAGCGGGTGGTGCTCGTCGACGCGACCGCTCAGCAGGTCCATCACGATGAAGCGGCGCAAATTGCGGCGCTTCACCTCGGCCTCGAGCTCCTTCTTGCGGGTCTTGTACCCCTCGGCGGCGTCGACGTGGAGGATGGTCGCCTCGGGCTGGACGCGGCGGACGGCGCGCATGGCGCGGGAGAGGCCCTGCACGATCCGGCTCAGCACCGGCATGTACCCGCGCCACTTGCGCGCGTGCGGGGGCCAGAAGCCGAAGTCGCCGCTGAACAGCGCGCTGACCAGCGGCTCGTTGAACGGGCACCACGTGCTGACCTGCCCGCGGTAGCGGGTGACCATCGCCTCGGTGAAGGCTTCCAGCGCCTCGGGGAACTCGGGGTCGCCCACCGCCTGCTTCAGCCACAGCGGGGTGCCGAAGTGCATCACGTCCAACAGCAGGTTGATGCCGAGCTTGTCGAGCTCCGCCATCCGCTCGTCGGCGTAAGACCAGTCGAACTGCCCGCGCCGCGGCTCGAGCACGTGCCACGGGAACGCGTAGCGCAGGTGGGAGATGCCCAGGTCCTTGGCGCGGCGGAGGTCGTCGCGCCAAAAACGGTTGTGCTGGGTCCACTCGTACTGGTCGACGTTGAGATGCGGGAGGAACGAGCACTCGATGCCCGCCCCCCAGACGAACTGCTTGAACGGCAACCGCTCGACCGCGGCCATGCCGGTGGCGGCGGCGGCAGTGGTGGTGGCGGCCGTGGTGGTGGCGGCCGTGGTGGCGGCGCCCTCGGCGCCGGAGCCCGAAGCGTTCCCTGCTGGCGTGATCGACTTCCCTGTAGACATCATGCGCGTACCTTCTCCGTGCTCAAGGGCCTGAATCCTTGCGAACCACAGCCCGATGGATTGTTCGTTACCGAAACCCGCCCGCCGCCCGCCAACGCGGAGGTCGCGGGCGGTCCGAGCGGTACTAATCTAACTGGGGCGCCCTAACGTGCGTTTTTCCCCGAGGTGATGCGCCAGCATGATCGCGCCACGGGATGGCCGCCAGTGGGCCACGATGGCGTTTATACCGGGCGCGGCTAACGCAGGCAGAACTGCTTCAGCCGGCTGTCGATGTATTTTGCCGAGACCGGCGTGGACGCCGACGACGCGCCCGCTGCGCGGCGCTCTTGCGAGCTGCCGCCGCCGGAGGACGAAACTTGGGGGTCCCCGATCGGGGCAGCCGGTGCGCTGCCTCGGCTCCCCCCCGGACGCTTTTGGGTCTGCTTTTCCATCTACAACCTCACCTTGCTCTGATTGCCCATCGATCCGCACAGCAAAGGTTGTGCCCCTTGCCGCATATTCTCGGGCCCGCTCCATCCGGCAGCCGGCTCAACCGCCAATCTGCGGGGGAAAACCGGTCTCGGCAGCCGCAATTCCGCCTCAAGCCGAAAAGCCTGAGATGCCGATCTTTTGCTCTTTTTGAGACAGTGTGTCCGGACAAAAGCGACACCCTGTCCACCGACCTGAACCATTGTCCACCTAACACATGAGTTCGCAAGTGCCCGCGTCCTCCGAAGCAACAAATTCCGGCAGCCCGCCCCTCCTGGTCCTCGTGCGCGACCTGCTCTTCTCCAGCCGCATCCGCAGCGCCGCGAAACTGCGCGGCGTCGACATCGTGTTGCTCCGCGAACCCGCGAAACTCGCCGACCACGCGGGTCGGCGGCTGATCGTGGACCTCAACCAGAACGGCGCGCTCGACGCCGCCGCCGCGTGGAAACTGCGCACCGGCGGCGCAGTGACCGGCTTCGTTTCGCACGTCGATCGGGCAACCATCGGCCGCGCGCGTTCGCTGGGCATCGATGCCGTGCTTCCGCGCAGCGTCTTCGTCGAACGCCTCGAGCAGATCCTGCGCGGCGACGTTGAATCGAGCGGTTGATCAGAAGATGATCCGCTCGCGCGCCGCGACGTCCGATACTTTACCAAGCGGACCGGACTTTGGCCGTCGGGGAGTTCGCCGGCGACAGCCCACGCGCCGCCCGCCCCCGGCGCGCCCCCGCCGCGCCGCGCCCGCCGTCGCGCCGTCGGCGATTGGGCGCGGCTCGCGTCGCGAGGTTAGCATGCGTGGCGACAGACGAACGGAGAGCAACCCACCGTGCACCGCTGGATCACGACGTCGCAACTCGGCCTGGGGACCGTGATCGGCCTCGG
Organism: Tepidisphaeraceae bacterium; assembly: GCA_035634055.1. Lineage (GTDB taxonomy): Bacteria > Planctomycetota > Phycisphaerae > Tepidisphaerales > Tepidisphaeraceae > JAICTV01. The sequence continues at coordinate 21,696 of DASQDR010000012.1, read as the reverse complement.
CGTCGCCCTCCTGATGGGGCAGGCGGCGCTGCTCCTGCGCGACGCCGACGGCGAGCCGCGCTTCCGCGCCGATGACCGCCGGGCGGTGGCGAGGGTCGATCGGCTCATCTTCACCGACACCGCCGACGCCTTCCGCGCCGGCTCAATGCGCCGCGTGAAGCTGCTGGCCGACGAGCCGGCGCGCATCACCCTCGACGGCGCCGGGCGGCAGCGCGGGTTCCCGCGCGAGGGGACCTGGACCTCGCCCGAAGCCCCGGCCGAGTTCCCCTTTACCGAGCTGCTCCCGTCGTGGAACGTCGCGACCCCCGATGACACCGGCGTCGTGTTCCACGTCCGCACGCGCGACCACGCGAGCAAACGGTGGACGCCCTGGCTGCGGATCGGCGCGTGGGGCCGGCACACCCGCTCGAGCCGGACCGACCAATGCGAGTTCGGCCGGGTCGAGACCGACGTCTTGCGCCTCAACCGCCCCGCCGACGCATACCAGGTCCGTGCAACGCTCCAGAGCTTCGATCTCGATCGCGGGACCAATCCCAGCGTTCGCCGGATCGCCGTCTGCTATTCCGGCCCGATCGACGCCGCGTCGGTCTGGGCGAAAGCGGTCCATCCCGACCCCGGCCCGCCGGCGCGGTGGGCGCGCGACCTGAACGTCCCCTTCCGCCCGCAGGGTGATAACGCCGCCCCAGTCACCGGCATGACCTGCTCGCCCACCAGCGTCTCGATGGTCCTCGAGCACCTCGGCATCGACCGCCCGACCATGGAAAACGCGCTGGCCATCTGGGACGACCACAACGATTTGTTCGGCAACTGGTCCAACGCCACCCAGCGCGCGGCTGAGCTGGGGACCGACGCGTGGCTGGAGCGCTTCCGCGACTGGGACCAGGTGAAGGCCCACATCGCCGCGGGCAACCCGATCGTCGCCTCCATCGAGTTCGCCCGCGGGACGGTCCCGGATGCCCCCATTTACCAGGAGACCGACGGCCACCTCATTGTGATCCGCGGCCTTGAGCCCGACGGGCGGGTGATCGTGAACGACCCCGCCAGCCGGGACAAGGGCAACGGCGTCCGCTACAGCCAGGCCGCCCTCACCCATGCCTGGTTCGGCAACGGCGGCGTCGGCTACGTCATCCGCCGGCCCGCGAAACCGCTGCCGAAGGAGTTGGTGAAAGGTCCCGCGCCCCAGGCGTCCCGCCGCGCCGCGAGCAGCCAACCCTCAACGACGGCGCCCGTCGCGGTTCGGTGACGACCGCCAGATGTCCCGCGCCCCGCCGGTCGCACTTTTCCGCCGCATTTGCGGATTTGCATTGCTATGGTGCCACGCGGGGGGGGAGGTACGCGCTCTTTGACAACCCAATCGGTGAAGCGGGTCGGCTCACGATGCACCGAAACGGCTGAAAACGAACCCAATTCCGCTGCGGAGGCTCAGTGGTCGAAAGTGCGAAAACAAACCCAATTCGACCTCCGCGTAGAGCGGTGCCTGCGTGCAACGAAGACACGGAGGTCGATCGATTGGCGTCGGGGGGGGGAGCGCGGCGCGCCAGCGAAAATGCAAAACGAACCCACCGGGTCCCGCGTCGCTCTCAACTCCCGCTGCTGACGAAACTTCCATCGCCCGCGAGGCGCGCGTTTGCCCCTCGGGCCGCTTCGGTTAGAACAGCCGCCCGCATGATGCTACTCGCCGTGATCGATCGCCTGGACGACGTCATCCGCCAGTGGGGCACGCATTACCAATGGCCGGCCGAGCACGTCGTGCGGCTGCTGGTGGCGGCGGTGGCGGGGGGGATGGTGGGGCTGGAGCGCGAGGTCCGCGGGCGGCAGGCGGGGTTCCGCACCAACATCCTCGTCGCCGTCGGCAGCGCCCTGGTCATGCTCATCTCCATCAGCTTCGTCGACCGCCAGTGGCCCAACCCCACCGACTTCGAGGTGCGCGTCGACCCGGCGCGCATCGCCTACGGGATCATGACCGGCATCGGCTTCCTGGGCGCGGGCGCGATCGTCAAGAACGGCTCGACGATCCGCGGGCTGACCACCGCCGCCGGGCTGTGGTGCGTCGCCGCCGTCGGCATGGCCGCCGGCTTCGGCATGTACACGCTGACCGCCGTCTCCACCGCCATCATCGTCGCGGCGCTGTGGATCCTGGACTACCTGGAACGGGCGATGCCCAAGAACCGCTACCGCGTGCTGGTCATCCGCCGCGCCTGGCGCCCCGGAGCGGTGGTCGAGACCATCAACCTCCTGAAGGCGGCGGGCCTGAAGGTCTCCGACGCCAGCTTCGAGCGCACCGCCGACCTGAAGTGCGCCGACATCAGCGTGCGCGTCTCGTTCTTCGACAGCGAGAAGTACTACGCCGTCGAGCGCAAGCTGGAGCAGGAACCGGACTACGAGCTGCTGGCGACGAGGGAGCAATAGCAACGGGAGGTCAACGTGTCAGCGAGCGCGAAGCGGGATCGGCGCGCCGGCGCAGTAACTCCGATTCCCCCCGGCGCACGCGCGGGTCATAATGATCTCCGGCGACGCCGGCCCCGAGCGACGCGAAGGGCTCGGACATCTTTCCCCCCTACCCAGGACTCCACCATGCGAATGGCATTCGGGCTCGTCGGTTTCCTCGTGGTCATCGGCGTCATCGTCTGGATCATGTCCTCCTCCACCCTCCCCCACACCCAGCAGGTGCTCCAGACGCGCAAGGAGGTGACGCCCAAGGCGCAACAGCTCGGCGGCAAGGACGCCGACGGCACCGACGTCCGCCAGCAGATCAAGCTCGACGCCGAGAGCACCGGGGGGCGCATGACCGCCGTCCTCGTCACCGCCATCGACGCCGGCGGCGGCATGGAGAAGTACTTCGGCCTGAAGCAGAACGACTCGATCGTGGAGATCGGCATGGGCGGCGGCGTGATGCGCCCGGTGAAGGAGATGAGCGACCCCGCCGAGGCCAAGGACGCGCTGCTCACCGCCTTCCAGCAAGGACAGCAGGTGGTGGTCGTCCGCGACGAGAAGCGCCTGACCCTCCCGGCCAATCCCGGCATCGGCGGCGGGCAGATCTCCCCACCCAAGGGCGGCGCCACCGCCCCGCCGCCGCAGCAACCCGCCGGCGCGACCGGCAGCGACACCGGCGGCGGCGGCGGCGGCGGCGGCGGCGGCGGCACGGACACGAATTCGTTACAGCGCCAGCTCCAGAACATCCCCGGCGTCGCCAAGTGACTCCGCCGCCCGCCGCGGGGGCTCGGGCAAGCTGCCCGTGCTACGACGCGGAGTTCCCCCTAATTCGTGTCGTCAATTCGTGTCGCCAGTTTGTGTTGCTAATTCGTGTCGGCAGTTGGTGTCGCTAATTCGTGTCGCCCGTTCGTGTCGCCAGTTCATTTCGCGGTGACGTGGTAGGGGCGACGCTCGCCGGGTTCCCGCCGTAAGGATCGGGGCAAGCCTCGCCGTTACGATGGCACCGCGATTCGATTCGCGATCGCCGCGAAGGGCGCTCTCGTCCACGGATGGGCGGTGCGGAGTTCTATTCGTGAACGGCACGATGAGCGCGCGAACGCGGTTCCTCCTCTGGCTGCTGGCGGCGGCCGCGCTGTTCGGCGGGCAGCTCGCCTGGCTGTTCCTCCTGCGCGGGCGGCGGCTGCTGCAATCGGACGTGACGCTCATCGTCGGCCCGCTCGCGCTGGGCGCGCCGTTGCTGGCGATCGCGGCTTTGCTGGCGACCACGCCGGCCAACGCGATCAAGCTGCGCCGCCGGACCAGCGAGATCCTCCTCGTTGCCGGAGGCGCGGTGCTCCAGTTGGCGGCAGTGGTGCTGCTCCGGCCGGCGCTGTCGGAAGACGTGCTCCGCTACCGCGCCGACGGCCGGATGTGGCTGGCGGGCGCGTCGCCCTACGCGACGGCGCCGCGCGACTTCGACGGCGCCGACGCGGTGGACGCGCTCGTCCCCTTCCCTGACGTGCGGACGATCTACCCCGGCACGTCGCATGCCGTCTTCGCGCTCGCGGCGGCGGCGGAGCGGGCGCTGGGTGCAGCGCCCGCCTCGGTTCCCGCCTTCCCGCGCGGCGAGAGGATCGGCGCCGCACCCGCCTCGATCGGGGCGCTCCCCCGCGATGAGCATTCGCTTGCAGCGAACGCCGCTTCGCCCCCGCACGCTTCGCCCCCGGCTGCTTCGATCTCCGTCGCTTCGCCCCCGCACGCTTCTCTCGCGGCCATCTCGCACGGCGAGCGGTCCGCGTGGCGGTGGTACCTGGGTAACGCTGACGCGCCTTACCGCGCCACCGTCTTTCGCTCGACCTATGCCGCCTGCGCCGTCGGATGCGCGCTCGTGCTGCTCGGCATGCTCCGCCGGTCCGGCCAGAGCCCCTGGTGGGCTGCGCTGCTGGCGTGGAACCCTCTGGTCACGCTGGAGACCGGGGGGATGGGGCACCAGGATGCGCTGGGCGCGCTGCTCGTGCTGCTGGCGCTGTCGGCCGCTCAGCGGGCGCATCCGGCGCGAGCACGGGCGATGCTCTGGCTCGCCCTGGCCGCGGGGGTGAAGCCGCTGGCGCTGCTCATCGCGCCCTTCCTGATCCGCGGCGGCGGTCAGCGTGCCCCGCTTCCCGGCGATGGCCGGTTCCGATCGCGCCTCCTGCCCGTTGGCGTGTTCGCCGCCGCGCTGGTCGCGCTCTACCTGGCCCCGCTCCTGATCCACGGCGGCGCCGCCGGCTGGCGCGCGTCGGCGGGCGCTTACTCGCAGACCTGGGAAGCGAACGGCTCGTTCTACGAGGGAATCAAATTCGTCTTTGGCACCGGTGATGAGGGCCGCGCCATGGACCGCGCCAAGCAGATGGCCCGGCTGCTCGCCGCCGCCGCGTTATTGGCGGCGGCGCTCGCATGCTGGCGGTTCCGAGCGTCGCCCGCGACGGCCGGATACTGGCTCTGCCTCGTCACGCTGCTGGTCTCGCCGGTCGCCTACCCGTGGTACCTGGTCTGGGTGCTGGCGATGGTCCCGCTGCTGGACGGCCGGCCCGGCTGGGCGGCGCTCGTCTGGTCGGCAACCGCGACCATCAGCTACCGCGTCTGGCGCTCGCCCGACTGGCACCTGGACGCACCGTGGGCACTGGCGGAATACGTCCCCGTTTACCTGGCGGCGGCAACCGAGCTGGCACTGTCGGCGAGGCGGGCGCTGCGGGAGGCGTCGGCACCACGCGAGCCGGGGGACACGGGCGATGCGGGCGCGAGCGCGGCGGCGGTCAAAGCGAGCGGCGCGGCCGCGGGGGGTGGCGACGGATCAGGCTACTGAACCTGCTGGTCCAGCGGCGAGACGGTCTTGCCGCTGAACTTCACTTCCTTCACGTGCGTGCCCGACGGCACCAGGAAGGCGACCCAGAACTCCGTCGGCCGGCCCTCATCGGACGGGATTTCCTTCGGCGTGCCGTTGGCGTTGTAGACCGCCACCATGCGGTCCGCCTGCTCCTTGCGGACCTTGGCGAACCCGCCGGAGGGTGGGTAGCTCTTGCCGGCGGCGTCGACGACCTGCCACTTGCTGAGCTGCCCCCAGGCCCAGGGGTCGCCGCCCTCGGGCTGCGGCGCGCCGCCGATCTGGAGGAGCTTCTTGCCCGCCGGCTCGAACAGCTCGTCGACGGAGTTGGCCCCCTGGCGGAGGATGGTCAGGCTCTGCACCGGGGTGATGTCGAGCTGAGTGAACTGGCTGCTCTGGGTCGAGAGCGTGCCGGACTGGATCGTCTGGTTCTTCAGGTCCTTGTCCGGCGAGCCGGTGTTGACGGGACTGAAGAGCTTCTTGGAGACGTCGGCGCGAGCGTAGGTGAACGGCAGCCCCGCCGCCGACGACGCCGCGCCGCCGCCGGGCGCCGCATCGCCGCCGCCGCTCTCGCCGGGCTTGGGTGCGGGCGGCGCGCCGTTGCGCTTCAGCACCTCGGTCTTGCGCTCCACGCGGATCGGCTTGGCGCTCCTTGGGATGGCGGTGGTGACGGGCTGGCCGCTCAGGTCAACCGTCGCCAGCCGCTTGACCTCGAGGAACACGCCGTCCTGCACCTTCTGCTCCGGGTCCTTGGCGTTGCCGCTCAGGATGGCGGAGGGCTCGTCGACGAAAAAGACGAAGTCCGCGCCGCGATCCTCGGTCTTGGTAGCGATGATGAGGTAGTCATCGAGCTTGTTCGCCCAGAGCTTGCCCCCCTCGAGCGTGCCGACGGGGTGGTAGCTCTTGCCGCCGCCGACCAATCGCACGGAACCAGTGCTGAGGCGGACGTTGCCATCCGGGTCGGCGGCGTCCTTCGTGAACAGGACGCGCACCACGAGCTGCACGTCGCTGGCGCCCTTGGTCGGCTTGACCGGGCGATCGTGGACGTTGTCGAGCTCCGCGTCGACCGCCGCCTTGGTCAGGTCCGCGTCGACGCGAAAGACGCCGGCCTTGTCCGGCACGGTCACCTGCGGCGTCTTGCCCGGGAGGTTTAGCGCCACGCGCTTGGCGCCCACCTGCACGCCGAGCCGCTGGGCGAACAGCTCGTCGGTGTAGTTGGGGTGAACGTCGGCGAGCTTCTGCTTGCCCGAGAGCGCGCCGGCGCTGACGCCGCTGACGAAGCTGACGACCATGTCGTCCACCGGGAGCAGCAGCGGCTTCTTGTTCTCGGCGGTGAAGGTGGCCTCGGTGAGCTGGTCCTGGACGCTGGCGGTGCGCTGGCGCGACCCGCCGGCGGCGGCGGGGATGGTCACTTCCTCGCGCGTCTCGACCTTGTAGCGCGCGTAGCCGGCGATGCTCGGGCCGAACGGCATCATCTGCGCGCCCAGCGCGACGATGCCGGTGGCGAAAGTGGCGGCGATGAGCCCGACGATGCCGCCGCCGACCTTGTCCAGCGTGTGCGGGATGCTGATCTGCCCCGGCACCATCTTGTCCATCAGGGTGCGGAGAAGGAGGTAGCCACCGGCGAAGAGTCCCATGAGGACCATGGCGTTGGCGTAGTCGCCGGCCGCGCCGCCGAGCAGCCCGAGGACGACCGATTCGTGGTACCCGAGGGCGACCGTCGCCGCCGCCGCCGCGCACACCGCCGACAGCGTCGCGCTGAAGAACCCCTGGGCGTAGTGGAAGTAGGCGATGCCGCCGAAGAGCAGGATGATGATGACTGCGAAGATCATGTCGAGCTGCCTGTCTCTGCTGATGAGCTGCGGGGAAAGACCAGAGCGAGCCGCGCGGGCGACGACCACACGGGCCAACGGCTACACGGGGCGACGGCTAGACGGCGGGCTGGCGCGGCTTGGAGCGCACGGCCCCGCCGGAGGGGTCGTCGCCGGACTTCATCACCCGCAGCACTTCCTGCACGCTGGTCTCGCCGCTCTCGACCTGCGCCAGCGCCGCTTCCTGGAGGTACTTGCCGCGCTGCTTGCGGAACGCCGCCTTGAGCTGGTTGACCGACCCGCCGTTCTCCACCACCGTGCGCACGTCCTCGTCGACCATGAACAGCTCGTAGACGCCGATGCGACCCTTGAAGTAGAGCTCCTTGCAGAAGTCGCACATGACCGGGTTGCCCTTGGCGTCGCGCATCGGCTGGGTGCGCGCCTGGTAGAGCTTCTCGATCTTGTCCGGGTCCATGTTGAGCTTGCGGAGCGTGCCGGGGTCGGGGGAGTAGCCGGCCTTGCAGGCGGCGCAGAGGCGGCGGAGGACCCGGCCGGTGACGATCATCCGCAGGTCGTTCACCGCCGCCCGGTCGTCGCCGATCAGCTTGCGCCAGGCGTTGAGCGCGTCGAAGGTGCTGTTGGCGCGCATGCCGACGTAGACCCGCCGCCCCTCCCCGGCGAACTTCGACAGCGCGACGGCCACCTTCGGGTCCTCCACCTTGGAGTGCATGATGATGTCCGGCTCCTGGCTGATGATCCAGCGGACCTTGTCCAGCTCCTCGGCAACCGGGGCGTTGGGCGCGATCTTGTTCTGCGTGATGCCTTCGAGGTCGGTCGCCTGGTCCGGCTCGACCGTGTGGATGTGCTGGAGGAACGCGTCGTGCGCCCGCAGGATGGCGTAGAGCAGCGTGGTCAGCCCCTGCCCCTTGGGCGTGCTGACCAGCACGATGCCGGACATGTCCTGGATGACCGCGCGCGTGATCTCGAGCTGGTCCTCGGTCATCCCGAGGTCGTCCAGTTTCTGCTGAAACTTCTTCTTGGGGTTGACGATCGCCCGCAGTTGCTCACCTGCGCTGCTGCCGGCGGTGGAGATTTGCAGCTCGTGCTTCTGCCCGTCAAGGCTCAGCTTCAGCGTGCCGGTCTGCGGCTTGCGCTTCTCCTCGACGTTCATCCCGGCCAGCGACTTGATGTACTCGATGCCGGCGGCGGCGCGGCCGCGCTCGATGGCGTTGCCGGCGTAACCGACGCCGTCCACCGTGTAGCGCACCGTCGACTGCCCCTCGGCGGGGGCGAGGTCGATGCGCTCGGCGTTTCGGCGCAGAGGGTCGGTGAACAGCGACTGCGCCGCCTCGTACGCCGGGCGGACCGGGTCTTCCGCCGCGGGCGCGGGCATGGCGGCGCCGGACTTGCTCATCAGCAGGACCTCGCCGGCGACCGCCTTCACTTCCTTCTCGCCGCCGCGGACCGACGCCATCCACTCGTTGAACTTCCCGCCGAGGTCACCCAGCCCCGCCTTGGAGTTGCGCATCGCGAGGTAGACGCCCGCCTCGATGCCGACGATGAGGAACAGCGCCAACACCCCCAGCGCGTAGTTGGGCAGCAGGAAGAACAGCGCGAAGCCGACGATCCCGCCGATCAGGTTCCCGAGGTTCAACCCGGTGCGCGGGAGCAGGACCTCCTGCGAGTCCTTGTCGATCCAGGTGACCAGCCGGCCCCAGACGAGCATGAGGAGGACGAGGGGGACGAACTTCCACCATGCCGTGTACGGCCCCAGCGGGGCGGTTTGTGCGAGCGGGACGGCTGCTGTGAGCAGACTCCAAACCATCGAGACTCCTTGCGGCCACCGCGGGCGACGACGACGAAGAGGCAGGCGTCCGTTCCCGTGTGGGCGGAGCGCCGCGCGCGCGGCGCGATTGTAAACCCTTACGCCGGATACGCCAAAGCCGCGCCGCCGTGGCGTCACGCGCTGGCTGACGGGCGGGCGCGGGTGCGCCCGCAGGTGATCGCTGATATCCGGCGTCGCCGGCGCCCGGTGCTTCGCGTCGTACCTGGCTGCCGCCCGCGCGCGTGCGGCGCGGGGACGGGCTACTCCAATGGTATGCTCGAGCTGTCCGACTTCTTGGTCGGCCAGCCCGCGTCGGGCGGGAGGTCGATTTGGTTCGCCGGCGGCGCTTCACCGGCGCCACCGCCCGCGGCGACGGCGCCGGGCGCCGAGGGCGACGCCCCCGCGTGCTGCTGCCGCGGGCGGGGCATCTCGCCGGTCAGCGGCACGATCACCGTCTTCTCCTCCTCGCCGCGGCGGATGACCTCGTACGCCTTGGCCATGTCCCCCGCCAGCTCCTTCAGCGTCACCCCGCCGCAGCTCGCGAACAGCAGCACGATCGCCGCCACCTGGAGCAGTCCGATCGCCGCCCCGGCGAACACCTGGAAGCCCGCCGACTCCCGCCCCATCATGATGTGCAGGCTGTGCAGCAGGATGATGAGCAGCACCGCGGTGAACGCGGCGTAGAACTGCGTCTTGTTCTTCACCAGTTGCGGATAGACCACGCAGACGAAGATGAAGGCGACCGTGGCGGTGGTGACGCCCTCCAACTGCGGAATGACGACGGTCGTCGATTGTGCGAGCCAGGCGGGCAGCAGCGGCGGCGGCAGCAGCATCGCGGGTGTCATCATGGCGAGGATAGCGTCGCCGCCGCGGGCGGGCGAGTCGGGGAATCGTCGCCGACGGCGAAGCGCACGTTCGCCCAACTGATGGGATTGCCCCGCCGAGCCGGGTCCGGGCGGACCGACAGCCCTCCGGCGACTGGTTCCGCGGGCGCGGCCTTGGCGGGGGCGAGCAGCAGTTGGCAGCGGAACAAATCGATCGGCGGGCAGGCGTACGGCGCGGGCTCGGCCAGCAGCGTGACCGTTCGCTCGCCGCCGCTGATCCGCCGCTTCAGTTCCTCCGCCGCGCGCAGCCGCGAGGTGAGCGGGTGAGAGTCGTTGAGGAAGCCGCGAACGTACGGCCAGCCTGCCGCCGCGGTCGTGGCGACCAGCACGATCGACAGCAGCGCCCGCCCGCGCGAGCTTCGAATGCGGCCGATCCCGGCGAAGGCGGCGACGAGCAGCGCCAGGTCGAGCACGAGCGCGAACCGGGCGTACTCCGCCGGCTTGTCGGCGGCGAAGGCGACGAACGGGAAGGCGATCAGCACCGCCGGCGCGGCGATCAGCCAGCCGACGTCGCCGCGGCCGGGGCAGGCGTCCCCGCACGCGCGGCCGAGCTTGCGCCGGATCGCCATGATGATCAACACGAAACCACCCGCGACGCCCAGCCCCGCCACCACCGGCGAGGCGCCTTCGACCACGAGCCAGCCCGCGTTGGCGACGCCGCCGGCGCTGGTCGGGTACATCGCCGTCGTGTTGCCGACGTTCGACCGCAAGCGCTCCGGGCGAGCGAGCCCGTTGATGATCACGAAGGGGTTGGTGACCACGTAGACCGCCAGCGCGACGTTGACCGACACGCCGAGGACGATCAGCCGGCGTTGCATCGCGTCGTGGCGAAGCAATGCCATCACCGCAAGCACCGCGAAGGCGATCGCCCCGACGAGGATCATGCCAAACGCCGCCCCGCACGCGGCGCCCGCGGCGGCGACCCAGCGGGTGGCGCCCGTCTCGGCGTAGCGCGCCGCGGCCATTACCGTCAGCAGCACGAGCACCGCGCCCGGCAGGTGGGGCTTGGCCTCGTGCGCCATGTTGATCACGACTGGCATGAGGCCGAAGCAGAACCCCGCCGCGGTTGGCAGCAGCAGCCCGCCGCTGATCCGCCGGACGATCCAGAAGATCGCCCACGCGCCGACGATCCCCCAGCACGCCGCGTAGAGCCGGGCGATCACGTAAAACCGCGCGAAGGCTTCGGGGTGATCGAGGTAATACGCCTGATCGGAGCGAAGATCGACGTAGCCGACGACGGACGCCAGCTTGAGCAGCGCCCCGACCGGGTAAACCCACAGCCCGCCGTACTGGTAGAGCCGCGGGTCGCCGCGGTTGGCGACGATGCGTGAGAGGGACTTGAAGGTGATCATCTCGTCCGGCTGATAGCTGAACAGCCGGTAGCGGCGGACGATCTCCCCGCGCTGGGCGTCGTTTTGGTTCAAGGGGACGGCGGCATCGCGCGACACGATGGGATTGGCGTCCACGTCCGCGCCGCGGTCGTCGGACTCCGGCGGCGCCAGGCGGACGATCGTCGCGCCAGGCCAGGGCGGCTGGTCGCCGAACAGGTACGCGTCGGCCGCGCGCGAGGGCAGGCCCCAGCGGATGCCGAGCAGGAACGATGTGGCGGCGACGACCAGCACGGCGCCGAGCGCGCCGTGGCGGAGCCGGCGGCGGATGGGGTCGCTCACGGCGTGCGAGTGTAGCGGCGCGCTGGCGGCAAATGCACGTGCGCCGGCGGGTTGCGCGGCGGCGGGGGGGGGCGGCCTCACTCGTCCGGCGGGTTTCTTGACCTGCTTTGTAACCGCCACTAATCTACCCCCGCGCCCCGTCGGAAAGTGCTTGCCGCGGGGCGCCGCCGAACGCCGTTCGTGACATTTCGCACGATCTGCCCGACGCGCGTCCGACCCACGCTTGCCCGCGCAGGCAACACGGGGGAGCAGCGATGCCGCCAACTCCCGCCGACCCGCCCCAGCGCGAGCATTCACCGTCCGCCGGCCGTTCGGTCGGCGCGGGCGCCGGCAAGGCGAGCGGCGAGGACGAGGCGACGCTGGCGTCCTGGTATCGAATGGCCGGCGTCGGCATCGAGTTCGTGGTCGCCGTCGGGCTCTTCGCCGCCGTGGGCTACGGGCTCGACCGGTGGCTGAACACGCAGCCGTGGCTGCTGCTGATCGGCATGTTCCTCGGGTTCGCCGTCGGCATGCGTGCGATGATCCGGCTGGCGAAGAAGTCGTTCCGGGAGTAGGCCGCGGCGGCGGTGCTCCGCCGGCGCCGACGAGCGCGACGTGGAAGGCGATCGACTGATGATGACCGCGACGGCGGCCCAGAGCAGCGACGGACTCATGGCGGCAGAAATGACGCCCCCGCCCGATCACGCCCCGGTGCGCCCACTCGCAACCCGCGCGGAGACCACCCCTTCCCGTCCCGGATCCTCCGGCCCAGCGTCGGCCGACCCTGTTTCGATCGGCAGCCTAATTCGCGCCGTTGCGCTGGCGTGCGTCCTGTGCGCGGTGCTGGTCGCGTGCGCGTTGACCCTGGTCGGGCGGGCGGACTGGTGGCGCGGCTTCGCGGCGGCCACGGTGGTCACCGTGATGGCGACCGTCGCCTCGGTGCCGATCATCGCCTGGTCGCTTCGCGTTGGCGCGCAGCGGGCGGACCTGGCGACAGCGGCGTTCTTCGTCGCGGCCGCGGTGCGGGCCGGCGTCAGCCTGGGCGCGGCCCTCGTCGCCGTCCGGGCGGGCGACTACCCCAAGGCGCCCACGCTGCTCCTGGTCGTCCCCTACTACTTCGCCCTGCTCGCCGCCGAGACGTTCGTCCTGGTCCGCGTGCTGTGGACCAGCACCGGCGCCGCGGCGAAACCGCAAGCGACTTCCGCGCAAGATCCACTGACGAGAGAGAACCATGCTTGATGTCTCACTAGCCAACCTGCAAGCGATGCTCCCGCTGGCGGCGGGGAGCCCGCTCGAGCACGTCGTGGACCACCCCATCATCCAGACCGACGGCGGGTGGTACCTCCTGACCAACCACATGATCATGCTGCTGATCTCGGCGGCGCTGATGCTGCTGATCTTCCCCGCCATCACCCGCCGGTACCGCAGCGGCGAGATGGTCCCCACCGGCACCCGCAACTTCTTCGAGGCGATCATCCTCTACGTCCGCAACGACATTGCCAAGCCGGTGCTGGGCGACGAGGCGGACCGCTTCATGCCGTTCCTGTGGACGCTGTTCTTCTTCATCCTGTTCAACAACCTGCTCGGCCTGCTGCCGCTGGACGTCATCACCGGGCAGTGGCTCGGGCTGAACCACGGGCACGGCATCTACGGCACCGCGACGGCGAACCTGGCCGTCACCGGCGTGCTGGCGATCCTGAGCTTCCTGGTCTGGAACGTCTCGGGCATCCGCGCCAACGGCATGGGGAAGTGGGCGCACCACTTCCTCGGCGGGGCGCCGCTCTACATGGCGCCGGTCATGGTGCCGGTCGAGATCCTCGGCATGTTCGTCAAGCCCTTCGCGCTGGCGATCCGCCTGATGGCCAACATGACCGCCGGGCACGTGCTGGTCGCGGTGCTGATCGGGCTGTCGGCGGTCGTCTGGCGGCTGGGGACCGCGGGCGGCGTCGCCATCAACGGGGCCATCGTCGCCGGCACCACCGCCATCATGCTGCTGGAGCTGTTCGTGGCGTTCCTCCAGGCGTACATCTTTACGTTCCTGACCACGCTGTTCATCGGTCAGATGGTGGTGCACGAGCACGAGCACACCGAGGAGCACGGCGAGCACGGGCACCACGACGAGCGGCACGAGAACATCGGCAGCGGCAACCTCGGCGACTTCGCCGAGCTGCCCGAGGACGCCCGCCGCGCCGGAACCGGCGCCGCCGGCTGATGAGTACCAAACGAACCACTACGGCGATCGCTGCGAGGGTCGTCGCCACTTAGGGATTGGCCCGGTAGTGTCCCCGAATGCCTTTCCTCGCGAGGCGGGTCGTTCGCCCGAACCTGAAACGGGCGAGATTTCGGAGCTTCGAGATGAAGCGGTTTCTCACTCTGGCAGCGTTCGCGCTGCTCCTGCTGTCGGTCGCCGTCCCGGTGATGGCCGCCGACGCCGGCGCCGGCACGTCCGGCGGCACCACCAGCGGCACCGCCGCCGGCCCCACCGGCAACAGCGGCTCGGTCGCCGACCCGTTCCTCTCCGACGCCGGCGCCAAGGCGCTCGGTGTCGGCATCGGGCTCGGGCTGATCATCATCGGCGCCGGCAAGGGCATCGGTGCGATCGGCAGCCACGCGGTCGACGCGATCGCGCGCCAGCCGGAGGCGGGCGGGCGCATCTTCACCAGCATGATCATCGCCGCGGCGCTGATCGAGGGCGCCACACTGTTCGCCATCGTCGTCGGGATCATCATCTGACGACGCAGCCATGACGACTCACCGGCCAACCGGTTAACGCCGGTCGGCCGGCATCACGGAATTTGCCCCCCTGGAGTTTCGCCCATGCATCGAATCACGCTCGCGTTGCTCATCACGCTGTGCCTGCTGCTCACCAGCGCCGCCCGCGCCGCCTCGCCGGCTTCCGGCGGCGGCGGCGGCGGCGGCGGCGCACACGGTGGCGAGGCCAAGCTCAGCCCGATCCCGACCGTGCCGCAGGCGATCGCGCCGGCGGTCACCACGCTGGTGGTGTTCGCGCTGCTGCTGGCGGTGCTGGGCAAGTTCGCCTGGGGGCCGATCGCCTCTGGGCTGAAGGCGCGCGAGGAGAAGATCCGCCGCGACATCGCCGATGCCGAGGCCGCGCGCGTGCGCTCCGAGGCGACGCTCCGGCAGTACAACGAGCAGCTCGCCGCCGCCGAGGGGCGCATCCGCGAGATGATGACCAAGGCCACCGCCGACGCCGAGCGCATTGCCACCAACCTGCGCATGCAGGCGCAGCAGGAATCGGAGGAGATCAAGGAACGCGCCAGCCGCGACATCGAAGCGGCGCGGCGGGCGGCGCTGGCGGACATCTACGCCCAGGCGGCCGAGCTCTCGACCAGCGTCGCCGAGCGCATCCTCCGGCGGAACCTCAACGCCGACGACCAGCGCGATCTGGTCGACCGCAGCCTGGAGCAGTTCCAGACCGCCGGCGCGAAGGCTTGAGGCGTGCCTGCGCCGGGAAGTCCGAAACCGCCCAGCGGCGGGTCGCGCGGGGCGGGCAGGGTCTTGAAGCGGCATCTGGCGCCGCGGCTCGTTTGGATCGTCAGGAGATCGAATGGCATCACGTGAACCGCACCACTCGTCCCCGCTCGCCTTCGCGTACGCGCAGTCGCTGCTGGACCTGGCGACCGAGCAGCAGCAGGCCGAGCCGATCGGGCGGGAGCTGGAGCAGCTCCGGCAGATCCTGGACGAGAACCCGTCGGCGCGCGAGATCTTCGCCAACCCGTCGATCGGCATCGAGGAGCGCGCCCGGCTCCTCGACCGCGTCTTCCGCAACCAGGTCGCGTCGCTGCTTTTCCGAACCCTTGCGGTCATGAACCAGCACGGGCGGCTCGGGCTGATCACGCAGGTGGCGGTGGCCTACGATGAGCTGCTCGACGAGCGGCTGGGGAAGGTGGAGGTGGACCTGACGGTCGCCCATCGCCTGGAGCCGGACCAGCTCGAGACCGCCCGCCAGCGCATCGGCCAGGCCCTCGGTCGCGACGCCGTCGTTCACCAGTACGTGGACGAAAACATCATCGGCGGCGTGGTCATCCGCGTCGGCGACAAACTGATCGACGCGAGCGTCAGGCAACAGTTGAAGGCGATCCGGGCGCAGCTCCTGGCAGCAGCGCCCAAGTAGGGAAGCACAAAATAAAGAAGCACGAAATCTAAGCAAATTCAAAGAAGGCAGAAGGAAGAAAAACGGGGGAAGCAAGAGCAGGAGACGCCAACAACGCGGCCCGGCCGTCTTCGTTTTCTTCGTTCCTCGTTTCTGGTTTGTTTCGGATTTCGTGCTTCGACATTTAGAATTTTTCGCGAATTCAGCATCCCCAAGCGGAGACCCAATCGATGGCCATTAACGTTGCGGAAATCACCAGCATCCTCAAGCGCGAGATCAGCACCTTCGAGCAGGACGTGCAGGTCAGCGAGGTCGGGCAGGTCATCGAGGTCGGTGACGGCATCGCCCGCATCTACGGGCTCAAGGGCGCCATGGCGTCGGAGCTGCTGGAGTTCGAGAACGGCACCATGGGCCAGGTCTTCAACCTGGAAGAAGACTCCATCGGCGCCGTCATCTTCGGCAACTACCTCGACATCAAGGAAGGCGACACCGTCCGCGCCACCGGGCGGCTGCTGGAGGTGCCGGTCGGCGACGCGGTCATCGGGCGCGTCGTCAACCCGCTCGGGCAGCCGCTGGACGGCGGACCGGCCATCGTCTCCAGCGAGACGCGCAAGATGGACATCGTCGCCCCCGGCATCGCCGAGCGCCAGCCGGTGAAGGAGCCGCTCCAGACCGGCATCAAGGCGATCGACAGCATGATCCCCATCGGCCGCGGGCAGCGCGAGCTGATCATCGGCGACCGCAAGACCGGCAAGACCGCCATCGCCCTCGACGCCATCATCGCCCAGAAGGGGACCGGCGTGCGCTGCTTCTACGTGGCGGTCGGCCAGAAGGAATCGACCGTCGCGGGCATCGTCGAGGTGCTCAAGGCGAACGGCGCCATGGACTACACCACCGTGGTCGTCGCCACCGCCGCCGACCCGGCGCCGCTCCAGTACATCGCCCCCTACGCCGGCTGCGCGATGGCGGAGTACTTCATGTGGAAGGGGGAGCACACGCTGGTGGTGTACGACGACCTCTCGAAGCAGGCGGCGGCGTACCGGCAGCTCTCGCTGCTGCTCCGCCGCCCGCCGGGGCGCGAGGCGTACCCGGGCGACGTCTTCTACTTGCACAGCCGCCTGCTCGAGCGCGCCGTCAAGCTGAGCGACCAGCAGGGCGCGGGATCGCTCACCGCCCTGCCGATCATCGAGACCCAGGACGGCGACGTGTCGGCGTACATCCCCACCAACGTCAGCAGCATCACCGACGGGCAGATCTACCTCGAGCCGGAGCTGTTCTACGCGGGCGTTCGACCGGCGGTGAACGTGGGCATCAGCGTCAGCCGCGTGGGCGGCAACGCGCAGACCAAGGCGATGAAGAAGATCGCCGGCTCGCTGCGTCTCGACCTCGCCGCCTACCGCGAGCTGGAGGCGTTCGCGCAGCTCGGCACGGAGCTGGACGCCGCCACGCAAAAGCAGCTTGACCGCGGCGCCCGACTGGTGGAGCTGCTCAAGCAGCCGCAGTACCGCCCGATGTCCTTCGAGCAGCAGGTGATGGTCATCTACGCCGCCACGCAGGGTCACCTGGACGACGTCCCGGTCAACCGCGTGCAGGAGTTCCAGACCGGCCTGCTCCAGTACGTCGATAACTCCGCCGGCGACCTACGACAGAACCTGGCGAACAAGAAGGAACTCACCGGCGAGATCGAAGGTCAGCTCAAGCAGGCCATCGCCGACTTCAAATCCAAGGCATGGCAGAAGTAGGCCGCTTGCGCCGCGATTTGGCCGGAGCGGCCAGCGGGCGACCGCCGTAACAGTCCCAACCTAACACCGGCAGGCGACCCCCGCGGTCGCCTGCCGCTTTTGTAGGCGAGGCCGCGCCGGCGTTGCGACCGGCGCGTCCACTCCGGCTTAGCCCCCATAACCGCTGGCCGCCACGGAATTTCCTGCGATTTCCGCAATAATTGCGCGCGCCTGACGTATACACTTGATAGCTGCCGCGCCGCCTCCCGGCGGGCGCGGCACGGGCGCTGCTGTAAGTCACGTCGTCGTCAGAAGGTGGTTGGGAGACAATGACGCTTTTCGGTGTGGGTGTGAGTTCGAGTTCCAGCGGCAGCGCCTCGGGGGGCACCCCCAAGGCGCTGTTCGGTTACGACGTCATCGCCCCCATCGGCGAGGGCGCGGGCAGCTCCATCTACGCCGTCTCGGAGCCGGTCACCGGGCAGATTTACGCCCTGAAGCACGTCGTCCGTGAGAAGGACAAGGACATCCGCTTCGTCGAGCAGCTCGAGGCCGAGCACGAGGTCGGGCAGCTCGTCCGCCACCCCAGCCTGCGCCGCACCGTCGACCTGAAGATCAATAAGAACCTGCTGCTGAAGGTGAACGAGGCGGCCCTGATCATGGAGCTGTTCGACGGCCGGCCGCTGGAATTCGTCAAGCCGCGAACGCTCATCGGGCAGGTGGAGGTCTTCATCCAGACCGCCCGCGCGCTCGACGCGCTGCACGCGCTGGGTTACGTCCACTGCGACCTGAAGCCGAACAACATCCTGCTCAACGAGGCCGGCGAGGTGAAGGTGATCGACCTCGGGCAGGCCGCCAAGCAGGGGACGAAAAAGAGCCGCATCCAGGGGACGCCGGACTACATCGCCCCCGAGCAGGTGCAGTGCAACCCGGTCACCTTCCGCACCGACGTGTTCAACCTCGGCGCCACGATGTACTGGGCCACGTGCGGGAAGAAGCTGCCGACACTGTTCACGGTGAAGCAGAAGGAGAACAGCTTCCTGCTCGACGCCAAGATCGACCCGCCGGCCGCCATCAACCCGGACGTGCCCGAGCCGCTGTCGAACCTGGTGATGGAGTGCGTGAAGACCTCGCCGGTGAAGCGCCCGAAGAACATGAACGAGGTCGCCAGCCGGCTGGAAACGATGCGCCACGCGCTGGCAAAAACCGCTCCCGGCGTGCAGTCCCGCGCGACCGCGTAGCGTTCAATTCTGACATCACAACGGCATCTCGCGCCGGAAGTACCTGGCTGTCCTCCCTCCCCGCTTGCGGTTTCGCCCACACCACCGTCGGCAGCGTTCCCGCGAGAACAACCGCCGCGCCCATGGGTGTAGCGTCGACAGCAGGAGTTCTGTCACCGAAGCGTACCGCGTGTCGCGCGCTGCCTGTCCCCTCACCCAATGGCACGCGGCGCTAGTCAAACAACTTCGGCTGCTTCGGGTCTTCCGCCGTCGATTCCACCGATCCATCGGACAACCGCGTGATCAGCGTCTCGCCTCCCTTAATCTGGGCCGCGCTGCGGACCACGGTGCCGTTTTTCAACGTCGTCATGGAGAACCCGCGGCGGAGGACCGATTCCGGGCTGACGGCGCGCAGCTCGCGCTGCAGGGCGTTGAGCCGGTCCACTCTGCGCTGGCGGTCGATCAGGGCGTCGCAGCGCAGGCGGGTCTCGATGCCGCTTAGCCGCTGGGCTGCCAGTTGCAGCGCGTTGCGCGGGTGCCGCGCGGCCAGCAGCGTTTCGACCTGTGACGTCCGCTGGCGGGCGGCGCGGATGCGCCGGGCGAGCGCCTGCTGGAGCCGCTGACGAACGTCGGCCAGGTCCTCGCGCAGCTCGCGCACGACCTTGCGCGGGCTGTGCTCGGCCAGCGATTCCTCGATCTCGCGCAAGTCGCGCTGGAGGTTCCAGACGCGGCTGTTCATCGCCACCCGCAGCCCGCGCTCGGCTTCGTCCACGCGCTGGCGAAGCTGGTTGACGCCGTCCATCGGCCGGCGGAACAGCTCGTGCCGCTCGATCCCTTCCAGCCGCCGCCGCGCGTCCTGGAGGCTCGTCCGCAGCCCGCGGCGGAGGCGCAGCGTCGCGCCGTCCACTATGTCGGGGGCGATCTTCCAGTTGGCGGTCACCACCTGGGCCGCCTCGGTGGGCGTGTGCGCGTGGTAGTCGGCGACGAGGTCGGCGATCGACACGTCCACCTCGTGCCCGATGCCGGTCACGACCGGGATGCTCGACGCCGCCACCGCGCGGGCGACCGCTTCCTCGTTGAACGCCCACAAATCTTCCAGCGACCCGCCCCCGCGGCCGAGCAGGATCACGTCGATCCCGCCGAGCTTCTTGTGCTGGCGGGCGAGGTGCTTGAGCGCGTCGGCCACCTGCGCGCCCGCGCCGGCGCCCTGCACGGCTACCGGGTAGACGAAGACCTTGAGCCACCGAAAGCGGCGCAGCACCTTGAGCATGTCGTGCAGCGCCGCCGCCTGCCCGCCGGTCACCAGCGCGATGCGGCGCGGGAAAGGCGGGATCGGCTTCTTCCGCTCCGCGGCGAACAGCCCTTCGCCGTCGAGCTTCTTGCGCAACTGTTGGAACGCCAGCTCCAGCGCCCCCTGCCCCAGCGGCTGGAGCGACGCGGCGTAAAGCTGGTAACGCCCGCGCTGCGCGTAGACCTTCACGTGCCCGCTGACCAGCAGTTCCATCCCATCGTCCGGCTCGAACCGGAGCCGGGCGGCGTCGCTCCGCCACATCACGCAGTCGATGCAGGCGTCGGCGTCCTTCAGCGTGAAGTAGAGGTGCCCGGAGCCGTGGGCGTTGACGTTGCTGATCTCACCCTTCACCAGAACCGAAGTCGGCAGGTGGTCCTTCAGCACGCGGTCGATCTGCCGGGTGAGCTGCGAGACCGTGAGCGGCTGATGCGACCCGCCGCGCGGCGGCCCCGCCGGCGCGGGCGCTGCGTCTCCCCGGCTGGTCATCTTCTCGCGAAACTCAAAGAAGCTCTCGGCCATTCGATCGGTCCTTAGTCCCTCTCCTGATACTCGGGAAGAGGCGCCCGCACCGCAGGGCAAGGGTGCGGACGTTCAGCACGCGCGCTGTGCAAACAGTCCCTCTCCCCCGCCGGCGCCGGTGAGAGGGAGTAGTAGCATTTGCACAGCGGGCGTTTCCGCTGGGGCTG
Organism: Tepidisphaeraceae bacterium; assembly: GCA_035634055.1. Taxonomy (GTDB): domain Bacteria; phylum Planctomycetota; class Phycisphaerae; order Tepidisphaerales; family Tepidisphaeraceae; genus JAICTV01. The sequence continues at coordinate 1,223 of DASQDR010000012.1, read as the reverse complement.
AGGATCGGGCCGCACCGGCGCTGCTCGTCTCGCCGCCCCTCACGCCCCCGCGCGGCCAGCCGCGCCGGCTTGGCCGAGCAATGCCTCCGTGATCGCCCGGAACCTGATCTCATGGTGCTCGTAGGGCACCTCGTGCTTGTGGTACGGGTAGACCTCGATCTGCTTCTCGCACGTCAGGTGGTTGTAGACGCCGTAGATCGTGCTCGGCGGGCAAACGTCATCCCAGAGGCAGTTGCTGATGAGCGTGCGACACTTGATCCACGGGGCGAGGTTCAGCGCGTCGCAGTAGCTCAGCGTGCGGAACGCCTGCTCGTACAGCTCGGGGAACGACTTGAGGAAGACCGGGATTTCCGTGTAGGGGCCCGCCGGCGCGATCTGCACGCCGCGGCGGTAGTCGCAGAGGAACGGGATGTCCGGGCAAGCGAGGATCGGCCGCTCCGACAGCGCCGCGACCGCCAGCGTGATGCCGCCGCCCTGGCTGATGCCGGTGATCGCCAGCCGCTTTGCGTCCACCTCTTCCCGCCGGGCCAGCAGCTCGAGGGCTCGGACGGCGTCGGCGTAGACGTAGCGATAATAAAAATTCTTCGGCTCGCGGATTCCCTGCGTCATCCAGCCGACGGCGTGGCCCTCGGCGTAGGTGGCGACGTCCTGCGACTGCCCGTTCTGCCCCCGGCAGTCCATGCTCAGCACGCAGAGGCCTTGCTGCGCGTACGCGAGCAGATCGAACGGCCGCGGCGCGCGACCGGAGTAGCCGTGATAGACGCAAAGTCCCGGCGCCATCCCCCCCGCCTCCGGCCGCAGGTACCACCCGGCGAGCCGCCCGCCGTGGAAGCCGTCGAAGCGGACAGCGTAGCACTGGATGCCGCGGGCGGGCAGGTCGTAGGGAATCAGCTCGGCGTTGAGCGGCTGCCTCGTCGCCTCCGCGACCGTCGCCCGCCAGTAATCCTCAAAATCCGCCTCCCGATACAGCGGCGGCTGGTACTGCCGGAGCTGCTCAAGCGGCGTGTCAATGGATGGCATGGGGCGTTCCTCCCGTGCGCGGGAAGATAGCCGGAAGAAGGGACGAAGGCACGTAGGCCCGGAGGCACGAAGTGGGGGAAAGGGAAACGAAGAGTAGCCACTGAGGGACGCAAGGACGAGGGCAGAGGCGAGCCGATTCACTTCTCCCTTACGCCCTTCTCACTCCCTTCGTGCCTTCGTGCCTTCGTGCCTTCCCGCCCCGC
>DASQDR010000011.1:0-10512 GCA_035634055.1 Tepidisphaeraceae bacterium | reverse complement strand
CCTTCCACCGGCGGCCGTGGCCGTCGCCGGGGGTGAGGGCGTGGGCGATCTCGTGCAGGATCGTGTCGCGCACCTCCGGCTCTTCGTTCAGAAAGACCAGGTGCCGCGACAAGGTGATGAGCTTCTGCCGCGGGCGGCAGGAGCCGAACCGGCGGCGGGCGTGGTCAAAGTCGAAGCGCCAGTCGGACAGGCCGTGCTGGTTCATCAAAGATCGGGTGAGTAGCCGGGCGGCGTACAGGTTCATGGGTGCGTTGCGGTTATGCCCTTTGCGTGATGGAAAGGCAACCGCGGGGCGAGCAGGCCCGCGCGCAAATCAATCGATTACCGGCGCGCCCAGCGCCGCCGGCTCCTCCACGATGCTCCGCTTGCGCGACTGGAGCACTTCCGCCAGCACGTTGGCCACCAGGATCATGGCCGCCCCGAGCATGCCGACGGCGGTGAGCCGACGGCCGGTGACGATCCAGGCGTAGGCGAGGGCGAAGATCGGCTCGACCAGGTAGAGCAGGGCCGCCCGGGTCGGATCGATCCGCGGCTGGAAGCGAAACTGCAGCCCGAACGCGCCCATCGATGCCAGCACCGCGAGCAGGGCGACGTTCGCGCCGATGGCAGAGTGCCCCAGCAGGTCCATCGCGCGCGTCGGCGTCACGCTGGCGCGCCCGCCGGGCAGGAGCAGAAGCGCGATCAGGCAGATGGCGCCGACCACGAAGAACTGGCCGGCGGTCACGCGGGCAACGTCGGCGGGGCGGACCAGCAGGTTCACGGCGACGATGTCGACGGAGTAGGCGACGGCGCACGCCAGGCCAAGCATCTCGCCCGCACCGAACGACTCGGCCGACGCGCCGGTCATCAGCCAGACGCCGACGCTGGCGATGATCACGCCCGCCCAGGCCGCCGGCGGGGGCGGGCGGCGCAGGACGAGGGTCATCAGCAGCGGGACGAAGAGGATGGTCAGGCTGGTGAGGAAGGCGCTGACGGCCTCGCTGGTGCGGTCGAGCCCGAGGTGCTGGAGGACCATTCCGCCGGAGAGGCACGACCCCAGGACCACCGAGCGCCAGGCGACGGGCCAGTCCCAACCGCGGCGGGCGTCGCGGAAGATCAGGAGCCAGAGCACGCCCGCCGAAAGGAACCGCACGGCCAACACCCAGACGGGGCCGGCGGCCGCGCCCTCGCCGATGCCCAGCATGCGGTTAGCGGTTTCCCCCGCGGTCTTGGCCCAGGTGAACCCGCAGCCCCACAGGAGCGTGGCGAGCAGCAGCGCGGTGGTGGCGGAGCGCTGTGCGCGGGGAGCGTCACGCGAGGCGTCGGCCGCGGTGTCTTCCATGACGGTATGGGTCCGGCGGCGCGCGCGGCAGGGGCCGCGGCGATAACGGTGCGCAACCGGGCGGATGATGCCGGAACTCGCGCCCCCAGTTTGTGCTGCCACCTCGCGACTAGCGCGGGTTGCCCAGCCGCGCCGCTTCCCCGGTCGGTTCCTGGTTCATCTCGAGTCCCGTGATCTTCAGCACGTGCGCGTGGTTGCCGGGCGCGCTCGACGGGAGCTGGACGTGCAGCCCGTCGGCGTCCTGCTTGAATTGGAGGTCGCCGGAGCCGCCGAGCAGCGTGATGCTCTGGATCTTTCCGCCGGGCGCTTGGCCGGTGGAGAGGGATTTGATGACCGCCTGCTCGCCGGGCCAGTTGCCGAGGATGATGGCGTAGAGGGCGTCACCCTTGACGGTGAAGCGGACGTTGAGCGCGCGGTCGCCGCGGGCGCCGCCCTCGCCGAACCTGGTCCAGGCGTGCGTGCCGTAGATCGCCTCGCCGTTGGTCTTGAGCCACTTGCCGACTTCCAGCAGCGCGTCCTGCTGCTCCTGCGGGATGGTGCCGTCCGCCTTGGGCGAGAGGTTCAGCAGCAGGTTGCCGTTCTTGCTCACGGTGTCGGCCAGCTTGCTGATGATCGACCCGGGCGAGCTGACGCGCATGCCGGTGGTGTAGCCCCAGGTGCTGCCGATGGGCTCGTCCACCTGCCATGCGCCCCAGCGGATGCCGCTGGGCGAGCGGCCGCCGATCTTCTCGAAATCGATGATCGACCCAATCGTCTGCACGTTCGTGCCGCTGGGCGCGTACGCCGCCTTCTTGGTGCTGATCGAGACGTCCTTCTTCCACTCCGCCGCGCGGTTGTAGTAGTAGGCGGCCACCTGGAGCTTGAGCGGGTCGAGGATGCGGTGATCGACGCCGTTGTCGAACCAGAGGATGTCCGGCTGGTACTTGTCGATCAGCTCGTAGTTGCGGTGCAGCCAGTCGGTGAGAAAGGCGGCGAGGGCGGCGTCGCTGCGGTCGGCGACGTGGTAAATGTCGTTCCACTTCGGGTCGTACAGGTCGACGCCCTTGGCCTTGAGCTGCTCGGCGAGCGCGGGCTGCGGGCGGATGAAGTCGAAGTTCTCGATGCCGTGGTTGGAGACGCCGAACTTCAGCCCGCGCTTGCGCACCGCGGCGCCGAGGTCGCCGATCAGGTCGCGCTTCGGGCCCATGTCCTTGGCGTCGATCTGCGTGAGCTCGGAGTCCCACAGCGCGAAGTTATCGTGGTGCTGCGCGGTCGGCATGACGTACTTCGCGCCCGACTTCTCGAACAGCTCGGCCCACGCGTCGGGGTCAAACTTCTCGGCGGTGAACTTGGGGATGAAGTCCTTGTAGCCGAACTGGTCCTGCGGGCCGAAGTTCTCGGCGTGCCACTTGGTGAAGGCGGCGTACATGTGCTTCTGGTACCACTCGTTGTGGTGGGCGGGCACGGAGTAAAGGCCCCAGTGCATGAAGAGCCCGAACTTCGCCTCCTTGAACCACGGCGGGACCTTGTAGTTCGCCTTGAGCGAATCCCACGTCGGCTCGAACGGCCCGGGCGGGAGCGGCTTCTTGGAGGCCTCGAGCGCCGCCTTGACGATCGCCGGCGTGACGGTGGGCGGGGCCATGTCCCAGCCCTCTTTTTCGTTGCCGCCCTCGGCGATGGTGTTCGTCGATGACGGCGCCGCCCCCAGCGCGGGGAGCACGAGCGTCAAGAAAAGCAGGCTTCGAGCGATCTTGAACTGCACGGGGGAGTCCTCCATTTTGCTGCTAAGCGGCCGGCGGCTCGACGATGACATTGTCGATCAGCCGCGTCACGCCGACGCGCGCCGCGACGGCCAGCACGGTCGGGCCGGTGATGGTTTCGACCGGCTTGAGCGTGATCGGATCGACCGCCGCCACGTAGTCGATCGACACGGGAATCTTACCGAGCTTGCCGACGTCCAGCAGCGTGTGCTGCATGGTGGCGAGCAGGCGGTTGGTCTGCTTGACGCCGTCGGCGACGAGCTGCCGCGCGTGCATCAGCCCGCGGCTGATCGAGAGTGCGCGCGTGCGCTCGTCGGCGGACAAATACTGGTTGCGGCTGCTCATCGCCAGCCCGTCCGCCTCGCGCATCGTCGGCACCGGCACGACCTTGATCGGCCAGTCCAGCGCCTCCACCATCGCGGTGATGATCCGGAGCTGCTGGAAATCTTTGCGACCGAACACCGCGAAGTCCGGCGTCAGCACGTTGAACAGCTTGGCCACCACCTGGCAGACACCGCGGAAGTGGCCAGGGCGGTGCTTGCCCTCCAGAACGGTGGAAAGGGCGGGCAGGTCGACCACGACGTCCGCCGCGCCCGGGCGGTACATCTCCTCCGGCGGTGGGTTGAAGACGATGTCCACGCCGGCGGCATCGCACTTGGCCAGGTCCTCCTCGATCGGGCGTGGGTACTTCTGGAAGTCCTCGCGCGGGCCGAACTGCGTCGGGTTGACGAAGATGCTCACCGCCACGTGCGGGCAGCGCTGCTTGGCGTGCTCGATCAGCGACAGGTGGCCGGCGTGCAGCGCGCCCATGGTGGGCACCAGCGCCATCGGCCTCAGTTTCGCCCGCTCCGCACGGGCTTCGGCTAGGGTTCGAACGACGTTCATCTCTCAGCGGAAGCGTAAGGGAACGCAAACCGTCGTGCCAGTTGGAGCAGGAGGCGCAGCCATGCGAGCGCGCTCGCAGGTTCGCCGCTACGGCGCGTGCGGCGACTGCTGAAGCGCCGCCAGCAGGTCGGTCATCGTTCGTTTGAAGATCGGGTGGACCGCGTCGGGCGCGATCTCCGCCAGCGGCGCGAGGACGAACCGGCGCTCGTGCATCAGCGGGTGCGGCACGCGCAGGTGGGGTTGGTCGATGACGTGGTCGCCGTACAACAGGATGTCGAGGTCGATCACCCGCGGCCCCCAGCGCTCGCGGCGGACGCGGCCCATCTCGCGCTCGATCTCCAGCAACCGTTCGAGCAACGCCTGCGGCGAGAGCGACGTCTCCACCTCCGCCGCCGCGTTCACAAACGCCGGCGACCCCGCCGGACCGCCGACCGCCGCGTTCTCCAGCAGCGATGAAACCTTCATCACCTTGATGTCCGGTGCTTCGCGAAGCCGCGCGATCGCCGACGCGATGTTCTCGTGCCGGTCACCGAGGTTGCTGCCGAGGGCGAGGTAAGTGGAAAACATTGGGGTGAAACGCGAAGTGGGTTTCGCGTTTCTCGGTTGCTACCGCGCGGCGCCTTCGACCAGCACTTCGTGCTCGATCCCGCCGCCGCCCGGCTTGTCATGGAAGACGGTTCGCAGGCGAATCTGCCCGGGCGAGTTGAGCACCACGTCGGGCAGGGGGGCCCCGGGCCGGAGATCGAAGTAGAACTCGTCGCGCGCGTAATCGCGGCCGTCGAGGGCGCGGAAGTAGACGCGCGGGTTGGGGTCGGTTTCCCACTCCAGGTCGCCGTTGCTGTACGTTCCCTGCCAGCCGGTGCGGACCATCGCGTCGCGGAACTCGGCGACGGCGTCGAACCGCCGGCCGCGCTTCGACGCCATCGCCAGCACATCCGCCAGGATGTTCTGCCGCTCGATGAGGGTGGCGTCGGGCGTGGCCGACAGCGTGCTCGCCCACTGCGTGAACTTCGCCTGGAACCCTTCGACGTTCGGGCTGAACGCCTGCTTGAACGCCTCGCTGGCGTCGGTGCCGTTCTGGATGCGCTTCAGCATGTCGAGGAAGCGGGCGCGGTACTTGGGCTTGCCGTCCTCGCCGGCGTACACGAGGAAATGGCACATCGCCCACGACTGGTTGTAGTTCCGCCCGCCGGCGAACCGGTCGCGCTCCGTCGCGGCGTTCCACTGCTCCAGCGGGAGGGTCATCATCTGGCGGAAGTCGACGACGCGCCCGTTGGCGATGTCGTGCCTGAGCTGCCTGACCCGCCGCGGCGGGACCTGCCCGAGCCTGAAGCTCCGCCCGGTCCAGATCCCCTCCTGGAACATCACCGCCATCCCCTCGTCCAGCCACGGCGGGAGGTTCTTGTGGATGACCGAGTGCGCGAACTGGTGGAACGCCTCGTGCTTCAGCGTGGCGCGCAAATTGTCGCGGCCCTGCTCTTCCAGGAAGGACGCGACAATGTTCAGGTCCGGCACGGTCACGCCGAAAGTGTTGGCCATGCCGGGCCCGACGAATTTCAGGTAGTCCTTGCGCCGGGCGAAGAGGTAGACGTCGAACTTGGACCCGGATCGCGGCGCGTCGAAGTTGCTGAGCCGGCGGGCGTACTCGTCGTACATCGCGTCCATCCGCCGCCCGAGGTCTTCCGCCAGCGCGTACTCCAGATCGGTGTGGACGCGGTAGCGCGCCGTGTGCATCACGCGCAGCCCGCCCGCGACGGTCGATGGCGGCGCCGCGGCACCGGCGGCGCGCGGGGCGAGCGCCGGCGCCAGGAGCAGCGGCAGGAGCAGCGCCAAAAAAACCAGCGGCCGGGAGCGCATCAAGTCACGCGCGGGGGGAACGGGCCCGCCCTTTCTAGTTCGATCGGACGCAACTATCATCGTCCAACTTTTGCCCCCGGACAACTTCCCGATGACCGAACCACCAAGCGAATACGAGCAGGAACGCCGCGATAAGCTCCAGCGGCTGCGCGACCTCGGCGTCGACCCGTACGGCCGGCGCACCGATAACGTCCGATCACTCGCCGACAGCAAGAAGCTTTACCAGCCGGAAATGGGCCACGACGGCGGACCCGTCGTCACCGTCGCCGGGCGGGTGATGTTCCTCAAGCGGTTCGGCAAGCTCGCCTTCGTCACCCTGCGCGACGACACCGGCGACCTCCAGGTCGCGCTGGACAAGAAGCGGCTGAGCGAGACGGACTTCAAGGCCCAGGAACTGCTCGACCTCGGCGATCAGATCGTCGTCACCGGCCCGCTGGGCACGACCAAGACCGGCGAGGTCACGGTGTGGGCGACGTCGCTCGCCTTCGCCGCCAAGGCCCTCAACCCGCCGCCCGGGAAGTTCCACGGGCTGGAGGACGTCGAGCAGCGCTACCGCCAGCGCTACGTGGACCTCTGGGCCAACCCGGACGTCATGCACCTGGCCAAGCTGCGCACGCGCGTGATCCAGGAGATCCGCAACTACCTGGTCGGCCTGGGGTACGTCGAGGTCGAGACCCCGATGATGCAGATCCAGCACGGCGGCGCCGCGGCCAGGCCGTTCGTCACGCACCACAACGCGCTGGACATTCCCCTCTACATGCGCATCGCCCCCGAGCTGTTCCTCAAGCGCCTGCTCGTCGGCGGGTTCAGGAAAGTCTTCGAGATCAACCGCAACTTCCGCAACGAGGGGATCAGCCCGCGCCACAACCCCGAGTTCACCATGCTCGAGGCGTACGAAGCGTTCGGATCGTGGGAAACCATGGCTGACATGGTCGAGGGCCTCGTCACCCACGTCGCGCGAACCGTCTTCGGCACGCTCCAAATCGAGCACGCCACTGAGAGCGGCGAGGTGAAGCGCCGCATCAATTTGCAGCGACCTTGGCGCCGCGTGCGCATGACGGAACTGGTGGCCGAGCGCACCGGGTGGACCTTCACCAAGGAGCCGCTGTCGGCCGAGCAGGTCGGGCAGCTACGGGAGAAGAACCCGGGCAAGGACCTGAAGCTCAACGGCACGCCTGCCGAGCAGTTGCAGGAGGTTTACGAGAAGCTGATCGAGCCGACGCTGATCGACCCGACGTTCGTCACGCACGTGCCGAGCGTGATCATCCCGCTGGCAAAGCCGGATCCGCAAGACCCGTTTTTCGCCGACGTGTACGAGTTGGCGATCAACGGCGTCGAGATTTCGCCGGGGTACACGGAGCTGAACGACCCGGATGTGCAGGCAAAACAGTTTGCGACGCAGGTGGGCGATCAGGAAGAGCAACAAAAAGTCGACGAGGATTTTTTGAACGCACTGCGATACGGCATGCCCCCGGCGGGGGGGATGGGCATGGGCGTAGATCGGCTGCTGATGATGCTGACTGGCGCCGAGAGCATCCGTGACGTCATCCTGTTCCCACTCATGAAACCGCTACTCTCGCTTAAGCAGGAACTACGTGGAGCACATCGCGTTGAAGGGGATGCTAAGGAGTGACTTAGATGTACAAGCTCCACCTCATCCTCAAGTACCTCGCCAAGCGCCGCATCGCCTGGGTATCGCTGATCGCGGTTACGCTCTGCACCGCGCTGGTGCTGGTGGTCATCAGCGTGATGGGCGGATGGCTGCGGATGGCGCGGCAGTCGTTCCACGGGCTGGCGGGGGACGTCATCATCACCAGCCGGTCGCTGAGCGGGTTTGCCCATTACCAGGAGTTCGTGCGCGAGGTCCAGAAGCTGCCGCAGGTGGAGGCGGCGGTGCCGGTGCTGCGGACCTTCGGGCTGATCAAGATCAACAACGGCAACCCCGACGCCGTGCAGGTGCTGGGCTACCCGGTCGAGCAGATCGGGCGGGTGAACAACTTCCCGCAGTCGCTGCACCGGCAGTACGAGGCGCCGCTGAGTGCCGGCCAGGCGCCGCCCGCGCCCAGCTTCAACCTCGTCCCGGGCAAGGATTACAAGGAACTCGCCAGCTACCGCCTGCCCAAGGCGCGCGGCGCGGAGAACTGGCCCGGCATGATCGTCGGGGCGGGCGTGGTGGGAATCAGCAAGGACAAGGACGGCAACATCGACCGCCCGGCCGGCCTGCTCGACGCCTTCGTCCGCTTGGAGGTGATGGGCCTGAGCGGCGAGGAAATCTCGCTGGAGACCGCCCGACCGACGCCGAACTATTACTGGATCGTCGACGACAGCCGCACGCAGATGTGGCAACTCGATTCCAAGACGGTCTACGTCGCGTTCGACGTGCTCCAGCAGGACCTGCGCATGGCCGAGCGCAGCACGACCAACCCCGATACGGGCGAGAAGATCGTCCGCCCCGCGCGCACGACGGACATTTACATTAAGGCCAGGCCCGACGCTGACCTGGAGAAGCTGAAGGAGGACGTGACGCGCATCGTCGCCGCGCGTTACCCGCTGGTGCTGGAGCCGGACGCGCCCATCGCCGTGCAGACGTGGGAGGAAACCAACCGCACCTGGCTGGGGGCGATCGAGAAGGAGAAGTCGCTGGTCACCTTCCTGTTCGGCATGATCTCGATCGTGGCGGTGTTTCAGATCTTCTGCATCTTCTACATGATCGTGGTGGAGAAGACGCGGGACATCGGGATCATCAAGAGCATCGGCGCCACCAGCAGGGGCGTCGCCGGGATCTTCCTCGGCTACGGGCTGGTCATCGGCGTCGTGGGGAGCCTGATGGGGCTCGGCGTCGGCTTCCTGATCGTGCACTACATCAACGAGATCCACACTGCGCTGGGCAAGCTGACCGGCACGGTCATCTGGAACCCGGAGGTCTACGCGTTCGACGTGATCCCCAACACGATGAACCCCAACGAGGTGTTCTGGATCGTGCTGATCGCGATCCTGTCGTCGGTGCTGGGAGCGCTGGTGCCGGCGATCCGGGCGGCGGGGATGCACCCGGTCGATTCGCTGAGGTGGGAATGACCACGACCACGCGCCCGGCCGACAAGCCGGCGGACAAGCCGCGCGGCGTCGCAGACGCCGTCATCGTCGCCAGGGGCGTCTTCAAGACGTTCCGCATGGGCGACAGCGTGATCCACGTGCTCAAGGACGCGGGCGTGGTGGTGCGCGGCGGGGAGTTCATCGCCATCGAGGGGCGCAGCGGCTCGGGCAAGAGCACGCTGCTGCACATCCTCGGCGGGCTGGACGCCGCCGACAGCGGCACCGTGGAATTCGAGAGCGAGGACATCGGCGAGCTCTCGCGCCGCGCCGCCATGGAACGGCAAAAGGCGCGGCCCAGCCGGGTGCTGCGCCTCCTCGGGCCGCTGCTGGCGATGGCGCAGACGGCGGCGTTCGCGGCGCGGCTGTTCTTCGGCGGCGGCGCCGACCGCCGGCTGGCGCACCTGCGCAACACCCGCTTCGGCTTCGTCTTCCAGTTCTACCACCTGCTGCCCGAGCTGAACGTCTTGGAGAACACGATGCTGGGCGCGATGATCGAGAACTCCTGGTTCGCCTTCAAGCGCAAGCGCGCCGGCCTGCGCACCAAGGCAACCGCCATCCTCGAGGAGCTGGGCATGGGCCACCGCCTCACGCACCGGCCCAGCCAGCTTTCCGGCGGCGAGCGGCAGCGCGTCGCGATCGCGCGGGCGCTGATGAACGACCCGAAGGTGCTGTTCGCCGACGAGCCCACCGGCAACCTCGACGCCGAGACCGGGCAGCAGATCATGGGCGTCTTCGAGCGGTTGCACCGCGAGCGCGGGCAGACGATCGTGATGGTGACCCACGACCGCGCCCTCGCCCGCCGCGCCGACCGCATCCTGGTGCTGAAGGACGGCAAGCTGGAAGCGCCCGCCGACGCGGACGCCGCTTAACGCGTCCGGGGCCTTGAGTGGGCGGCCCTGGCCCGAAGGATGAAGCCCGCCTTTTCGCCGCCGCACGCACTGCCTGCCGGGGAACCCGGGTTGCGTCGGTTCTCTTTCCCGCGATAGCCTCGGCCGCGTGACGCGCACGTTGTGGGTGATGCTGCCGCTGGTCGCCTTCGCGCTCTGGGTGGTGCTGCGCCGCGTGCTCGCCCGCCCGCTCACGCGCCACGCGCTCAACGTGCAGCAGGCGATGCTGCTGTTGATCTACTTCGCCGTCACGTCCGCGCTGGGGATCTTCTGGGTCGCCAACCAGCAGTTGCCCGCCTTCGACCTGCACTACCTGTTCGGCTACGCCACGGTGCTGCTGGTGGCGGCGCACCTGGCGATCAACTGGCGGCTGATCTGCGGGTACTTCACCAAGCCGCGGCGGCCGGCGCGTGCCAGCGGTGACGCCGGCGCGATGGCCGCGCACTCGCCGGCGCGCGCGGCGCGTTTCCCTTGGGGTGCGGCCGCGGTGATGACGCTGATCCTGCTCGCGTTCGCGCTGGGCACGCGGTACGGCGGCGGGGGAATGCGCGTGACATGGGACGCGGCGTCGTCTTCCCGGCCGCTCGTTTCGACCCCCGCTACGCCGCGGGGCGGCGACGCGCCCGCCGGCCCGCCGGCGGCCGGGCCGGTCGACGTGGTCGAGCGGTACCACGCCTTCTCGTCGCACGATCGCACCGGCGTGCTCACGCGCGCCCCCAGCGTCGACTGG
>DASQDR010000010.1:0-17721 GCA_035634055.1 Tepidisphaeraceae bacterium | reverse complement strand
GCGTGACCGCGGCGCAGGGTGCGGTTGTCGGCGGGCATGGCGGCTCCTTCGGGCGCGCCCGCGCCCGGCGCGGGAGCGGCGGGGGGCGGGCGGGCGCGCGGAGGCGAAGTATAGGAGCAGGCGCGGGGGCGACAACGGGTTTCAGGGCTTTTGGACGCGGACGGTTTGGGTCGAATCGCGCTACTGCGTGCGGCGCGGGAGTCAACACCGCGCCCGCCGCACCGCGCTCGTTACCAGTGCCGCGTACGCATTTTGTGGCGTCCGCGTCCTCGCCCGCGGATCGGTCCAGTCCGCGTCCGCGCCCTCGCCCGCGCTTTTTTGCGCAACGCCGCCCGTAGTCACCGGTAGGTCTTTCGGGCGATAATAAAAGGCCGCACCGGACGTTTCACTGACCGGAGAGGTCTCGTCCGAGGTTTAAGCACATGCCGACACTTCACCCGCTGCTCCGCCCGATCAAGCCGTCTTCGGACGCGCCGTTCGATGCCGTCAAGGCCGCCCATCTTCTCAACCGTGCGGGGTTCGGGGGGACGCCGCAGGAGATCGAGAAGGTGCTGGCGCTGGGCCCGATCGACGCGGTCGACTGGCTGCTCGACTTCCCGGACGCGCCGGCCGAGGAGCAAAGCCAGACCGACGTGCCGGACCTGTCGAGCATCGAGGGGTACCCCAAGAACTTCCGCGAGATCCAGCTCAAGCAGCGCGGGATGACGCCGGAGGAGCGGCAGGCGTTCCGCCAGCAGCTCATGCGCGACAACCGGCAGGCGGTGACGGCGACGGCGGCGTGGTGGCTGCGGCGGATGGCGGGCGGGCCGCACCCGCTCCAGGAGAAGCTGACGCTGTTCTGGCACGGGCACTTCACCACCAGCGCCAAGGACGAGCGGGCGGCGCTGCTGATGTGGAACCAGAACGAGCTGCTGCGGCGCAACGCCGCCGGCAACTTCCGCCAGTTCGTCCGCCAGATCAGCCGCGACCCGGCCATGCTGGACTACCTCAACAACCAGCAGAACCGCAAGAAGGCGCCCAACGAGAACTACGCCCGCGAGCTGATGGAGCTGTTCACCCTCGGCATCGGCCACTACACCGAGCAGGACATCCGCGAGGCCGCCCGCGCCTTCACCGGGTGGGCGCACGACGGCGAGGAGTACATCTTCCGCCGCTACGACCACGACGACGGCGAGAAGACCTTCTTCGGGCGCAAGGGTGACCTCAACGGCGACGACGTCATCGAGATCATCCTCCAGCACCCGGTCTGCGCGAAGTACATCGCGGGGAAGCTGTTCCGCTTCTTCGCGTACGAGGAGGTCGAGCCGCCGGTGGTCGACTCGCTCGCCGAGCAACTGCGCGAGGCGCGGTGGGACCTTCGCCCGCTGCTGCGGACGATCTTCACCAGCGGCGCGTTCTACGGTCCGAAGGCGATCGGCTCGCAGGTCAAGAGCCCGATCCAACTCGTGGTTGGCACCGTCCGTCAGCTTGGCATCGACCTGCCGCAGGCGGGGATCGTGCGGGCATCGCTGAACCAGATGGGGCAGGTCCCGCTGGAGCCGCCGAACGTCAAGGGTTGGCCCGGCGGGCGTGCGTGGATCAACACCAGCACGCTGTTCGTGCGCTACAACACCGCCGTCTGGCTCGCCGGCGGCGCGGGCGAGGTCGCCCGTCAGCGCGGCGCCAAGGCGGGGCGGTTCCGCATGGCGATGGTTAACGCCAAGAGCAGCTTCACGCCCCCCACCGCTGCCGGCGCAGCGCCCGCCGGCGCAGCGTCCACCGGCCCGACCGACGCCGCCGCGGTCGTCGACTACTGGCTCGACCGCCTGATCCAGCGCCCGGTGGACGACGACAAGAAGCGCGTCCTTCTCGACGCCCTGGGGAACCGCCCGGACGACGAGGCGGCCCTGCGAAAGATGGTCCAGTTGATCGTGTCGATGCCGGAGTACCAGCTCTGCTGAAAGAGATGATGAGGCACGAAGGCACGAAGGCACGGAGGCACGGAGGCACGGAGGCACGAAGCCGGCCCCGATTACCTCGGCCGCCAGCGCGCTGGGGCGGGTGGGGGACTTGAAGCTCAAGCCAATCGCTTCGTGACTTCGTGGTGAACATTCTTCCGAGGTGACCGATGTTCGAGAACCCGACCACGCGACGGATCTTCCTGCAAAAGGGCCTGACGATGCTCGCCGTCGGCGCGACGGTGCCGACGTTCCTTGACGAGACGGTGCTGGCCATTGCCAACCCGCTGGACATGCCGCGCACGCAGCGGGCGAGCGGGAAGGACGGGAAGATCCTGGTCGTCGTGCAGCTCTCCGGCGGCAACGACGGGCTGAACACCGTCGTGCCGTTCGGCGACGACGCCTACCACCGCGCGCGCCCGGTGCTCGGGCACAAGGCGGGCGAGGTGCTCAAGCTGGACAACTACCTCGGCCTGCACCCCAACCTCGCGCCGCTCAAAGAGATCTACGACGACGGGCGCATGGGAATCATCCAGGGCGTCGGCTACCCCAATCCGAATCGCTCGCACTTTCGCTCGATGGACATCTGGCACAACGGCGACCCGCAGAACGAGGTGGTCACCAACGGCTGGCTCGGGCGGTTCTTCGACAACACCTGCACCGGCGCCGACCCGCACGTGGGCGTCTCGATCGGCGAGCAGATGCCGCTGGCCATGAAGGGCGACCGCATCATGCCGCTCAGCTTCGACCGCGCGGAGAACTACCGCTACAACGGAAAGGAAAAGGATCGCTACCTGGCGCTGAACAAGATCGACCCGGCCGCGGTGGCGACGGGCGCGGACGGTTCCAACCCCAAGGGCGCCCCGTCGACGCAGCCGATCGCTCGGCCGACGGCGAAGAAGGTGGAGGCGATCACGCCGTCGTCGCAGCTCGACTTTCTGCACCGCACGGCGATGGACGCGCAGCTCAGCAGCGACGACATCCTGCGCATGACCGGCCGGCACGCGCCGCCCGCGCCGTACCCGGGCGGAACGTTCGGCAACGGGCTGCGCACGATCGCCGCCATGATCGCCGGCGGGCTGCCGACGCGGGTCTACTACGTCAGCCTCGGCGGGTTCGACACCCACGCCAACGAGCGCGGGCGGCACGACAACCTGATGCAGCAGTTCGCCCAGGGCGTCAGCGCGTTCTGGAAGGACCTGAAGCGGCAGGAGAACGACGACCGCGTGCTGATGATGACCTTCAGCGAGTTCGGCCGCCGCGTCGAGCAGAACGCCAGCCAGGGAACCGACCACGGCGCCGCCGCCCCGATGTTCCTGTTCGGCCCGAAGATCAAGCCGGGCGTGATCGGCAAGCACCCGTCGCTGACGGACCTGGACGGCGGTGACCTGAAGTACCACACCGATTTCCGCAGCGTCTACGCGACGGTCCTCCAGAACTGGATGGACGCGCCGAGCAAGCCGGTGCTGGGCAGCCAGTTCGCGACGATGCCGATCCTGAAGGCGTGAGGAGCGCGCGTGGCGCGGCACGGGTGGGAAACGTGCGCCGGCGCGGGCTTGACGATTGAAGGTTAGAACTTGAAAGGCCGCGCATCGCGCGCGCTGTTCAAGTTCCAATCCTCAATCCTCAAGCTCCCGCCGCGCCCCCCCCCGCTCCCCCGGTAAACCGGCAGCGGCGACCCGAAGGCCAAAACGAAGAGGGCGGGCCGTTTCCGGCGCCGCCCTCTTTCCTTCCCTTCACCTGTGTGTGCCGGCGGGTTTGGCCGGTGCGCGCGTTAGCCCTGCGAGTTCGCGGCGGGCTTCTTCGCCTTCTTGTCGCCCTTGGTCTTGCTCTTGGCCTGGACGGCCTGCTCTTCCTGGGCGGCGGCCTCGTTGCGGACGGCCATGATGTCCCCGTTGGGGCGCATCTGCACCACGATCGGGGTGCCGCGCTGGCTCTGCTGGTTGAACTGGTAGTACTCGTACTCTCCGCGCCAGAGCTTGTCGATCGGGGCGGTGAAGACCGTCTTGATCGAGGCGGCGATGGGTTCGGGGAACTCTTCCTTCTGGATCGGCTCGCGGAAGGAGTAGACCTGCCCGCCGCGATTGACGATCAGCTCGCCCCCGTCCTTGGTCTGCACGTACCAGAAGTCCGAGCCCTGCTCGCCCTGGTAGACCGAGTCGACCTGCGCGTTCGGCAGCTCGCGCTTGACGTACTGCGTGGCCTGGCGGACGGCGTTCTCATCGGTGATCTTCTGCCCGTGCGCCTGCTTGCCGCCCTCGCGCTGGAGCTCCTCGGAGCTCATGATGTCCTTGAGCTGCCCGACGGCGTCGAAGCGGGCGGTGTAGTTCTTGCCCTTGGCGCCCTTGAAGTCGACGTAATAGTTCGTAACGCGGTACATCTCCACGTCGTCCGGCTTGGCGGCAAAGAGCCCGGCGACGTCCTGCGAGATGGCCGACTGCACGTTGGCGTGCTCGTGCGGCACGCCGTACATCAGGAAGTCACCGTACTCGGTGATCTGCGCGGTGCTGTCCCCCTGCTTGGTGGTGACCTTCACGTCGTGGACCTGCACGCCGTTCACCTCGTGGGTGCCGGTGATCTGGGTCTGGGCGTCCTTGTAGCGCTCCTTGAGCGCCTTCTCGACCTCGGACTGCTGCTTCTTCGCCTTGGCGGCGTCGACGCTGGCGACGGGGGCGAACATCCCCAGGGCCAGCACCGAGCACAAAATCGTACGCTTCATGAGACGACTCCTTTCAAGTCGCGCGGAGCTCGAACACGGAACAACCCGACCCGAACGCGGCCGCCGTCACGGGGCTCCGCACTGGCCCGCGAACGGTCACGGCATCGCGGAAGGAGACACCGCCAAACGTGGCGGAGTTAGCCTCCTTTTTCCGCGGGGGGTCATCTTTCCCACGATGGCGCGGCGCGCCTGCGCGCAAAAACACGGATCGACGCGCGTCGAGCAGTTGCCCTGGTGAAAGTGCGCCAAGCGGCAGGGGTTGCGCCAAGCGGCGGGATCGGCGCGACGCGCGGGGACGGCGCGTCGGCCTCGGCCATTTCTTCGTTGACGTTCGGGAAAGGGCAGGTGTAGGCTCATGCGTGGAATGGGGAAGGGGCGACCGGCGAGGGCGCGGCCGCGCGGGGGGCGACGAATCGTCCCGGCGGCGCGGGCCCCGTGCGGGCGACGCCCGATGCGATCATCTGTGATCGTCCCCCGACGGCGGGCCAAGCCCCCGCGAAGGACCAGCCCGTGCTGACGCGCCGGGCCGCCCGATCGCCAGCGCCTGAGGAAGGCGCGCGGCGCGTGCGGCGGCGGCGAGAGCGGCGGCGGCCGACGGATCGGCCGATCTCAGCGGCGCGTCCTGCCGAACGAGCCAGGCTCGATGCGGTGAAACTGTGCCGGTCCTCACGGGTGAGTGTTCCATGAGGACGGTGACGGGTCGCCGTTAGTGTTGGCGATTGGCGAAGGTGTCCCGCGCGCCGGTCGTAGCCGTTCGGAGCTCGTGGTGCCGCTGGCGCAGCCGCCGCCGCGCGTGCTGACCACCTCCCTCGCTGCGCTGCCGCGCCGCACCGCCGCCTGCCGGACCGTTTCCCCGCGCGCCGCGGGCAGGCCGCACGTGCCTCGCCCCGGGACATCGGAAGGCGTCGTGCGCCTTCCGTAGCAGGGCGACAGTCGCGGGGCGATAAACCCTCACGGGATTTCCCCGGCCAACCGATCTTTTAAAGTGTCTGGACCCCTGTGGCCGCGGCGCCGCCCGCCCGCCGAGCGGATCGCCCGCCCGCCGCGCCGTCGTGCGCGGGGGCGCGCGCGAGACGGGCGCGGCGGTCTTGGCGCCGAGGCCCTGCGCCTGGGAGAGTACCAACATGGCAACATCGACCAAGAACCCCCTGGTTTCCCTGATCGACAAGCGGCTGGACGTCAACCACTTCCGCGACCAGCACTGGGAGGGGACGTTCTGGGAGTACCTCGACATCGTCCTGGACAACCCGGCGGTCGCGCGCAACGCGTTCCAGCGCGTGTTCGACATGATCCTGACCTACGGGTCGGAGAACTACACGCAGTTCAAGCAGGAGTACACGCGCTACAAGTTCTTCACCGACCCGATCGACGGCGGGGCGGACGGGATCTTCGGGCTCGAGCGCCCGCTCATGCAGCTCGTCGACTTCTTCAAGTCCGCCGCCCAGGGGTACGGCACCGAGCGCCGCATCCTGCTGCTGCACGGGCCGGTCGGCTCGTCCAAGAGCACCATCGCCCGGCTGCTGAAGAAGGGGCTGGAGAACTACTCCAAGACCGACGCGGGCAAGGCCTACACCTACATGTGGCGCGTTCACCACCGCGGCCCCGGCGGCGACGAGGGGGAGACCTACGTCGAGTGCCCGATGCACGAGGAGCCGATGCTGCTGATCCCGCGCGAGGCGCGGCAGGAGGTGCTCGACGCGGTCAACGAGAAGCTCCCCGACGGCCGAAAGATCCGCCTTTACGGCGAGGTCTGCCCCTTCTGCCGCAAGGTGTTCGGCGACCTGCTCGACCAGTACGACGGCGACTGGAAGAAGGCGATGGACCACGTCCGCGTCAAGCGGCTGGTCCTGTCGGAGAAGGACCGCCGCGGCATCGGCACCTTCCAGCCGAAGGACGAGAAGAACCAGGACTCGACGGAGCTGACCGGCGACATCAACTACCGCAAGATCGCCGAGTTCGGCTCCGACTCCGACCCGCGCGCGTTCAACTTCGACGGTGAGCTGAACGTGGCCAACCGCGGCATCGTGGAGTTCATCGAGGTGCTGAAGCTGGACGTGGCCTTCCTGTACGACCTGCTCGGGGCGTCGCAGGAGCACATGATCAAGCCCAAGAAGTTCGCCCAGACCTACATCGACGAGGTGATCCTCGGGCACACCAACGAGCCGGAGTACAAGAAGCTCCAGGGCAACGAGATGATGGAGGCGTTCCGCGACCGCACCATCAAGATCGACGTCCCGTACAACATCCGCCTCGACGACGAGGTCAAGATCTACAACAAGGACTTCGGCGCCGAGAAGATCAAGGGGATGCACATCGCGCCGCACACGATCGAGGTGGCGGCGATGTGGGCGGTGCTGACGCGGCTGAGCGAGCCGAAGAAGGCGGGCATCACCAAGCTCCAGAAGCTCAAGCTGTACAACGGCAAGAGCATCCCCGGCTTCACGGAGGATTCCATCAAGGAGCTGAAGGAAGAGGCCCCGCGCGAGGGAATGCAGGGCATCAGCCCGCGCTACATCCAGGACAAGATCTCCAACGCCCTGGTGAGCCACCAGGCGCAGATCGACAAGGCCATCAACCCCTTCATGGTGATGAACGAGCTGGAGGAGGGGCTCAGCCACCACTCGCTGATCACCGACGAGGAGCTGAAGAAGGAGTACAAGGAGCTGCTCGCCACCGTGCGCGAGGAGTACGAGGACATCCTCAAGGCCGAGGTCCAGCGCGCGATCAGCGCCGACGAGGACGCGATCAAGCGCCTGGCCACGAATTACATCGAGAGCGTGCGCGCCTATACCCAGCACGAGCGCGTGCGCAACCGCTACACCGGGCGCGACGAGGACCCGGACGAGCGGCTGATGCGCTCGATCGAGGAGAAGATCGACATCCCCGACAGCCGCAAGGACGACTTCCGCCAGGAGATCATGAACTACATCGGCGCGCTGGCGCTGGACGGCAAGAAGTTCGAGTACAACACCAACGCCCGCCTGCTCAAGGCGCTGGAGCTGAAGCTGTTCGAGGACCAGCGCGACACGATCAAGCTGAAGAATTTGGTCAGCTCGGTGGTCGACGACGAGACGCAGCAGAAGATCGACGTCGTCAAGCAGCGGCTGATCAAATACTTTGGCTACAACGAGACCAGCGCGACGGACGTGCTGAACTACGTCGCCAGCATCTTCGCCCGCGGGGATTCCAAGCAGGACGATTGACGGAAAGCGAGGCGGGACATGGTTGAGGAGCTGAAACGCCGCCTGATGCACAGGCCCTTCCGGAAGTTTCGGATCGTCTTGGACAGGGGCGAGCGGCTGGACGTGGCCAGGCAGTTCCAGGTTGGGATCGGGCTGACCGAGTTCCTGTACGTCTCGCCCGACTACAGCCGCAAGCTGCACCTGAAGCTGGAGCAGATCGCGGCCCTGGATGCTCCGGACACGGCCCGCGCATCCTGATCGCTGGAGCGTCGAATGATCGAGGAACTTCAGGAGCTGTTAAACCGTGATCCGTTCGTCCCGTTTCGTATCGTGCTGACCAGCGGCAGCACGTATGACGTCACGAGCCCGCTGCAACTGGTGCCGGAAAAGGCGGAGCTGAACTACTTCTTCGTCGGTTCGAACGCCATGGCGATGCTGCGACTCAACCAGGTCGCGGCCCTGGAAACCGTGCCGGAGTGAATATGCGAACACTCGCGTTGCCCTGCGTGTTGCTTCTGCTGTTGGCCACCGGCTGCACCCGCTTCGGCGGGGAGTGGCTGGAGGAAGGGATCGTCCGCCCCGACGGGCAGTTCGAGCCGACGCAGGGGCGCAAGACCGCCCTGCGGTTCGACTGGCCGAGCCAGATGCGTTACGGCTCGTACCACGACCGCGCGGGCGTGGTGGATGCCTCCACCGTCCAGTACGACACCTACTGGACGATGCAGTGGGACCGCGTCGCCCAGGCCGGGCAGGTGACCGCCCGCGTGGAGGGAGACCGCCTGACCGCCGTCGTCAGCGGCGACACCGCCAAGCGCTACGTGAAGGTCCGCGGCCCGTCGATCTTCCCGCCGCTGGTGAAGCTGCCGGCGCTGCCGTCGCAGTAGGCGCACCCGAGGCGGCGACGTGCGCGATGAGTGCCGCCCCCGCGCCGGGCGACTTCTCGGGGGATTCCGCCCGTGCGACTCTTGGGCGACTTCCGGCGACCCCGCTGGGCGAATCTGGGGTCGACTCTCGCGGCGACTCCTCGTGGCCGGCGGCATGAGGCCGAGGCTGGCACACCTGTTCGCGGTTTCGGCTGCTTGTCGTCGGAGGATGTGCGCATGTGCCGGAGGGCGTCGATCCTGGTCTTGTCACTGGCGATCTCTGCGCCGGCGTTGGCGCAACCGACCACCGCGCCGGCCGTCATGCGCTACGAGGCCGAGGACGCCCGGCTTGTCGGCGGCGCGACGCGCGCCACCACCCGCCCCGCGTACTCCGGCGGAGGGTACGTCACCGGCATCAACAAGGACGGCGACGGCGTCGTCTTCGACGTGGTGGCGCCTCGGCCCGGCCTGTACGACCTCACGATCCGCTACTGCTCGCCCCGCGGTCACAAGGGGTATTACCTGACAGTTGCCGGCATCAAGACCTACGGCATGTTCCGCGCGACGGCCGAGGCGTTCGTGACGCACCCGGCGGGGCGGGTGGAGCTTGCCGCGGGCGCGAACGCGATCCTGCTGGAAAAGTACTGGGGCTACCACGACATCGATTACATCGACCTCGCGCCCGCCGGCCCCGCGGCGCTGCGCCCGCCGACCAAGCCGCCGAAAACGCTTTGCGATCCGCAGGCCACGCCCGAGGCGCGGGCGCTGCATGCCCTGCTGATCGACCGCTACGGCGAAGGCGTCCTTTCCGGCGTCTACAGCACCCGCGATGCCGATCACGTCAGCCAGACCACGGGTAAGCTTCCAGCCATCATGGCGGGCGACCTGATGGACTACAGCCCCTCCCGCGCCCAGCGCGGCGCCCGCGACCCGGGCGAGGTCGATCGCCTGATCCGCGCCGCCGGGCAGGGCCACCTCGTGAGCCTGTCGTGGCACTGGAACGCGCCCGCCGGCCTGCTCGACCGGGTCGATACCGATCGCGCCGGCAACCGCCTCGACCGCAGGTGGTACAAGGGGTTCAACGCCGACGCCACGAATTTCGATCTGGCAAGGGCGATGGCCGACGCGCGCTCGGAAGAGCACCAGTTGCTCCTGCGCGACATCGACGTGATTGCCGGTCAGCTTCGCAAGCTCGCGGACGCGCGCGTGCCGGTCCTCTGGCGGCCGGTCCACGAGGCGGAGGCGCGATCGTTCTGGTGGGGCGCCAGGGGGCCCGAGCCGTTCGTCCAGCTCTGGCGGCTCATGCACGAGCGGCTGACCGGCCACCACGGGCTGCACAACCTCATCTGGGTCTACACCAGCGCCGGCCAGCGCGAGTGGTACCCCGGCGACGCGTACGTGGACGTGCTCGGGGTGGACGTCTACTCGCCGGATACGCGCGACCCGCTCAGCGAGTTGTGGCAGATCCTCTCGGAGCAACACGCCGGGCGAAAGCTGCTGGCGGTGACGGAGTTCGGCGGCGTGCCGGACGTCGAGCGCATGCGTCGCCACGGCGCGCACTGGTCCTACTTCGTTTCCTGGACCGGCCCGGCGGGGCCCCGGAAGATGACCGACGACCAGCTCCGCTCCATCTACGCCAGCCCCGCCGTGGTCAACCGTGACGCCGTGGCGGCTTCGCCGTAGTCCCGGCCGAAGCACGTGTGCTAGAGTTGAAGGTACGTCGAACCGGCTAACCTTATGGTCCTGAAGATCGAGAAAGATCACCAGCGTTTCCGGCAGATCGTCAAGGGCCGGATCCGGGAGGACCTGCGCAAGTTCCTCACCAAGGGTGAGCTGATCGGCAAGGAGGGGAAGCACCTCATCAGCATCCCCGTGCGCGGGATCGAGCTGCCGCACTTCCGCTACGGCGACAACTCCGGCGGCGTCGGCGCCGGCGACGGCAAGGAAGGCGACGTCGTCGGCAAGGGAAAGGGCAAGGGCTCGCAGGGCGGCACCGAGCAGGGGCAGCACCTGATGGAGGTCGACCTCTCGCTCGACGAGCTGGCCGAGATCCTCGCCGAGGAGCTCAAGCTCCCGCGCATCGAGCCCAAGGGGAAGCACCGCATCACCACGGTGCGCGACAAGTACTCCAGCCTCCGCCGCGTCGGCCCGAACTCGCTGCGGCACTTCAAGCGCTCGTTCAAGGAGGCGATCAAGCGGCAGATCCAGGTCGGCGACTACGACCCGGAGAACCCGATCATCATCCCGCAGAAGAAGGACATGCGCTTCCGCTCCTGGAAGGAGATCAAGAGCCCGCAGAGCAACGCCGTCATCATCTTCATGATGGACGTCTCGGGCTCGATGGGCGAGGAGCAGAAGGAACTCGTGCGCCTCGAGAGCTTCTGGATCGACACCTGGCTGCGCAAGAACTACGAGGGGATCGAGAGCCGCTACATCGTCCACGACGTCAGCGCCAAGGAGGTCGACAAGCACACCTTCTACCACCTGCGCGAGGACGGCGGCACCAAGATCAGCAGCGCGTTCCGCGCCGCCCGGCAACTGCTGGAGAGCCATTACTCGCCGGACGAGTGGAACATCTACCTGTTCCACTTCAGCGACGGCGACAACAGCTCCGAGGCTGACAGCCGCGACTGCGTCAAGCTGCTCAAGGAACAGCTCCTGCCGGCGGCGAACATGTTCGGCTACTGCCAGGTCGCCAGCGCCTACGGCAGCGGCAACTTCATCAACGTCCTGCACGAGCACCTCCGCAACCACGAGAAGGTCCTGACCAGCCGGGTGAACTCGAAGGACGATATTTACGATTCGATCAAGACGTTTTTCGGGAAGGGGCACTGATCCCCGGCATGTTCGGGAAATGCGTCTCCACAGGTTCGCCACCAGGATGAGGTTCCTTGCGCCAAGGCGGGATCTCTATACGCCAACTTGTGATTCGGTCCACCATGGCCTCGCGCAGGTGCAGCATGTCACTTATTGAAATCGATTTGAACGAGGAGACGCGCAAGCGGCTCGAAGCCCTCGCGACTCGTAGGGGCAAGACGCCTGTCGAGCTGGTGAATGACGCGGTCGAGAAGCTCGTTGCAGAAGAGCTCAGCGAAGAGGACGAGCACAAGCAATTCTTGGCGTGGAGAGAAGCGCTGCTTGCCATCAAGGGCATGTGGGCGGATCGGACGGACCTTCCGGATTTCGTCGACATCCGGCGTTCGATGGACCGTGATCTCTGGGAGAAGAAGTAGCAACGTATGCCGGGGCGCTACCTCATCGATACCGACGTGCTGATCGACTACAGCCGCCGTCACCCGATGGCGGTCGGGTTCATGGACGCATTAGCAGGACGTCCGGCCGTGTCAGCGGTCAGTGTGGCCGAACTGTACGCGGGCGTGCGCGACGGAAAAGAGCGGCAGGACTTGGACGCTTTTGTCGCACGCTGCGCGGTCGTGGAAGTGGACGCGGATGCGGCGCTGGTCGCCGCGCTCTGGTTACGGCAGTACCGGCGCAGCCACGGCGTTGGGCTGGCGGATGCGCTGATCGCCGCCGCCGCCCAAGCTGGCCAGGCGCAGGTAGTAACCCTCAATGAGAAGCACTTTCCAATGTTCGCTAACGTCCTCGTGCCGTACACGAAAGCATAGGTCGTGCCACCATGTCCTCCCACACCCTCGCACCGTTCCCCCCCGAGTTGCTGGCCGCCAAGAAGCAGATCCGCGAGCAGGCGCGCTCGTACGGGCTGGACTTCATGCCCGTCATCTTCGAGATGTGCGACTACGAGCAGATGAACCAGATCGCCGCTTACGGCGGGTTCCCGCAGCGCTACCCGCACTGGCGCTTCGGGATGGAGTACGAGCGGCTGCGCAAGCAGCACCACTACGGGCTGGGGCGCATTTACGAGATGGTCATCAACAATGACCCGTGCTACGCCTACCTCCAGGAGTCCAACCAGCTCGTTGACCAGAAGCTGGTGATCGCCCACGTCTACGGCCACGCCGATTTCTTCAAGAACAACCTTTGGTTCGGCGCCACCAACCGCAAGATGATGGACGAGATGGCCAACCACTCGACCCACGTGCGCAAGCACATCGAGAAGCACGGCTACGACGTGGTCGAGCGCTGGATGGACGTCTGCCTGAGCGTCGAGGACCTGATCGACCCGCACAGCATGTTCCTCAACCGCGGGCCGATGGAGCAGAAGAAGACCGAGCCGAAGCGCGAGGAGCCGAGCGGGAAGCTGCGCAACACCAAGGATTACCTCGACCGCTGGATCAACCCGCCGGAGGTGCTGGCGGCGGAGGAGAAGAAGCTGCGCGACGACCGCGCCAAGATGCGCCACGCCACGCCCGCGCGCCCGACGCGCGACGTGCTCCAGTACCTGCTGGATCACGCGCGGATGGACGACTGGCAGGCGGACTGCCTGTCGATGGTCCGCGAGGAAGCCTACTACTTCGCGCCGCAGGGGATGACCAAGGTCATGAACGAGGGGTGGGCCAGCTACTGGCACTCGACCCTGATGACCAAGCACTTCGTCGAGGCCACGGAGATCATCGACTACGCCGACCACCACAGCGGCACCGTCCACATGCCGCCCGGGAACTTCAACCCGTACAAGATCGGCATCGAGCTGTTCCGCGACATCGAGGACCGCTGGAACAAGGGGAAGTTCGGCAAGGAGTACGACGAGGCGGACCAGCTCGGCGAGAAGAAGCGCTGGGACAAAGGCCTCGGCCAGGGGCGCGAGAAGATCTTCGAGGTGCGGCGGGTCTACAACGACGTGAACTTCATTGACGAGTTCATGACGCCTGAATTTATCGAGAAGCACAAGTTCTACCAGTACGGCCGCGACCCCCACACCGGCCAGCTCCGCATCGTCAGCCGCGACCCGGTGCGCATCAAGCAGACGATGCTCTACCACTTGACGAACCTCGGGCGCCCCTTCATCTACGTCGTCGACGGCAACTACGCCAATCGCGGCGAGCTGTACCTCGCCCACAAGCACAACGGCCTGGACATCGAGATCAAGTTCGCCGTCGAGACGCTCAAGAGCGTCCACAAGATCTGGCAGCGCCCCGTGCACCTGCAAGCGCGCATCGACGACGACATGATCCTCTTCAGCTACGCCGGCGACCAGCCGAAGCAACAGACCATCCACGACGAATTGCCGAAGCCGGCGCACCAGGTAGCATGAGGGCTTCATTTCACCGCGCGGCGCGTGGGCGGCCACCCCACGGGTGCCGTGGTAGAATTGGGAAGATGTCGCAAGTCAGCACCATCAAGATGACCGCACGGCAGTTCCTGGAGCTGGGCGAAGATCCGCCCGGCGTGCGGCTGGAACTCGTCGACGGGGAGGTGGCCGTGAGTCCGAGCCCGGTTCCGCGGCATTCCTTTAGCGTCGTCATGTTGGGCCGCATCCTGGGCAACTACGTCGAGGACAACGACCTCGGCGAAGTGCTGATGGACGTCGACACGATCTTCGGCGAGCACGACGTCCGCCGGCCCGACTTGTTTTACTTCACCAAGGCCAGGCGGCACTTCATTGGTGAGAAGGCGATCGAGGGGCCGCCGGACCTGGCCGTGGAAGTGATCAGCCCTGGCAACGAGCGCACTGATCGCCGCGACAAGTTCAAGCTGTACGCTACGGGAAAGGTGAAGCACTACTGGATCGTCGACCCGATGCAGAAGACGCTCGAGGCGTACGTCCTGCGCGCGGGGAAGTACGTCGGCGGCGTGTCCGGCTCCGGCTCGGACGTCGTCAAGGTCCCGCCGTTCCCCAAGCTCGAGATCCCGCTGGCCAAGCTCTGGCGGCCGAAGTGAGGTTGTCCCGTGCATGGCGGCGGGGGCGCGCCGCCGCGGGTATGCAGGGAACATGACGCTCGCTCCCCAGCCTCGCCGCAAGCGCTTGAGAAATACCTCGCATCGGGCGTGCCTCGGCGGACAGGCACGAGTTCACGCGATGGCGAGATCGTCGCTGATGTCCGCTGCACGCACGATCACGCGCTGATCGCCACATGACGGTGCCCGCCCAACACGAAGCGCTGCCAAAAGTGGTGGCTGACGCTACATTCGGTCGGCGCATGGACCCGTTGCCCGAGATCAAGGTGTTGCCCAACGCCGAGCACGTCGCTTACGAGGCGGCCGAGCGGGTCGTGCGCAGCGCGGACGAGAACATTGCGCTCTCCGATCGGTTCAGCCTGGCGCTGTCCGGCGGGTCGACGCCGAAGCTGCTTTATGGCCTGCTCGTCGAGCAGTTCGCCGACGCGGTGGACTGGGCGAAGGTGGAGATCTTCTTCGGCGACGAGCGCTGCGTTCCGCCGGGACACCCGGAGAGCAACTACCGCGTGGCCCACGAAACGCTCCTGTCGAAGCTGCCGATCCCCGGCGACAACGTCTACCGCATGCGCGGCGAGATCGAGCCGGAAGAGGCGGCCCGCGAGTACGGGCTGATGCTGAAGGAGAAGTTCGGCGACCGCGGGCTGGACATGGTGCTGCTCGGGATGGGCGATGACGGGCACACTGCCTCGCTCTTCCCCGGCACGCCCGCGGTCAACGAGCAGCACCACCGCGTCGTCGCCAATTACGCCGAGAAGTCCACCACCGGCAAGAGCTGGCGGATCACCTTGACCGCGCCGTTCATCAACCGCTCGCGCGAGGTGGTGATCCTGGTGGCCGGTGCGGGCAAGGCGAAGACGCTGGCGGAGGTGCTGGAGGGGCCGCGCCAGCCGCAGCGGTTTCCCGTGCAGTTGATCCAGCCGGCATCGGGAAAGCTGACGTGGCTGACTGACGCCGCGGCGGCGGGGATGGATGTGCCGCCGTAGGACGGAGCGAGGAAGCGACGAAGCGGCGAACGGAACGGCGTTCGGTTTGGCAGTCGACACTTAACGTCCAACGTTCCGCACTCAGCACCTGCCATATAGCGGCCCGCGTCGAAGCCGGGGTAAGGGATGCCGGAAGCGAACTCGCCGCGCCGGGTTTTCGCTGCTTGGCAAGAAATGCCCCCGCCACTACCATGCGCGCTCGTTACGGTTCGCCCATTTCGCCAGCGGGCGCGGCCGCCGCGCTGCGGATAACCGCTGTCTAGGGAAGGTCATGCAGGAAGCTTCGACTAAGAAGATCTACGACATCCACTCCGTGTTCTACGACGCCACGTTTGGCCGGCTGGTCAAGCGCCGCATCGAGCGCGCCATCAACCACATGAACATCGGCGAGACCGACCTGGTTCTCGACCTCGGCATCGGCACCGGCGTCTCGCTCAACTTCTACCCCAACAAGGGGCGCATCGTCGGCATCGACCTCTCGGCCGGGATGCTGCGCGAGTGCCGCAAGAAGATCCGCGAGCGCGGGCTCAGCCGCGCCAGCGTCTTTCAGGCCAACGCGCTGGAGCTGCCGTTCGCCGACGACACCTTCGATCACGTCTTCATCAGCCACGTCATCACCGTGGTGAGCGACCCGTACGTCCTGGTCCGCGAGGCCCAGCGCGTGTGCAAGCCCGGGGCGCGGATCGTGATCGTGAACCACTTCCAGTCCACCAACCGCTTCATCGCGCTGTTCGAGAAGTGGCTCTGCCCGCTCTGCACGAAGCTCGGTTGGCGCAGCGACCTGGCCCTCCAAGACCTGATCCGCCGGACCGGCGTCGAGATCGACTACCGCTACAAGCTCGAGAGCATCGACCTTTGGGAGACGGTGGTGATCACCAACAACAAGTCCGCGCTCCCCGCGCTGCAACACCCCGCCCGCCAGCAACCCGTGGCGGCTTAGCGCATCCGGCGTTACGTAACCTCGGTCATCGCAGTGCGCGATGGACTGTAGCCGTAGCCGCGGGACGCCACCGGTCCCTGACGCCACGGTGCCTGACGCCACCGGTGCCTGACGCCACGGCACGAACGCCACACGGTGCCGGACGCCACCCATGTCATCCCGAAGCGTACTCGCGAGGGATCTCGGGACGGAGAGGAACTCACCTGTCCGAGCTCCCTCGCCAGTACGCCTGGGGATGACAAGCTTCCTGCTGTCCTGAATGACGCCCCAGCCGCGCACCGCGATCTCTTTGACCGTCCGCCACAAGCCGCTGCGCCGGCGTCACTGTGGCCGTGATACCGCCGGGCCCGTCGTGCTTCCCGAACCGGCGGGCGCTGCCGCAGCGGGGAGTGCTGCGGCACCCGGCGGCACGGCCGCGCCACCTGCCGCAGTCGGTTGCGTCACCGCCGGCAGCGGCGGCACGGCCGGCGTTCGCGGACTGGACTCCAACTGGCCGCGCAGGTCGCGGGCCCGTTCCAGCATCACGCCCGGGTCCGCGGCGGTCTCGGCGGTGGGCCTCAGCGTGTAGCGCAGGTGCTGCTCGTCGCGCAGCCGCAGCGGCAGGACCTCGGCCACCAAGTCGAACGGCACCCACTGCCACCACGGCGCGATCACCTTCCCCTTGGTCTTGAGCGTCTCGTGCCCCTCGGCCCGCAGTTGCACGTCGTAGGTGCCGTACCACGTGAAGTCGCGCGTGACCGGCGTCCGCCCGACCTCCAGCCCGTTGAGGTAAACCAGCGCCCCGGGCGGGCTGCTCTCGATCGTCAGCGTCCGCTGCACGCACCCCCCGCCCGCGAGCGAGGAGAAAAGGATGACGAGGAAACCGCTAATGCGCCTCGATCGAATCATTCGGCCCCAATGCACGCCCCGCAGTATAAATGCTCGCCACGCCCCGACCAAACCGAACAGGCGGCGACGACGACGCGGGACGTGGAGGGGAAGTGCGATGCGTGCTGAATGGAAAGTTGATGCGCGCGAGGCACGAAGGCACGAAGGCACGAAGGGAGTGAGGAGGGAGAAGGGGAGAAGTGAATTCACTACCTGCCTCATTTCCTTTACCCCCACTTCGTGCCTCCGTGCCTCCGTGCCTGCTTCCTCCCCTCCGTCGCTCCGTCGCTTCGTCGCTCCGTCGCTCCCCCCTGCGACGAACCCCATTGCCGCGCATATCGTTCCCTCATGCTCTTCTTCGTCCTGATCGTCGTGTCGATCGTTCTCGCCGACGTCACGTGGTGGCGGTGGGG
>DASQDR010000009.1:0-5853 GCA_035634055.1 Tepidisphaeraceae bacterium | reverse complement strand
GGCGCTGACGTTGCCCGCCATGGTGGCGGCGCCGTAGCGCCCGCCGGTCGCGACGCTCGGCCCGCCGACGCCGACCTGGTAGCCGTTGGTGCTCCCGTCGATCGCAGGCTTGCTTCGCCGCACCTCCTGCACGTTCTCCTGGCAACCGGCGACGAAGCTGACGGCGGCGAGCAGCAGCAGCAGTGACGGGAGCGGCGGGCACTTCATGTCGTCAACCTAAGTCCGCGCCCGCTGTGTGGTCAACTCCGGCGCTGCCGGCGGGAAGCGGGTGGCGTCGGCGCCGCATTCGGGGCACCGGCCGGTCGTGGTGGCGCGCAGGTCGTAGCCGCAGTTGAGGCACAGCCCCAAGTGTGCACGTCGCTGGCGCTGGCGGAACCGGCGGAATGCCGCGAGCGGCGCCACCGCCGCGGCCGCGCAGATCAGCGGGTAAGGCAGGGTGATCGCCCAGCCGCTGTGCGTCCCGTATGGGTAGACGTTCCCGCCGGCAAGGAACCACGGGCCTCGCGGTCGGGGCTGGCGGATGACGTTCCAGAACCACCGGCTGCGGTACGCCTCGCGGTTTTGAAGGCGGATGACCGCGGCGTCAGTGTAAAGGTCGCGGAAGTAGGTTAACGCGACAAAGCCGCGGGTGGATTCGACGTGCCACCCCCAGTCAAGCGCGCGCGGGCCCGGCGGGGCGTGGTGGCTGTACCCGAAGGAATCGCACCGCCAGTAGCTCCGTCCCCACATCACCGCTGACGGCACGAACAGCAGGAGCGACGTAGCGGCAACGATCGCGAAGAGCCAGCGACGCACGTTCCACCGACCGGCCGAAGGACGAAAGATCACGGCGTCGCCGCACGCGGGCGCCGGCGTGCCGCCTTGGAGCTGCGCGGGACGGCGGGCGCGGGCGCCTTGGGTTGCTTGCCGTCGGCCGGGCCCGGGTGACGCGGGGCGCGGGGGGCGCGCGTTGGACCGGTGCCGTCCGGCTGGTGGCGGTGGTCACG
Organism: Tepidisphaeraceae bacterium; assembly: GCA_035634055.1. Taxonomy (GTDB): domain Bacteria; phylum Planctomycetota; class Phycisphaerae; order Tepidisphaerales; family Tepidisphaeraceae; genus JAICTV01. Next base: position 4,867 of record DASQDR010000009.1, on the reverse strand, counting down.
CTCGGACTTCGCCACCGATCTCGCCGCCCGCTGCTCATTCTTATCCACCGGGCCGAGCGCGATCGCCAGGACCTGGTCGATGTTCTCCACGAAGTGGAACTTGATGGTGTTGCGGACCTCTTCGGGGATGTCCGGCAGGTCCTTCTCGTTGCGCTTGGGGACGATCACCTGCTTGATGCCGGCGCGCTTGGCGGCCAAGGTCTTTTCCTTCAGCCCGCCGATCGGCAGGACCAGCCCGCGCAGCGTGATCTCGCCGGTCATGGCCACGTCGTGGTGCACCGGGCGGTTCATCATCAGGCTGGCCAGCGCGGTAAACATGGCGACGCCCGCGCTGGGGCCGTCCTTCGGCACCGCCCCGGCGGGGACGGGGATGTGGATGTCGCTGTTGGCGAGCAGCTCGGGGTCGATCCCGAGCTTGTCGGCGCGCGATCGGAGCAGCGTGAAGGCGGCGGTGGCGGACTCCTTCATGACGTCGCCGATCTGCCCGGTGAGCATGATGCCGCCCTTGCCGGCGAAGCGGGAGGCCTCGATGAAGAGGATCTCGCCCCCGACGGGGGTGTACGCCAGGCCGGTGGCGACGCCGGGGACGCTGGTCCGTTGCGCCAGCTCCGGCTCGAAGCGGCGGGGGCCGAGGGTCTTGACGACGTAGTCGCGGTCCACCACGACCTTGTCCGTGCGCCCGCCGACCACTTCGGCGGCGATGGCGCGCGCGACGGAGCCAATGTTCCGCTCCAGGCTGCGCACGCCCGCCTCGCGGGTGTAGCTCTCGATGATCGCGCGCAGCGCGTCGTCCTTGAAGCGCACCGGCTTGTCCGCCAGGCCGTTGGCATCGAGCTGGCGCGGCACCAGGTAGCTCTTGGAGATGTTCAGCTTGTCGGTGTTGGTGTAGCCAGGGATCTCGATCACTTCCATGCGGTCGCGCAGCGGCCCCGGGACCGTGTCCATCGTGTTGCTTGTGGCGATGAACATCACCTTCGAGAGGTCGAACGGCACGTCGAGGTAGTGGTCGGTGAAGGAGTGGTTCTGCGCCGGGTCGAGCACCTCGAGCAGTGCGGCGGCAGGGTCGCCGCGAAAGTCGGCGCCGAGCTTGTCGATCTCGTCGAGCATCATGACCGGGTTGCGCGTGCCGGCCTTGCGGAGCTCGGCGATGATGCGGCCGGGCATGGAACCAATGTAGGTGCGGCGATGGCCTCGGATGTCGGCCTCGTCGCGCACGCCGCCAAGGGCGACGCGGATGAACGTGCGGCCCATCGCCTCGGCGATGCTCTTGCCGAGCGATGTCTTGCCGACGCCCGGTGGGCCGAGGAAGCAGAGGATCGCGCCGCCGCCGTCGGGCTTCAATTTTCGGACGGCTAGGTACTCGATGATGCGGCGCTTGACCTTGTCCAGGTCAAAGTGATCGCGATCGAGGATGGCGCGAGCCTCGGCCAAGTCGAGCTTGTCCTCAGTCTGCACCGACCACGGGAGCTCGGAGATGATCTGCAGGTAAGTGCGGATCACGCCGTACTCCGGCGATGCGCTGGGGATGCTTTCGAGGCGCGACAGCTCGCGGTTGGCCTCCCGCGCGACGGGCTCGGGGAGCTTGGCGGCGTCCAGGCGCTGGCGGAGCTGCTCGACCTCGTTGCCGCCGGCGCCCCCGGCGTCGCCCTCGCCAAGCTCCTTGCGGATCGCCTTGAGCTGTTCCTGCAAGTAGTAGCGGCGCTGGCTCTTGTCGATGTTCTCCTTCACCTGCGACTGGATCTTGGACTGAAGCTCCAGCACGTCGAGCTGCGTCGCGATGCGCGCGGCGATCATCCGCAGCCGCTTCTCGACGTCGAGCTCCTCCAGCAGCAGTTGCTTGTCTGCCGTCTCCGCCTGAAGGTTGGCCGCAAGAAAATCCGCGAGCGCGGATGGGTTGGTGATGCTGTTGAGGACCTGCGCCGCCTCGTCGGGCGTGTTGGGCGACAGCTCGATCACGCGGTTGGCCTGCTGGCGGACGCTGTTGAGCAGGGCGTCCAGGCTCGCGCTCTCCTCGGGCAGGTGGTCCTCCAGCACGTCGATCTGCCCGCGCACGATCGGTTCGGTCTGGTCGATTGACTTCAGCCGGAAGCGCGTCAGCCCGTGCACGATGATCGACTGGTTGCCGTCGGGCAGCTTGAACAGCTTGAGGATCATGCAGGCGACGCCGACCTGGTGCAGGTCGCCCTGGGCCGGGTCCTCTACGTCGGGGTTCTTCTGCGTGATCACCCCGATGACCTTGTCGGCCGGCATCACCTCGTCGAGCAGCCGCTTGCTCTTGGAGCGCCCGACGTTCAGCGGCATCACGGTGCCGGGAAAGACGACGATGTTGCGGATCGGCAGGATCGGCAGGGCGTTAGGGATGCTCAGCACCTGCCCGTTCGACCCGGTGCGAATGGTGGTGCCGGCCTCGCCGCGCTCGATGACTTGTGTCTCGGCCATGGTGGTTTTGGGGGACGAATTTTGGGGCGGTGGAAGAAGTGGCTAGTGGTCAGTGATCAGTGATCAGTGAGTCAGGAACAGCAGGCGACCGCACCTGATCAGTAACTGGCCACTGATCACTGGCAACTGACCACTTATTCCTTCTCCTTCCCCCTTCGCTTCGGCAACTCGATCCAGAGCAGGCCGTCGTTGTACTTGGCGGTGATGCGGTCCTTGTGCACATCGTTGGGCAGCTCGACCTCGCGGGCAAACGCGCCGTGGTCGATCTCCATCAGGTGCACGCGCATGCGCGCCGTCTCCGGGTCCGGGCACGGCGGGGTCGGGCAGGGCGGGACCGGGCGGCTGCCGCGGATCGTCAGCCGCTGGTCCACCACCACGATCTCGATCTTCTCCTTGTCCACCCCGGCCAGGTCCACGCACACCTGGTAGTCCGCCTCGGTCTCGTAGAGGTTGACGTTGGGCGTGAAGACCTCGCTGGGCATGAAGCCGTAGTAGCCCTTGCTCAGTTGCTCCATCATCCGGCTGACCTGCGGGCTGTAGTTGCCGAAGGGGCCGGCGGCGTCGATGGGCATGGTGCGCGCGTGGTCGGGCATCGGTTGCGTCTCCCGCGGTGAACCTCGATCAGGCGGCACATCATACGCCCGCGCGGCGCGGGTCGATACCTTTAATTCGCGTGCGCCACGCCGCCCGTCGGTGCAAAACCAAGCTCTGAATTGACTTGGATTTGGCCGTTGAAGAGAATCACGCGGCGCAGCTTTGACCCGACACCCGAGGTGCCCCCGAGGAGACCGTTCATGCGCAGCAGCAGTTCCGCCCGGCGAGCGACCAAGGCAGTGACGAAGGCGGCCGCAGGCTCCGCCGCGACGGTGGCGAAGATCGCCCTCGCCCTCGCGTGCGGCGCGACCGTGATCGGCGCCAGCGCCGGCTGCGATGACGCCCGCGCCGCCGACAAGCGCGTGCAGGCCGCGGTGGACCAGGCGCGCATTGCCAGGCTGAAGGAAGGCCCGGAGCGGGCGCAGGAACTGCTCGCCAAGGCCGCCGGTGACGCCGCCGAAGCGTCCGCCTCCACCCGCGCCCACGCCAAGAGCGTGCTGGCGCACGCGCAGCAGGACGCCGCCGCCCGGCTGATCAGCGACCCGGTCAAGGGGATCAATCCCGGCAACCGCGAGATCGCCCGGCTGATGTGGGAGATCGACCAGCTCGGCCAGCAGATACGCACCAGCAACAACCTCGTCGCCTCTTACCGCCAGTTCGATCCCAAGCCTGCGCTGGCCGCGGCCGCGCAGCAGATCGAAGCGGTCAGTGGCGGGGCCCCAGGGGGCGCGGCAGGGGGGGCAGCAGGGGGGGCGTGGATCGGAGAGGGTCCAGGCGCGATCCCGACGCTGGCCACCGCGCAGCAGCAGGTCCAGCAGCTCGAGCAGCAGATCGAGCAACAGCAGCAGCAGATCCAGCAACTGCGACAGCAGCAGCAGCAGTTCATCCAGCAGTCCGAGCAGCTCGCGCGCCAGTCGCAGGCCGCCGCGCGCGGGCCGCAGGCGACGCAGATCTTCGCCCAAGCGTCCCGGCTGCGCAAGCAGGCAGCCGACGCGCTGAACCAGGCGGAGGCGCAGGAGTTCAAGCTCGCCCAGCTCCAGCAGGACCTCGCCATCGCCCGCGGGCGCCAGCAGGCGCTCGGGGGGGCCGTCGAGCAGTTCCGAAAGCTCGCGGCCAACATCGAGCAGGGTTGGCGCAACATCGAGCAGCAGATCCTGGCCCAGACCAAGCTGGCGACCAACGTCCTCCAGGGCAGCGCCGAGGACCAGAGCCGCGCCTCCATCGCCGCCCGCGCCGCTGCGCTGGAGGCGCAGACCCGCCAGACGCAGGAAGCCTACACGCAGGCGGAGCAGAACCTCACCGACGCCGTCAAGCACTTCGAGGAGGCCGCCAGCGCCGCCACGCAGCTCGGCACGGACCTGCGCACCGCGACGGCCAACCTGCCCGGCGACAACCAGATGAAGAAGGCGCTGGACACCATGATCGGCGTCTACAACCCAAACGTCTTCAAGCTCGGGCAGGCAAACGCCACACTGGCGCTGGCGGAGCTCCAGACGTCGCGGGCGCAGACGCTGGCCGAGCGGCAACAGCTCGTCCGCCGGCTCGGCGAGACGCTCCAGGGCGCCGGCCTCTCGCTCCCGCCCGGGCTCGACGGCGGCGGCAACCCGGCCGACGTGGTCAAGCAGGCGGACGAGAATTTCAATGCCGCGACGGAGCTGTACGCCAGCATCGCCGAGGGCGGTGGCAGCGAGTCGAACAAGAGCGCCGGCCGCGCCGGCCGCATCTTCGCCCTCTACGGCCGCACCCTCCTCCACCGCGCCGCGGGGCAACCGCAGCAGGCGAACCAGTTCCTCACCGAGGCCCGCGCGCAGCGAGACGTGATCCTGACCGAGGC
>DASQDR010000008.1:0-24325 GCA_035634055.1 Tepidisphaeraceae bacterium | reverse complement strand
GGCGCGGGCGGCGCGAGCGCCCCGGAGCCGGCGATGAAGGTGGCGCTGGTGCATGACTTCCTCTACACCTACGCCGGCGCCGAGCGCGTGCTGGAGCAGATCCTGACGATCTTCCCGCAGGCGGACCTGTTCAGCCTCGTCGACTTCCTCCCCGCCGACGGACGGGATTTCATCCTCAACAAGCCGGTGCGCACCAGCTTCCTCCAGCACATGCCGCTGGTCCGCAAGAAGCACCGGACCTACCTGCCACTGATGCCCTTCGCGATCGAGCAGCTCGATGTCTCCGGGTACGACATCGTCATCTCCAGCTCCTACATCGCCGCCAAGGGCGTCGTCACCCGGTCTGACCAGCTTCACGTCTGCTACTGCCACACGCCCGCGCGCTTCGCGTGGGACCAGCCCAAGCTGCTGTGTCACGGCGGGCTGCTGCACTCGCTGGCGGCACGGCTGATCCTGCACTACTTCCGCGGGTGGGACGTGCGCTCGGCCAACGGCGTCGACGTCTTCGTGAGTAACTCGCGCTTCGTCGGCCGCCGGGTGGAAAAGGCGTATCGCCGGCACGCGGTGACCATCTATCCGCCGGTGGACACCCACCGCTTCCTGCCCGCCGAGGGGGCGCGCGACGACTACTACGTCACGGTCTCGCGGCTGGTGCCGTACAAGCGCGTGGACCTGATCGTCGAAGCGTTCAACCGGATGCCGCGGCGGCGGCTGATCGTCGTGGGAACGGGGCCGGAGTTCCGCCGGCTTCGCGCGGCGGCGGGGCCAAACGTGCAGATCGTCGGCCACCAACCGCCCGAGCGGCTGCACCGCTTCATGCAACTGGCGCGTGGTTTCGTCTTCGCGGCCGAGGAAGATTTCGGCATCGCGCCGGTCGAGGCGCAGGCGTGCGGCACGCCGGTCATCGCCTTCGGGCGGGGCGGGGTGACCGAATCGGTCGTCGCCGGCCGAACCGGCGTGTTCTTCCACGAGCAGTCGCCCGAAAGCCTGATGGCCGCGGTCGACGCGTTCGAGCGGGTGGACTGGGACGCGGCGGCGATCCGCCAGCACGCGCACCGCTTCTCCGTCAGCCGCTTCCGTGACGCGTTCGCCAGCCTGGTGGAGCAGCAGTGGGCGGATTTCAAACGCGGCTGGCCGCGTGACGACCGGCATTTCCTCGCGGAGGCGAACCTGCCGGAGACAAGCGAGGAAATCGCATCGGCGCTCGGCCCGCAGCGCGAGAGGGGCCCCAAACTGTGGCGCGAACCGGTCGCGCTGACATCGAGCGAGCGCCAGGGCAGCTAGATCGCGCCGAGCGCCGCCGCCGTGCCATCATGCAGCGTGCAGCCACGCAATTTCGTCCCGACTGGTCCGCGGCACAGCTCGTCCCGATCGGCTGCGCGCTGGGATCGGCGGGGCTGACGCTGGTCTTGTGCCGCGGCATCGACCAGGCGGGCGCGGCGCTGTTGCTGATGATGCTGCTGGGCGTCGTCGCGCTGCTGCACCCGCGGGCCGCGGTGCTGGCGGCGTTCGGCTACCTCGCGGTGATGGGCGACCTGCGCCGCCTCGTGCTGCCCGAAGTGCGCACCAGCGCGTGGGACCCGATGATCCTCATCGGCCCAGCCGTGGCGGTGCTGCTGGCGGCGACCGCGCTCTACAGCGGCGCGCTGCGCGCAAACTCGACAATCTCGCGGCTGATGCTCGTGCTCATGGCATTGATGACCGCGCAGGTGTTCAACCCGTCACAGGGTGGCATCGCCGTCGGCGTCGCGGGCGCGCTGTTCTACCTGGTGCCGATGCTGTGGTTCTGGGTGGGGCAGTGGCTGGGGAGCGAAGCGTTCCTCGAGCAACTCTTCCGTCGGCTCGTGATTCCATGCGCGGCCGTCGCGTCGGCCCTGGGCATCTACCAAGCCTTCTTCGGCCTGCTCCCGTACCAGGAGCGGTGGGTGCAACTCGCGGGCTACGCTTCGCTCTACCTGGCGGCGGGGCTGGTGCGGCCGTTCTCGTTCTTCACCTCCTCCGCTGAGTTCGGCCACTACGTCAGCGTCGCGACAGCGCTCGTGGTCGCGGGCGTCTTCTTCCGGCGCGTGGGATTGGCCGCGATCCTGGCCCCGCTGATGGTCATGGCCGTCTTCCTCCAGGGCAGCCGATCGATCTTTGTGACCATCCCCGCCGCCGCCGCGGTGCTCTGGAGCGTGCAGGGCCGAAGCGTCTCGGCGTGGGGCAGTCGATTGATCTTCGCGGGCGGGGGCTGCGTGCTGGTCCTCATCGTGTTGCTCGCGGCGCTGCCGGCGTCGGGGAGCGGGTCTCGCGTCGCGCCGATCCTCCAGCACCAGGTGGGCGGGCTGCTCAACCCCCTTGATCCGCAGCGATCGTCCGCCCGCGTGCACGGCGAGATGGTGATCGAGGGGATCACCGGTTCCATCTCCAGCCCGCTCGGCCACGGCCTGGGTGCGACCACCATGGCGGCGACGAAATTCGGTGGTCGCGGTGGCTCGACGGAGCTCGACATCAGCAATCTGTTCGTGTCACTCGGCCTGCCCGGCGGACTGCTCTACGTCGCGCTCGTCATCACGGTCCTTCGCCGCGCGGCGCTCTACTGGCGGCGGAGCGGCGGGTGGGTCGCGCTCTGCGTCCTCGGCATGCTCGTGGCCGAACTGGGCAACTGGCTCATCGGTGGGCACTACGCGGTTGTCGCGCTGCTCTGGTTCTGCATCGGTGCGCTGGATCGACTGAGCGGGGCAGAAGTGGCGGCCGAGCCTCCCGCGGCGGAGTCGCCCCAGGGAATGTCACGAAGTCTACGACCTGCTCTCGCCACGGCACGCGCATGAAGATCGCGCTGGTCACACATCGCGTGGAGCGCGGCGACGGGCAAGGGCGCGTCAACCACGAGATCGCGCGCCACTGCCTCGCGCGGGGCAACGACATCACGCTGGTGGCGGACCGCGTGGATGCGGAACTGGTCCGCCGCGGCGCGAAGTGGATCCGCGTCTCGCCGCGGTTCCACAAGCCGCGGCTGATGGAGGTCGCCGGCTTCGCCCGCGCCGCAAACGGGTTGCTGGCCAGCGCGAGCGCGACGTACGACCTCGTGGTCGCCAATGGCTTCACCCTCACGCGCCCGCACCACGTGAACCTTTGCCACTTCGTCCACCACGGCTGGCGCAAGGCGCGCGGATCGAGCGGCCGATCGGCGGCCAGCCCGCGCGCGTGGTACCAGCGGGCGTACACGCGCTACAACGTCGGCCGCGAGCGCGACGCCTTCGCTGCGGCGCGGACGGTGGTGGCGGTGTCGGAGCGGGTGAAGTCCGAGCTGGTCGGGTCCGGCGTCAACGGTGAGAAGATCCGCGTGATCCCCAACGGCGTGGACCTGCAAGAGTTCAAGCCCGGCCACGAGCCGCGGGCCGAACTGGGCCTGCCGGAGGGGCGGGCCCTGGCGCTGTTCGTTGGCGACCTGCGCACGGAGCGGAAGAACCTGCGGTCCGTGCTGCACGCGCTGGCGCGCGTCCGCGACCTGCACTTGGCGGTCGCCGGGGCGACGGCGGGCAGCCCGTTCCCGCGCCTGGCGGACCAGCTCGGCGTCGCGGGCCGCGTCCACTTCCTCGGGTTTCGAGATGATGTCGCCCGGCTGATGCGCGCGTGCGACCTGCTGGTCTTCCCGTCGCGCTACGAGCCGTTCGGGCTCGTCGTCCTGGAGGCGCTGGCGTCGGGCCTGCCGGTCGTGACGGCCCGCGCCGTGGGCGCCAGTGCGATCGTCACCGCCGCGTGCGGCCGCGTGATGGACGACGCCGACGACGTCGCCGCGCTCGAATCGAAGATGCGCGAGCTGGCGAGCGACGCGCCGCTGCGGCGGCGCCTGGCCGAGGGCGCTCGCGCGGCGGCGGAATCGCACGGCTGGCAGGCCACGGCGGAACGATATTTGTCCTTGTTCCAGGAACACCTGTCGTGACGACCATCCCGCTCATGCTCGAGCCCGCGGTGTCCACCGCGCCGCTGCCGCTGCCGTCGCCGCCGGCGGGCACCTCGCCGTGCCGTGCGCGGGTCGCGACGCTTCAGATCGGCATGGGTTGGTTCCCGGATCAGCCGGGCGGGCTGAATCGGTACTTCCTGGAACTGCTCCGCCACCTGCCCGGCGCGGGCGCGCGGGCGCGCGGGCTGGTGTGCGCGTCGGAGCGCGTGGCGGAGGAGACCAACGGCAGCGTCAGCGCGTTCGCCGCGCCAGCGACATCCCTTATCCGTCGCTGGCGGCGCATCCGGCAGTGCGTCGAGCGCGAGCTGGCGGGGCGGCGACACGACGTGGTGGTATCGCACTTCGCGCTCTACGCCCGGCCGGCGCTGCGCGCGATCCGGCAGCGACCACTGGTCGTTCACTTCCACGGCCCCTGGGCGGCCGAGGGGCGGGCCGAGGGGGCGGGGCGCTTGGCGCAGGCGATCAAGCGCCGCGTCGAGCGGCCGGTGTACGGGGCGGCGGATCGCATCATCGTCCTGTCGCGCGCGTTCGGCGAGATCCTCTGCCGGGAGTACGGCGTGAGCGAGGAGCGCCTTCGCATCGTTCCCGGCGGCGTCGATACCGCGCGGTTCGACGTGTGCGAGACGCGCTCGCAGGCGCGGCGGCTGCTCGGCTGGCCGACGGATCGCCCGATCGTGCTGGCCGTCCGCCGCCTCGCGAGCCGGATGGGGCTCGAGGACCTGATCGACGCAACGAAAGTGGTCCGCGCCCGCCGGCCGGACGCGCTGTTGATGATCGCGGGCGCCGGGCGCCTGACGCGGGAGTTGCAAGCGCGCATCGAGGCGCGCGGCATCCGGGAGGGCGTCAGGTTGCTCGGCTTTCTTCCCGATGACGACCTGCCGCTCGCCTACCGCGCCGCCGATCTCACCGTCGTGCCGAGCGTGGCGCTGGAGGGGTTCGGGCTGTCGGCGGCGGAGTCACTGGCGGCGGGGACGCCGGTCGTTGTGACGCCGGTGGGCGGGCTGCCGGAGGTGGTGCAGGGGCTGAGCGCCGATCTGGTGCTCGCCCGTCCGGGCCCGCGCGAGCTGGCGGAAGTCGTCAGCGCGCTCCTCGCCCGGCAGGTGAAGGTGCCCAGCGCCCGCGCGTGCCGCGAGCACGCGCGGCGACAGTTCGATTGGTCGGTGGTGGCGCGGCGCGTGCGAGGCGTGTACGAGGAAGTGGTGCGAGCATGAGCGGGATGGCGGCGGAACCTTCGCTTCACCGCGCGCTGGCCGAAGGTCGAGACGCCGCGGCCGGCGCCGTGCAGGCGGTCGATACTGTCCTGAAGGCGCCCGCCGCCGCCACCGTCGCCCACGCCGGCTACGCCGCTGTCACCGGCGACGACGCCGCGCGTCAGGATGGCTTGCCAGGCGTCGCTCCCAAGCCGCTGCTGACGATCCGCGCCAGCTCGCGCTGGGCGTTGAACCTCCGCGAGGTGTGGCGCTTCCGCGACCTGCTGGTCGCGCTTGCGTGGCGCGACGTCAAGCTCCGCTACCGCCAGACGGCGCTGGGCGTGGCGTGGGTCGTGCTCCAGCCGCTGATGGCCGCCGGCATCTTCTCCTTCGTGTTCGGGAAGGTCGCTAACCTCTCCAGCGAAGGCGTCCCGTACTTCCTCTTCTCCTTCGCCGGGCTGCTGGCGTGGAACGTGTTCAGCGGCGTGACGAGCAAGGCGGGCGTCTGCCTCGTCGGCAACTCGCAACTGGTCTCCAAGGTCTACTTCCCGCGCATGATCCTGCCGCTGTCCGCGGTGCTCTCTTGCCTGCTCGACGTCTGCATCGCGCTGTCGGTGCTGGTGGTGCTGATGGCCGCGTGGGGCGTGCCGCCCGGGCGCGGGCTGCTGCTGCTGCCGGTCTGGTCGCTGATGATCGTGATGACCGCGACGGGCGCGGCGCTGTTCGTCTCGGCGCTGACGGTGAGCTACCGCGACGTGCAGTACGTGCTGCCGGTCTTCCTGCAATGCCTGCTCTACGCCAGTCCCGTCGCCTACGGGCTGTCGGCGGTGCCGGCGCCGTACCGGACGCTCTACGCGCTCAACCCGCTGGTCGGCCCGCTCGAGGGCTTCCGCTGGTCGCTGCTGGGGACGGGCCAATTGGACTTCGCACACCTTGCTTACGCCGGAGCGTTCTCGCTCGCCGCGCTCACCGTCGGCATCCTCGGGTTCAGCCACATGCAGAAGAGGTTCGCCGATGTCATCTAGCGAACTTGCCCTTTCCATCCGCGGCGTCTCCAAGTCGTACGTGATCGAGCACGGCAGGACGGACCACTCCACGCTGGCGCAGACTCTGCTGCACCGCCTGGCCAACCCGCTCCGGCGGCGGCAGCGCGAGACGTTCTGGGCGCTGAACGACGTGAGCTTCGACGTCCGCCGCGGCGAGATCGTCGGCATCATCGGACGCAACGGCGCGGGCAAGAGCACGTTGCTGAAGATCATCAGCCGCATCAGCGAGCCGACCGCCGGCGCGATCGATTTGTATGGCCGCGTCGGCAGCCTGCTCGAGGTCGGCACCGGCTTTCACCCGGAGCTGACCGGGCGTGAGAACATTTTCCTCAACGGGCAGATCCTGGGGATGCGGCGGGCGGAGGTTCGGCGGCAGTTCGACGCGATCGTCGACTTCGCCGGTGTCGAGCGCTTCCTCGACACGCCGGTCAAGCGCTACAGCAGCGGCATGTACGTGCGCCTGGCGTTCGCGGTCGCGGCCCACCTCGACCCGGACATCCTGATCGTGGACGAGGTGCTGGCCGTCGGCGACGCCGACTTCCAGAAGAAGTGCATGGGCAAGATGCAGGACGTCTCGCGCCGGCAGGGGCGGACGGTCCTCTTCGTCAGCCACAACATGGGTGCGGTGAACGACCTGTGCACCCGCTGCGTGCTACTCGACGGAGGCGCCGTGGCGGCGGACGGCACGCCGGACCAGGTCACGCGCTCCTACCTCTCCAGTGGCAGTGGCGGCGGCGGCGGCGGCGGCGGCAGGGCGATGATCGATCTTGCCAACGGCGCCAGCGACGCGTGCTTCACGCGCCTGCAACTGTCGGATGACCAAGGCGTCGCTGCCACCACCTTCGACGTCCGCCGGCCGATCAACGTGCGCATGGCCTTCTCGCTCAAGCGGCGCATCCCGGGGCTCCAGGCGGGCGTCGAGGTCTTCAACTACCGCGGCGACCGGATCTTCTACCACACCAATCTTTACGCGAACCCGCGCGTGATCGTGGAAGAACCGGGCGACCACGAGCTGGCCGTCCAACTGCCGCCGCAGTTCCTCGTGCCAGGCGATTACTCGATGACGGTGGCGCTGCACGTGCCGAACGTCGAGAACTTCGACGTGCGCGAGCATGCCCTGTCGTTCGAAATCGAGGACACCGGCTCGGCGCGATACGAGTACGGGCGAAACGAGATCGGCTGCGTGCTGGTCGATCTGCCGTGGAAGCGCCTGGCCGGGCCAAAGGGGGCATCGTCCCTTCGGGCCTCTGGGTTAGCGGTGAACGTGGGAGAACGATGAGAGTCGCCGACGTCGTGAAGCCCTGGGTCCCGCCCGCGCTGCTCCCGCCGCTGCGCGCGGTTGGCAAGCGCTGGGCACCGCCGGCCGCACCCGAGTGGGAGCGCGTGGGAGACGCCTGGCCCGGCGAAGAGCCGGCCGGGTGGAACGCGCCCGGCGTGCTGGCGGCGCAGCAGGCGAAGTGGCCAAGCTTCCTCCAGTGCCTGCGCGGCACTGCCCCGCTGGGCGTCGCGCACGAGGCGCGCGTGCCGACCGGCGACGATCTCGGCGCGCACAACACCATCATGAGCTTCGGATACGTCCTGGCGCTGGCGGCGCGCGTCAAGCGCAAGCTGTCGCTGCTCGACTGGGGCGGCGGCGTCGGGCACTACCACGCGATCAGCAAGGCGCTGCTGCCCGACCTGGAGCTCGACTACCACTGCAAGGACGTCCCCGCGCTCTGCGGCGGCGGGCGAGCGCTCGTGCCCGAGGCGCACTTTCACACGGACGAGGCCCATTGCCTCGCGCGCACCTACGACGTCGTGCTGGCCAGTTGCTCCCTCCAATATTCGCGGGACTGGCAGGCGGACCTGCGCAAGCTGGCGGGGGCGGCCTCTTCCTACCTCTACGTCGCCCGTCTGCCCACGCTGCTGGACGAGCCCTCTTGCGTGGTGGTGCAACGGCCGCAGCGGTACGGCTATGACTCGGACTACTTCGGCTGGGCGTTCAACCGCCAGCAGTTCCTGGCCGCCGCCGAGACGTGCGGGCTCCGCCTGGTGCGCGAGTTCCTGACGTCCGACCGGTGCCACATCCGCGGGGTCGACGAGCCCTCCCAGGGCCGCGGATTTCTCTTCCGGCCCGCCGCGGCCGAACCGCTCGAATAATGTTCCTCGCCCACTGAAAAGTCCCATGACTGATCACGTGCACACCTTCTCCGGCAAGCGGGTCCTCATCACCGGGGGCCTCGGCTTCATCGGCTCCAACCTCGCCCGCCGGCTGGTGGACGTGGGGGCGGAGGTCACGCTGGTGGACAGCCTGATTCCCGAGTACGGCGGCAACCCGTTCAACATCGCCGGGATCGAGCATCGCGTTCGCGCCAACGTCTCGGACGTGCGCGACGAGCACAGCCTGCGCTACCTCGTGCAGGGGCACGACTACCTGTTCAACCTGGCCGGGCAGACGAGCCACATGGACTCGATGCAGGACCCCGCGACCGACCTGGAGATCAACTGCCGCGCGCAGCTTTCGATCCTCGAGGTCTGCCGCAAGTACAACCCGCAGGTGCGCGTCGTGTTTGCCAGCACGCGGCAGGTGTACGGCAAGCCGGACCGCCTGCCGGTCGACGAGCAGCACCCGCTGCGACCGGTGGACGTGAACGGCATCAATAAGATGGCCGGCGAGTGGTACCACGCGCTGTACCACAAGGTGCACGGCATCCGCACGTGCGCGCTGCGGCTGACGAACACGATCGGCCCGCGGATGCGCGTGAAGGACGCGCGGCAGACGTTCCTCGGCGTGTGGGTCCGCCTGCTGCTGGAGGGCAAGCCGTTCGAGGTTTGGGACGGGCACCAGCTCCGGGATTTCACCTACGTCGACGACGCCGTCGAGGCCTTTCTGCTCGCCGCTGGCGCGTGCGAGGGGGCGGGGGCGGGCGAGAACGTGTTCAACCTCGGCGGCGACCGCGCGATCACGCTGCGCGACCTGGCGGATCTGCTGGTCGAGGTGAACGGCGGCGGTGAGTACGTGCTGCGGTCTTACCCCGCCGACCGCAAGCGCATTGACATCGGCGACTATTACGCCGACTTCGGCCGGATCCGCGCGGCGCTGGGGTGGGAGCCGCGCGTGACCCTGCGAACGGCGCTGTCGCGCACGCTCCAGTATTACCGCGAGCATCTGCCGCGTTACACGTGAGAATTGACGTGACCGATCAAACCTTCATCCTGCCGGCCGACCCGAAGGCGAGCTACCTCGCGCACCGCGACGCGATCGACGCCGCCGTGCGCCGCGTGATGGAGGGGGGCTGGTACATCCTGGGGCCGGAGGTGTCGGCGTTCGAGCACGCCTTTGCCGGATACGTGGGCACGACGCACGCGGTGGGCGCCGGCAGCGGGACGGACGCGCTGCACCTGGCGCTGCGCGCCGCTGGGATCGGCGCCGGCGACACGGTGGCGACCGTCTCGCACACCGCCGTCGCCACCGTGGCCGCGATCGAGCTGGCGGGCGCCAGGCCGCTGCTGGTCGACATCGACCCGGCGACGTTCACGGTCGACCCGCAGCACCTCGCCGACGCGCTGCGCCGGCCGGAAGGGCGGCGGGTCCGGGCGGTGATCGTCGTCCACCTCTACGGCCACCCGGCCGACATGCCCGCGATCCTCGACATCGCCCGACGGCACGACCTGATGGTCATCGAGGACTGCGCCCAGTCGCACGGCGCCACCCTGCTCGGCCGGCGCACCGGCACGTGGGGGCACGCTGCCGCGTTCAGCTTCTACCCGACCAAGAACCTCGGCGCGCTCGGCGACGGCGGGGCGATCGTCACCAACGACCCCGCCCTGGCCGAACGCGCGCGGGCGCTGCGGGAGTATGGCTGGCGCGATCGGTACGTCAGCGACCTCGCGGGAATGAACACGCGGCTGGACGAACTTCAGGCCGCGGTGCTGCGGGCCAAGCTGCCGCACCTTGATGCGGAAAACGCGCGGCGCCGCGCCGTCGCCACCGCGTATGACGCCGCCCTGGCCGGATCGAACGTGCATGCGCCTCCGTGCCGTGGCGACGTCGAGCACGTCTATCACCAGTACGTGGTTCGCGCGCCCGAGCGGGATGCCCTCCAGGCGTTCCTAAAGCAGCGGGGGATCGGGACGGCGGTTCACTATCCGCAGCCGGTCCACCTTCAGCCGGCGTACCGCGACCGGGCGCTCGCCGCGCCCGGCGGATTGCCGCACACCGAGCGCGCCTGCCGCGAGATCCTCAGCCTGCCGATGCACCCGCACCTGAGCGCCGACGCCGCGGCGCGCGTCTGCGATGCGCTGCAGGCATGGCGCCCGGAGCCGGCGGTGGTGGACTGATGCGCTACTTCTGCACCTACTTCGACGAGAACTACCTGCCGCGCGGGCTGGCGCTGTACGCGTCGCTCGCGCGGGTGGCGGGGCCGTTCCGGCTGTGGGTGCTCTGCCTCAGCACCGAGTGCTTCGACGCGCTGACGAAGCTTGCGCTCCCGAACATGGTGCCGGTCCCGATGGACGCGCTCCAGCGCGGCGACGACGCGCTGCTGGCGGCGAAGGCGAGCCGCTCGCGGATCGAGTACTACTTCACCTGCACGCCGTCGCTCCTGCGCTACGTGCTGCGGAACGAGCCGGCCGCGGATCTGGTGACTTACCTCGACGCCGACCTGTACTTCTTCAGCGATCCCGCCCCCGTGTTCGACGAGGTCGCCGATCACTCCGCCGGGATCATCGGCCACCGGTTCCCGCCGCACCTCCGGCACAAGGAAGTGTACGGCACCTACAACGTCGGATGGGTCTCGATCCGCCGGGACGCGGAGGGCGAGCGCTGCCTCGAGTGGTGGCGGCAGCGCTGCAACGAGTGGTGCTATGACCGCTGCGAGCCCGGCCGCTTCGCGGATCAAAAATATCTTGACGCTTGGCCGGAGCGGTTCGCCAACGTGCGCGTCATCCAGCACGTGGGGGCGAACTTGGCCCCGTGGAACGTGGGCAACTACCGCGTCCGCCGCGGGCCGTCGGGCGTGACGGTGGACGGACAGCCGCTGGTCTTCTTCCACTTCCACCGGTTCAGGCAGCTCAACGCGTGGATATTCGACCCGAACCTGGACGAGTACGCCGCCAGGTCGTCGCCCGCGCTGGAGCGCGGCATCTTCGCGCCGTACCACGCGGCGCTGCTTGAGGCGAACCAACGTGCGGCCGCCGTGGTGGCGCGGGCGGGGACGGCCCCGCACGACATCCGCTACCAACGCGCCAGCAGGCACGGGGCCGCGCCGTCGCTGGCGAGTCGGGTGCGCGAGCGGGCGAGGAGCGCGCGAACGATCTCCCGCGCGCTGCTCACGCGCAGGTGGATCCTGTCCGCGCCGCAGGTCTTCGGTGGCGGCGTCAAGGCGTTGTGACGTGTCGGAACGGAACCCGCCCATGCGCGTCGCCATCATCACCGAGTGCGCCCTCTCGCGAGCCCACGGCACGGGCGCGCAGGTGCTGCGGCTGTTCGAGGGCAGCGACGCGGACGTCCGCCACTACTACTTCAGCGCCGACTACGCAGGCCTGAGCGAGTGCGCGAAGTCGCACCGCCTCCAGGACCCGAGCTGGCGGTGGCGCGGGAAGAAGATCGCCATGCGCGTGGAGCGCGGGCTCGGCCTGTCGTGGTGGGACGGCACCACTATCCGCGCCGACCGCTTTCGCAAGTTGCTCGCCGCCAACGGTCACGCGGCCGACGTGGCTTACGTGGTCGTGGCCTGCGAGCGCGACGCGCGACGTGCGGCTTCGCTGCTCGAGTCGCTCAGTTGCCCTTACGTCGTTCACGTCATGGACCTTTACCACCGCGACGGCCTTTGCCCGCGCGAGATGCCGGGCTTCGGCCAATTGGTCGCCGGCGCGTCGTCGGTGCTGGCGCTGAACGAGGCGATCGCGGCGGAGGTGGCGAAATTCCATCCGTCGTGCCTGCGCACGGTGCCTTTCGGGCACACGGTCACCTCGGCGCTGGCGCGGGCCGCGGACGGGCCGGTGCGCGTCGTGATGGCCGGTAAACCCTATCCCGCCGGCACCGATCTGATCGCTCGCGCGTGGCCGGACGTTCTCCGGCAGTTTCCCCGCGCCGAGCTCGCCTACGTCGGACAGCACGCGTCGTCGCTGCCGCGAAGCCTGCGGCGAAACGTACGCAACTATGGCTACGTCCCCGACGACAGCGCCTTTCAGCGCGTGTTGCTGGAGAGCCACGTTGCGTACCTGTCCGGGCCGAGCGAGGACGATCACTTCACGCGGTATTCGGTTCCGTCGCGCACGTCGGACTACCTGATGGCAGGACTGCCCACGCTCGCCTGCGTGGCGCCCGAGAGCGCGACGGGGAAGTTCCTCGCCCCGCTGGTGCCGCACGCGGTGCGGTTGGTGCGATCGGCGGAGCAGGTCGCCGACGGGCTGCGCGCGTTCGCCGGCGACGCGGGAAGCTGGCGCGCCGCCAGCGGCGCGGCCAGGGCGTTCGCGGTGTCGCGCCTTACCATGGACGCCGTGCGCGGGGAGGTGCTCGCGGCACTCGCGACCGCCGCGCGGTCTCGCGTGCGCGGGGAAGTTCACGCCCATGCCTGACCCGCTCTTCACGATCGTCGTTCCCACGCGCCACCGGAACGCGGAGTTGGCGCGCTGCCTGGACCGGCTCGCCCCGGGGGCGCAGGCGCTGCCGGCGGAGCGGTACGAGGTGATCGTGACCGACGACGGCTCGAGCCGCACGGCCGAGGCGCTCGTGCGGGAGACGTATCCGTGGGCGAAATGGCTCGCCGGCCCCCAACGTGGACCGGCGGCTAACCGCAACGCGGGCGCGGCGCGGGCCAGCGGTGAATTCATCGTCTTCACCGATGACGACTGCCTCCCTTCGCCGCAGTGGCTCGCGTCGTTCGCCGCGTCGCTCCAGCCGGGCGTGGACCTGTACGAAGGCAAGACCACGTGCGCGGCCGGCCTTAATCCGCTGGTCGAGGAAGCGCCCGTCAACCTGCACGGCGGGTGCCTGTGGTCGTGCAACCTGGCGGTGCGCAAGAGCGCGTTCGCGGCGCTCGGCGGGTTCGACGAGGACTTTCCGCTGCCGTGGTGCGAGGACCTGGAGTTCGGCGACCGCGCCAAGTCCGCGGGGTATCGCTGCCAGTTCATCGCCGGCGCGGCGGTCGATCATCCGCCGCGCCCGCGCCCGCCGGGCCGCAAGGACGGCATGCGGTGGGAGAGCCGCGTGCTGCTCTGGTACAAGCAGGGCCACGTCGGCTCGCCCTGGTCGTGGCTGCCGGTCCACCTGGCGAAGGTGCGGCTGGCGCGGATCCTCGCGCAGCCGGCGGGGTGGCACTCGGCGGTGGCGCTCGGGTCGTTCGCGTCGGAACTGACGCACGTGCTGGCCCACCTGTCCCGCTGGGAACGGAAGCATCGCCCCGCGACGGTGACGACGTCGCGCCTCAAGGTGCTCGGCCGATGACCATCTCCGTGTTGATCCCGACGTATCGCCGGCCGGCGGACCTCCGGCGGTGCCTGGCGGCGCTGGCGCGGCAGGAGCGGCGGGCGGACCAGGTGATTGTCGTCGCGCGCGAGGACGATGATGAATCGCGGGCGTGCTTCGAGTCGATGGCGCCGATCGCCGCCGAGCAGACGCTGGTGCGCGTGCGCGAGCCGGGCGTGGTCGCCGCGATGAATGCCGGCGTTGCGCACGCGACCGGCGACGTGGTCGCGCTGACCGACGACGATGCGGCCCCGTGGCCGGACTGGCTGGCGCGGATCGAGCGGTACTTCGCGGGCGACGAGCGCCTCGGCGGCGTGGGCGGGCGCGACTGGATCTACCGCGACGGCCAGCTCGACAACGGCCGTGCGACGCGCTGCGGCGAGCTGCGCTGGTGGGGCCGGCTCACCTCAGGCCACCATCACGCCGCCCCGGGCATCCCGCGCGAGGTGCACGTGCTCAAGGGCGTCAACTGCGCCTACCGCACGCCGCTGCTGAACCGCTTCGGCTTTGACGCCCGCCTCGCCGGCGCGGGCGCGCAGGTCCACTGGGAGCTCAGCCTCGGCCTGGCGCTCCGCCGCGACGGGTGGACGCTGCTGTTCGACCCCGGCCTCGGCGTCGACCACTACCCCGCCGCGAGGTTCGACGAAGACCAGCGCGGCCGGTTCAACGGCGTTGCCCAGCGCAACGCGACGGCGAACGAAACCATGGTCCTGGCCGAGCATTTGCCGGCGGTGCAGCGCGCGGTCTACCTCGCGTGGGCGGGGCTGATCGGCACCAGCGCGGCGCCGGGCCTGCTCCAGGTGCCGCGGCTGATGTTGTCCGGCCGGCGGCGCGTCCTGCCGCGCTGGTGGGCGACGCTGCGGGGCCGAGTCGCCGGGCTGCGCATGTACCGCCGCAGCAGGCGCGCTGCCGGTGCGGCTTCAACGACTACCGAGTTGCTCAATTCACATCCGCTTGTTGTAAACGGAGGGACACGATGAGGATCGCATGGTTCGGACCCGCCCGCGACACGGGCGGCGTGCCCGGCATGGGCGCGCTGCTGCTCGAGTCGGTGCTGGAGCGCGGCGCGCAGGTGGACCTGTACACCAACGACGATCCCTCCGAGCTGCCCGCCCGGCTGGCGGGGGCGCGAGGGCTGCGCGTGATCCGGTCGAAGACGAGCTGGCAGTGGGGCAGGTGGTACAGCCGCCGGCCGTTCGCCGCCTTCGTCTCCGGCACGATGTCGCGCGCCCGGCGGCACGGGCGGCTGTGCCGGGCGCTGCTGGAGGAGAACGCGCGGCGGCCGTACGACTGCATCTTCCAGTTGTCGCAACTGGAGCTGCTCGGGCTGCGCCGCCACGTGAACGAGCTGCCGCCGATCGTGGTCTACCCGTGCGTCCACGCCGCCGGCGAGCTGCACTGGCACCGCCGCGAGAGCGCGTACGCCCGACAGTCCGAGGGGCTGCTGATGCACTACGTGGTGCGGCTGGTGCTGACGTACCGCTCGTTCGTGCAGAAGCGCGACGCGCGGCGGCCGGCGTTCATCGTGGGGATGAGCCGGCGGTTCAACGAAATCATCGCGCGCGACTACGGCGTCAGCCCGCGCCGGCAGGCGGTGCTGTACGACCCGATCCGGATGAGCGAGCCGGCGGAGAGCAGCAATCGAGACGTCGCCACCGACGCGCAGGCCTCGCCGTCGCCCGCGTCCCCCGCTTCGCCGCGGCCGGTCAAGCTGCTCTACGTTGCGCGGCTGAGCGTGCGCAAGGGGCTCGACCAGATCGTCGAGCTGACCCGCCGCCTCGACGACCTGCACGGCCGGGTGCAGATCGAAGTGATCGGCTGCCGGCGGCAGTGGTCCGACTACTCGAAGCACCTCCGCGAGCTCAACCCGCGCGTCGCGCGGTTCGTCGGGGAACTGAAGCACGAGCAGACGATGACGGCTTACGAGCAGGCCGACGGGCTGCTGCTCCCCAGCCTCTACGAGCCGGGCGGACTGGTGGTGGGCGAGGCGCTCAGCCGTGGCGCGTGCGTGGTGGCGAGCGACGCGGTCGGCTCGGCGGAGCTGCTGTCTCGGCCGTGCTGCCGCTCGTTTCCAGCGGGCGATCTCGGCGCGTTCGAGCAGGAGGTGCGCCGGCTGGTGCAGGAGATCGAGCGCGATCCCGCCGCCCTGCGCGAACGCGCCAAGCGCGAGGCGTGGCGGCACTTCTCGCCGCGCGCGGCGGCGGACCAGCTCCTGTCGATCCTCGGCCGGGCGGCGCGGCTGCGCGCCGACGCGGGGGCGCGCGTGGCGCCGACTGCGCCAACCTCGGCTTGGCCGGCGGCGGCGCCGTTGGCACGCACGCCTTAAACGAGTAATGGTTTCACAAGTGGCCACAACCCCCAGCGCCCCCAGCCCCGCGACGGGGGGCGCCCCCGCGCGCGTGCTCTTCGTCGATCACACCGCCTCCATGGGCGGCGGCGAGGTTGCGCTGCTCAACCTCGCAAGCGGGATCGACGCCCGGCGGTTCACCCCGATCGTCGCATTGTTTTCCGACGGTCCACTGGCGGAGAAGCTGAGGCAGCGGGGGGTCGAGACGCACGTCATCCCGCTGTCGTCCGATGTGGTCGATACGCGCAAGGACACCCTCGGCCCGCGCAGCCTGTTCCGGGGGAAATCCGTGGCGGCGGTGGTGCGGCACGCCGTTCGGCTCGCGCGCTTCATCCGCGCGCACGGCATCGATCTCGTTCACACCAACTCGCTCAAGGCGGACCTGGTGGGCGGGCTGGCGGCGCGGCTGGCGCGCCGGCCGGTCGTCTGGCACGTGCGCGACCGCATCGAGCCGGACTACCTCCCGGGCACCGTGGTGCGCGCGTTCCGGCTGCTGTGCCGCGCGGTGCCGGACTACATCATTGCCAATTCCGTCGCAACGCTCCAAACGTTGCACCTGCCGCCGGGGTCGCCCAGCGCCGTCATTGCGTCCGGCATCGACGCGGGGACGATCCGTGGAGCGATTGATCGATCCACCGATGGCGCCGCGCGAAGCGACGGTCACTTCACCATCGGCCTGGTCGGCCGGATCAGCCGGTGGAAGGGTCAGCACGTGTTTCTGCGCGCGGCGGCGCGGGTGCGCGAGCGCTTCCCGCACGCGCGCTTCCAGATCGTTGGGGCGGCGCTGTTCGACGAGGCGGAGTACGAGCGCGACCTGCACGAGCTGGCCGATTCCCTCGGCCTGGCGCCGCACGTCGAGTTCACCGGGTTCCGCAGCGACGCGCGCGAGCTGATCGAGCGCATGGACCTCCTCGTCCACGCGTCGATCACCGGCGAGCCGCTCGGGCAGGTGCTGATCGAGGGCATGGCCGCCGGCAAGCCGGTCGTCGCGACGCGCGGCGGCGGGGTGCCGGAGATCGTGCTGGATGGCGAGACTGGCCTGCTGGTCCCGATGGGGGACGACGAAGCGATGGCCGGCGCGATCTGCCGCCTGCTCGCCGATCCCGAAGAATGCCGCCGCATGGGCGCCGCCGGCCAGGCGCGCGTTGCCCACCACTTCACCCTCGAGCGCACCACCGCGCTCGTCCACGCCGTCTACGAGCAACTGCTCCGGTAGACGTCCCGCCCGCCGCTCTCTCCTCCGATCGCTATCGCTTGCAATTGCGTCTCCAGCGCCCGCTGTTGACGGCCGCTCCGCCGCGCGCACAGTTGCCCCGGGCGCGCCGCCTGCAGCCGGCGCATCGCAGCGGTGTCCTTCATCCAGTCGAGGTGAGCGTGCGGGTCAACGCGTCGGCCGTCGTCGTGATCACTGTCTTCCTTTCGTTGAACCTGCTGCTGGCGACTCGGGCGCCGGCAGCGCCCGCGGCGACGGCGCCCTTGAGCGTGCCCGCCTTGGTGGCGTTGCCGATGCGCGGCGAGGTCACGCCGGATCGGCCGCTGGTATACGTCCACCCCGACGGGCGGAAGGGTTGGTTCGCCAAGGGCCTCCGCCGCGAGCACGACGGCTCGGCGGACTGGCGGGCTTATCACGGGATCCAGTTCGATGTCGAGGTGCCCGGCGATCGGCCGGTCGAGCTGACGGCGACGCTGCGCGTCCCGCCGGAACCCGCGCGCGCGGCGCTGGTGCAGGAGACGAAGGCGACGGTCACTGTGATCGGCCCCGGCGTTCGGCGCGTCGTGCTCCCGTGGTCAGCGTTCGACTTCCGCCAGTCGCAGCCGGCGTTCCTGAAGTTCATCAAGCAGGTGGAGCTGTCGACCAAGGGCGGCGCGATCAGCGTGAGGTCCGCCCGCGTCGCGCGCGGCGCAGCGATCGCGGCGGAGGCAGAGGTCCGCGGCAAGTCGGCGCCGGCGGGCGGCGAGGTCACTTACGCCGCCCGCGTCTCCAACTGCACCGACGCGCCGCAGGCGGTCGCGCTGTCGCTGGAGCGCGCGGGGTGGGAGGCGATGGAGGCGAGCGTCGAGCCGCCGTCGTTGCAACTTGCCCCGGGCGCGTCGGCGGAGGTGAAAGTGCGCGTGAAGGTCTCGCCGCGCGTGACGCCCGGCGGGCACGAGAAGCAGGTGCTGCGCGCCACCGCCAATGGCGATGCCGCCTCCGCCGCCAGGATCACCTTCCTCACCGCCGCCGCGCTGCCGCACCCTTACGTCCTGCACACGCCGCAGCGCTGGCGCGAGGTGAAGGAGAAGGTCGCCACGCACGATTGGGCCAAGCGGGCGCAGGCGGACTACGTCGCGCGGGCGGACAAGTGGGACGTGCCGGAGGTGGCCAAGGCGCCCAACCTCACCGGCGTCGACGACTTCGGGCCGTTCCTGTTCCAGACGTCCATCGAGCACGACCTGATGGCAGCCGGCATCGCGTACCAGCTCACCGGCGACAAGAAGCACGCCGACAAGGTGCGCGCGTTCATGCTGCGGCTGAGCGACCCGTCCGACGGTTACCCGGCCACGCTGCGCGGCTGCAACCAGAGCCTCGTGCAGGAGGGGCACTTCTTCCAGCACATCGCGATGGCGTACGACATGGCGTTGCCGGCAGGCGTCTTCACCGACGCTGACAAGGCGCAGGTCGAGCGCACGTTCCGCCTGCTGATCGAGACGATGGAGTTCGAGACGTCGCAGGGGGCGATCAACAACTGGAACCTCTCGGAGCTGACCGGCGCGCTCTACTGCGCGCTGGTGCTGCAGGACCTGTCCGCCGCCGATCGCTTCTTCCGCGGGCCCGCCGGGGCCATCGACCAGCTCGCGCACGGGACGCTGAACGACGGCTGGTGGTACGAGTGCTCGATCTCCTACAACGTCTGGTGCACGACCGAGTTCACGCAAATCGCGCTGGCGATGGAGCCGTGGGGCGTCAACTTCAAGGACATGCGCGTCGCTGTCGGCTTCTCGACGCACTACTCGCTGCGGCCGTTCGACCGGGTGGACGGGCTGTACGGAATGAGCTTCCAGAAGTGGGGGCCGGTCACCCACAACTATGTGGACATCAAGCGCATGTGGGATGCGCTGCCGCCGTTCGTCGATTACCGAGGCGTGATGTTCGGCGTCAACGACGCTACCGAACGGCCCGTCGGCGGCAGCGCGTACGAGATCGCCTACTACGTCTACCGCGACCCGGCCTACGCCGCGCTGATCAAGCAGGGCGGCGGGAAGCGCGACCTGCTCTACGGCGTGCCGGAGCTGCCGGAGAAGACGCCCGAGCGTTTTGCCGACAGCGCCTTCGCGGACAACGTGGGCGTGGCGATGCTCCGCAGCCGCGCCGACGGCCGATCGCGGCGCGAGCGCATCCAGGCGGTGCTGCACTACGGCACGCACGGCGGGTTCCACGGGCACTTCGACCGCACCAACCTCCTGCACCTATCGCGCTACGGCCGCAGCTTCTACAACCCGGAGATGGTCTGGTACAGCTATGCGCCGTTCATGTACAAGTTCTACGTCCAGAACTCCACGTCGAAGAACATGGTCGTGGTCGACCGCAAGATGCAGGAGCCGGTCGAGTCCCGCCGCCTGCTGTGGCACACGGGCAAGCTGTTCCAGGCGACCGCCGTTGAGACCCGCGCCCGCTGGAGCACGCCGCCCTACGGCGGGATGGTCTACCCCGAGCAGGGGTACAAGACGCTTCACGAAAAAGCCTTCGCCGAGGGCCGGCACCTGCCCGTGCCGGAGAGGATGCCGGAGTACGGCAGCGTCACCGACTTCACCGAGCCGATCCTCCAGCGCCGCCTGATGGTGGTGACGGACGATTACGTCGTGCTGGCCGACTACCTCAAGGGAGAGAAGCCGCACACGTTCGAGAGCCTCGTGCAGATGAAGGGGTTCAAGGGAATCGAGGCGGCGGACAAGCAACTCGTCCGCCACGACGGGCAATGGGACGACAACCCGATCCTGGACGCGCAGTTCGTCACCGACTGCGACTGGTACGCCGCCACCGCGCCCGCCAAGGCGTCGTTCGAGCATCGCTGGGGCGAGGGCGCCGACAACGAGGGCACCCGCGCGCCCGAGAGCGAGCCGGGCGTGCTGAAGCTCGACGTCCACACCCTCTGGCCGGCGAGGCAGGAGCTGATGGTCGGAACCGCGCCGGAGATGCACCCGGTGGAGAAACGCCTGTTCTGGACCGTCCGTGGCGACGGCGCGACCTTGGCCGAGGGAAAGCTCGGCGCGTGGATCCTCGGCAAGAGCGAAATCGACGTGCCGCTCGAGGGCGTGAAGCAACTCGAGCTGGAAACGCGCGTCGAACTGTCCAAGCGGCCCACGATCTTCTGGGCCAACGCCCGCGTCGTCACCCGTGACGGAACAGAGATCCCGCTGTCGAACCTGCCCGTGAAGTACGACAACGTCGCCCAGCCGGAGCAACCGGGCCGCGACTACGCGGGCGGGCCGATCAAGGTTGTCGGCACGCAGTACGATCGGGCGACGCCCGGCCAGCCGAATGACGCCAAGCAGCCCGGCGCCGTCCGCATCGACCTCTCCGGCCTCAGCGCCGCCCGCTTCAGAGCAACCCTGGGCGGCGACTATCCCCTCGGCGATGAAACCCAGCGGCGCAAGACCTATGCCTCCAAGGTCACCGGCACCGAGGCCCGCTTTCTCACCATCATTGAGCCGCACGAGTCCACGAGCCTCATCCGCTCCGCCCGCGCCGTGGACGCCGACCGCATCGAGGTGCAACTAGCCGACGGCCGCGTGCAGGTCCTGGACCTGAAAAACCTCACCGGTGACGGAGCCGCCCTAGGCGTGACCCTCACCGAGACCACCAACGGCCGCGCCGGCCGCTCCGAAGCAACCAATAACCACTCACCGGCACCATAGCGACCGGCGGCAGACACGTTCACAGGCAAAACGAAGTGGTACAGCGGAGGGGAAATGGGCGATGAGGGGCTCGAACCCCCGACCTCACGGGTGTGATCCGTGCGCTCTGGCCAACTGAGCTAATCGCCCGGCTCTTTGTGACGGCGGAATGGTACCCGGCGGTATTGGGGGAGACAAGTCGACAGGGGTTCAAACTTGTAGTGGGCGTCAGCGCGGGCGTGCGGGTGCTTCCCCGATAACCGGAGCTAGTCAGCGGTGGACGAACGGTGCGCGACTGAACGCGTGGGTGAAGGAGGACGACGAGCGGGCTTCGCCGTCGCCAATTGTGGTGGCGAGGCTAGTGGCGCGGGTTCGCTTCTGCGCCGGCCGTGGCACGGGCCGATCGCTCGCTCGCCGGTGGCCGGGTGGGGAACGGCTTCTTCGATGAGCGAGTCCATGCGCTTCATGAAGGGGCTGGAAGAAGGCTGTGAAGGCGGGGGGAGCGTAGCGGCAGGGCATCGCGGCGGGAAACGCCGACGCGGTGCCGCCGAAGCAACTTCGGTGCCGAAGAGCCGGAAGTTTTGCGGTGCCGGCGGGTCGTCACAAATCCGGTTACCGAATGAACTTAGGGTAGGGTAAGAAATTACCGGGACGTCATGTCTCGTGATTGACAGCCGCGTTTCTCGGCCGGTATATTCACCGGCCGCCGTGGAAATCCGTGGCGCGCATCGAACGATCTAAGCGGCTTTTCAAAGCCGTGGCGCACTTCCGGAGGTGGATAGGAGCCACCCCTCCGGAAGTTTTTTTATAGCCGCACGTTTTCCCATCGCCCGCACGCCGGCCCCGCGTCTTCCCGTCATGTTGTAACCGTCGCCCGCCGTTGGATTTCGGGCTGGCCCGCGTAGAATTTGCCGCCACCATGTCCGGCAGCCGCGACCAGTTTCTCTGCACCGTCCAAGCGAATCTCGCGCTCTGCCGGGAGCATTTCCGCCTGATGCTGAGCCTGCCGACGTTCCCGCCGACCCAGCCGGGGCAGTTCATCCAGGTGGCGTGCCGGGATGCATCGGGCCACGAGTCGGGCGAGCGCGAGGTGGAGTGGTCGCCGGGCCTAGTGCTCGGCGACGGTCCTGATCTGCGCTCGCCGCTGGCGATGCTCCGTCGGCCGTTCTCGCTCGCGGGGCGGCGCGACGCGCGTGGCGGCGTCGAGTTGGAGATCATCCACCGCGTCGTGGGCGTCGGGACCGACTGGCTCAGCCGGCTCGCGCCGGGCGACACCGTTTCGATCCTCGGCCCGCTGGGCAACCACTTCTCGCTGCCGTCGCCGGGGCAGCAGGCGATCCTCGTCGGTGGGGGCGTCGGCATCCCGCCGATGCTTTACCTCGCCGACGCGCTGGGCGCGACCACCGCCAGCCGCGCGACCGGTGCCGGGCCACGCGCCGTCGCGTTCGCCGGCGCGACCACGCGCGAATTACTACCGCTGACGATCGTGGATTCGGATGCCGATCCGTTGGCGCCCGCGCCGCGGATCGAAGAGTTCGCGCGTCACGGCGTCGACGCCGTCATCACCACCGACGATGGCACCTACGGCTTTCAGGGCTTTGTCACGCAGGCTCTGGAGCGTTACCTGGATGCGCCGGCGCGGGAGCAAAAGTCGCCGCGCCCGATCATCTACACCTGCGGCCCGGAGCTGATGATGAAGCGGGTCGCCGCCATCGCGGCCGAGCGGGAGATCGAGTGCCAGGTGGCGGTCGAGCGGGCGATGGCGTGCGGCATGGGGACGTGCCAGAGTTGCTGCATCAAGGTGCGCAAGCCCGACCCGAGCAAGCCGCCGTTGCCAGGGAGCGACTGGTGCTACCGACTCGCCTGCACCGACGGCCCGGTCTTCCTCGGCCGCGATTTGCTGTGGTGAGTCCCGCCCACGAGGCCCGCGGCAGCACGTTCGCCGCGAGGAGGTAATCGACGACTAGGGCTGCGTTGTCGCCGGCGCGGGCTGCGTCGCCGCGACAGCCTGCGTCGCGGCCGGCTGCGTCTCCGGCGCGGGCGACGTCATGGTTGGCGCGACGGCTGGCGAAGTAGCCGGCGGTGCCGCCGGCGCCGCGGTAAGCGTAGCGGGGCTCGCCGGCGCGGTCGCTGCGCCTGCGGTTGTCGGGCGAAGCAGGTCCGGCACCGGGCGCGTCCCGGGGATCGTGGGCATCGGCGGCAGCACCGCGGGCGTGCCCAGCAGCACCGGCTGGCGGATCTCGTTCAGCCTCACTAGCCGCTGCGCCGCCAACTGCTGGTACGCCGGCAGGTCCTTCGCCTCGGTCGCCACCTTTTCATATTGCGTCCGCGCCTGCTCCCACTCGCTGCGGTTCTCCGCGACGGCGGCCAGGCCGAAGCGGGCTGCGACGTGGGCGTACTTCTGGTCAGCGTAGTTGTTCACGACCTGCTGGTACGCCTCGGTCGCCGTGTTGAGCAGGTCCTTCGGGTCGCGGATCAGCAGGGCCGGCTGCGTCGCGCTGCCCGGGATCGGCGGAAGCGACGCCAGCGTCCAGCTCAAGTCACCCTTGGCCAGCAGCGCCTCCGCCTGGATCTTCTTGTCGTCCGACAGTCGGATGGCGTCGGCGATGGCGTTGTTCGCCTCGTTGAACTGCACGCGCCGCTGGTTCGCCATGTCGCCGGGCGCGCCCATCATCATGGCGGCGGCCATGCGCGGGTCGCCGAGCTCGTCGATGAACGCGCGGGCGTTCGAAAGGCGCTCGGTCGCCAGCACGGCGGCCTGGCGGGTGGACGTGATCCGGTAGCGGATCAGCAGCACGATCACCAGCACGGCAACGGAGACGGCGAGGAACTTGCCGCCGGACTCCTGCCAGAAGTTCGGGGCCTTTTTGATGACCTTGGCGAGCTCGTTTTCTTGCAGCTCGTGTCGCCGCTCCGCTTTCATAGGGAGGGGGAGTCTATCGGCGTGACTGTGGGTAAGCAAACAACACGCAGACGCCGCGCGCCGTGCGCGCGCGACGAACGCGCCCTTGCGCCGCCGCGCCGCTGATTGCCATTGCACGCTCAGCCGTGGCGGCGGCAGTTTCTTCCGCAACCTGTGGCGAGTCCAATGGTTTCTTGACGGGAGGGTGGGGCGGTTTTAGCATCGCATCGCGGCGGACGAACTCGCGCCGCGGAGCGGTGTGAGCGTTCGTTCGTCCTGCGACGCCCGCCGCAGCCCCGGCTCGAGCGGGCTGGCGCGGATCACCGCCGTTGCCGGTGCGCGCCGCCCCGGCGGCTCGCGCGATTCTCGCGCCGCCAGTAGCGCCCGCGCAGGGCGCCACGGACCGCGCCCGCGACGACAGCACCTTTGGAGGCCACGCCCATGACGCCCCCGCCCGCCCGCCGAATCGCCTGCCTCGCGCTCGCTTGCAGCATGATGAGTTTCGCGGTGCCGAGCTTCGCGCAGGACGCGGCCGCGCCGGCGATCCCGCCCGTGGCGCCCGCCGCCCC
>DASQDR010000007.1:0-39158 GCA_035634055.1 Tepidisphaeraceae bacterium | reverse complement strand
GCTCGCCGCCGCCGCGGCGTCCTGCGCACCGGTCGACGACGCGTTACCCGCGCCGCCCGCGCTCGCCCCGCTGCTGCCAGCGGCGGCGGACGGAGAGGTGCCGCTGGGGGCGGCGCCTGTGCCGGGCGCGCCGGTGGCGCTCTGGCCGGCGGTGGAGGTGTTCGCAGCCGGAGACGACGCCGTGCCGGTGTCGGTCCCGCCCGCGCCGCTGCCGGCGGTCGACTCCGACTTTTCGCACCCCGCCAGCGTCGCCGCCATCAACCCCAGCGCCGCCGCGGGCGCGATCCATGCCTTGGTCTTGTTGCACATCATCACGATGATCTCCTTCCGGCCCCCGCGCGAACGTGCGCGGGCAGGCCAATCCAACACTCTAGTCACGCGGCAGCTCGGCAGAGCGATTCAAGCGGAGAACTGACAGGTATCGCATGCAGATGAATCGATCCTGGCGCGCCCGGGCGAGGTGGCGTTCTGCGCGCGGCTCGGGAGGCGTATGGAAACGCACGCGGCCGGCGGGAGCGCACTTCTGCGCGATCCCGCCGGCCACGGCGTAACGAGATGAGTCAGCGCATCGCTGCGTGCGCGCTCGCGGGCGAGCCTTAGTGCCCCGCTGCCGGGCGGGTCGTGGCGCCGCTGGCGGCCGCGCCGGCGCTCTGGGTGGCGGCGCTGAGCCCGCTGGCGGCACCCTGGGTGGCGGCGCTGGCGCCCTGTGCGGCGGCGGCCGCGCCGGAGCGGAGGGCATCGGCGCCGGACTGCGTGGCCGCGGCCGCGCTGCCGGCGGCGCTCGTGCCGGCGGTGCTGCCAGCGGTGCTGCCGGCGGTATCACCCGTGCCCGCGCCGCTGCCCGCCGTCGGGGCCGGGGCGGGCGTGGTCGGGGTGGTCGGGGTTGACGGCGTCGTCGTGTCCTGCTGCTCGCAACCCATTGCCAGCGCCGCGCCGACCAGCGCCATTGAGAAGATCATCCGGGTCTGTCGCATGGTAAGAAGCTCCTTCCAAAGAGATTAGTGAGGCGACTCCACGTGCGAAAATAGTAGTTGCCGTGAGTTTCAACAAGGGGCGAATCCGCGGGAAGCGGCCGCGCCAAGTCAGCCGGAGGCTTGCGCCAGAGCTTGTGTGGGGCGGGCGGGTGCGGTACCAACGGGGGCGAGCGCGAGCGGCGCGGGCCCGCGCGGGCGGCGTGGCCCGCGGTCCTACTCGGCGTCGCCAAGGCGGCGGAGCGACCGCTTGCGGGGAAGGTCGATCGTTATGCCGGATCCGTCGCCAGCCGCAGACCCGCCCTCGCCCCCGGCTCCCGCGCCGTCACCGCCGACGCCCACCCCGTCGCCGCTGACGCCCGCACCGTCGCCAACCTGGTCCACGTCGCCGCAACCCGCGCTGGCATCCCGCGAGCCATCCACGGACCCGCCGGCGAGCGCCGCCGCCGCCGCGGCCGCCGCGGCCGAACCGTCGGATCGACGCAAGTTCGTCCTCTTCATGATCGCGGCGGCAACGCTGCTGTTCCTCGGCACCGAGGCGGTGCTCTACTTCCGCTCGGCCACCATGCGCGAGCCGAGATGCGTGCTGGTGGTCGAGACCGCTCCACCGCTGAAAGGCGCGCAGATCAAGGTGGACGGCTTTCCGCTGCCGCGCGCCCTCACGTCGACCGTAGGCGAGAACGGCCGGTTCGCGCTCCCCTTCTACCTGGACGCGGGTACCTACACGGTAACGGTGACGCTGGACGGCGAGCCGCAGTTTCAGGGGGACGTCGAGCTGACCCACGCTTCGCCCGGGAGAAAGCTCGACCTCACGCGAATCCACCCCACTCCGGCCGCCACCCTGCCCGCGCCGGACGTGAGCTCAAGCGTGCCCGGCCCGTGAGCCGCCCCAGCATCCTCCTCGCCGTCCGCCTGCCAACTGACGGCCGCGCTGGTATCGTGTGCGGCCCCATGACCCAAGCCGCTCCTGCCCCCGGACCCAGCCGCGACGCCGGCGCGAAGGACCTCCCGATCGTGCTCGTCACCGAGGGCAACGACGCCAAGCCGCTCGACTGGCTCCGCGAGCGCGCGCGGGTC
This sequence comes from Tepidisphaeraceae bacterium, assembly GCA_035634055.1. Lineage (GTDB taxonomy): Bacteria > Planctomycetota > Phycisphaerae > Tepidisphaerales > Tepidisphaeraceae > JAICTV01. The sequence continues at coordinate 37,110 of DASQDR010000007.1, read as the reverse complement.
ATCGAAACGCGCTACGACGACCCCGCGTTCGCCGGGCAACTGCGCGAGGCGGAGGGCCTGATCGTCCGAACGTACACGAAGGTGACCGATTCCTTCCTCGCCGGCGCACCGAAGCTGAAGGTGGTCGCCCGCGGCGGCGTGGGGCTGGAGAACATCGACGTCGCCGCCTGCCGGCGGCGCGGGGTCGAGGTGGTCTACACGCCCGACGCCAACACGCTGGCCGTCGGCGACTATGTCTTTGGCGCGATCCTCCAGCTCCTGCGCCCCTGGGCACGGTTCAAGGAGCACGCGTACGCCCCGGAGGAATTCAAGCGCACGCGATCCGCCCTACGGGGGCGGCAGCTCGACGAACTGACGCTCGGCATCCTCGGCATGGGCCGGGTCGGCAAGCGCGTCGGACGGATCGCCGCGGCGGGGTTCGGCATGCGCGTGATCTACCATGACCTGCTCGACATCCCGCCCGTCTCGCTGCCGTTCGCGGCGGCGGCGGTGGACAAGCCGACGCTCTTCCACCAGAGCGACATCCTCACGCTGCACACCGACATGCGCCCCGGCAACCACCACCTGGTCGGCCGCGACCAACTCGCGCTGATGAAGCCGGACGCCCTGCTGGTCAACGCCAGCCGCGGCGAGGTGCTTGACGCCCACGCGCTGGCGGACGCGATCCGCGCGAAGCGGCTGGCCGGGGCGGTAATCGACGTTTATGACCCCGAGCCCCCGCCGGCGGACTTCCCGCTGCTGGGGTTCGACAACGTCATTCTCACGCCGCACATGGCGTCGCGCACCGCGACCGCGACGGAGAACATGAGCTGGGTGGTGCGCGACGTGATCGAGGTGCTGGAGGGGCGCAACCCCCGATACCCGGCGCCGTGACGGGAGCGGTCGGAGCACGCTGCACGGAGAGCATCTTTGCGGAGCCGCACCCTCTGACGTCGCCCGGGTTTGCGGCCACTGCCTTCGACTCATAGCACGGCGTCGCAAGCCCGCGCCGCGCAAGGGACGGCTTCTCGAACAGGCTCTGAGCGTCGCGGTGCCGGTCCGCCGCCGCGCCGTTTGCGGCCGCGTCTCTTTTGCCGCCGTGCGCGGCCCCGCTTACCTTCCGCCGGCCGTGACGCCGTTGGGATTCATCCTGGTCACCTTCGCCGCCTCGCTGGTCGCTGGTGCAATCGGCTCATTGCTCGGCGTAGGAGGCGGGATCATCGTAGTGCCGGTGTTGTCGCTGGTGTTCGGCATCGACATCCGCCTGGCGATCGGGGCGTCGCTGGTGTCGATCATCGCGACCTCCAGCGGCGCCGCGGCGGCGTACGTGCGCGAGCGGATGACCAACCTGCGCGTCGCCATGCTCCTCGAGGTGGGCACCACCGCCGGCGCCCTGTGCGGCGCGACGCTGGCGGCGCACATCTCCGGGCGGTGGCTGTTCGTGCTGTTCGGGCTGATGCTCGGGTATTCGGCGCTGGCGATGCTGCGCAAGCGGCAGGAGCACGCCGACCCCGCCAGCGCGCCGCCGGACGCGTGGGCGGACAAGCTCCAACTGCATGGCTCGTACTTCGACCGCGCGGTGCAAAGAGAGATCCCCTACCGCGTCACCCGCGCCAAGCTCGCGCTGGCGATCATGTTCGTCGCCGGCGTCGCCAGCGGGCTGCTGGGGATCGGCTCGGGGATCCTCAAGGTCCCGTCGATGGACCTGCTCATGCGGCTGCCGATCAAGGTCTCGACGGCCACGAGCAATTTCATGATCGGCGTGACCGGGGCGGCCGGGGCGGGGATCTACTTCGCGCGCGGGGACATCAACCCGTTCATCGCCGCGCCGGTGGCGTGCGGCGTGCTGATCGGCGCCACCGCCGGAAGCAAGCTGCTCGGCCGCCTGCACAGCCGGCGCATCCGCGTCGCGTTCGTCGTCGTGCTGCTGTGGGCGTCGGCGCAGATGCTTTGGAAAGGGGTGCGCTGGTGAGCGAGCCGCACGACCGTGGCGAGGCCGCGCGCCCTCCACCGCAAATTGCCCCCGCCCCGCCGGCGGAGGACCCGCGCGTCCGGCAGGTCGAGCTGATCATCAGCACGCTGCTCCGCGCCGGCGTCGTCACCAGCCTCATCGTGATCGTGACCGGGACGTTCCTCACCTTCGCCCAGGGCCGCGGCACGCTCTCCTCACCGGATGACCTCCGGCGCATCCTCGCCCGGAGCGCGACGTTCCCGCACACGCCTGGCGAGGTGGCGGCCGGCGCGGCGACGCTGCGCGGCGAGGCCGTCGTCGTCTTGGGCTTGGTCGTGCTGCTGGCAACGCCCGTGATGCGGGTGGCGGTGTCGGCGGTTGCGTTTGCATTGCAGCGCGATTACCGGTTCGTCGCCATCACGCTGGTGGTGCTCGGCCTGCTGCTGTTGTCGTTCTTCCTCGGCCGGCCGGCGCATTGATTCGCTAGCAGCTTCGTCGAGCACAAAAGGAACCGGCGGCGCCTCTGGCGAGGCGCCGCCGGTGGACTGCATCGATCGCTTCAAGCGAAGCGGCCTAAGCCACCTCGTCGATCCCGATGTCGTAGCTCCCGCCCTTCGGCAGCGCGTCGCCGAAGAAGTCGGTCGGGACCGAGGCGAGGAAGGTCGGCTGCGCCACGCCGCGATTGATCAGCGGCGAGCCGGCCTGGAGCTTGTAGGCGGCCAGGTTGCGCAGCAGGTCGGCGTTGCCGATGGTCCCGCCGGCGCCGGCGGCGGCGAGCTTGGGGTCGCCCTGGTAGCCGGTGAGCCGGCCGTCGAGCTTCTCCGCGCCCGCGGCCGTGCGCCACGCCGACAGCCCGCCGTAGATGATGCCATTGGTGACGGTCTTGCCGTCGGCGGTCTTGGTGGTCGTCGTGCCCCACTGGAACTTGTACGTCCCGCCGGTCGTGTAGTAGCAGTTGCCGGCGAAGACGATCCCATTGGCGCGCGCCACGCCCGAGCTGACGCTCACCAGCTTGGCCCCGCCGGTGGTGTAGAAGATGTTATTGCGGACCTGCACGTTCTTCGGCGTCTTGCCGTTGCTGGCGCTGTCGTGGGCGTAGAAGGCGGCCGTGTTGTTGTGCTGCGCCCAGGAGGTGAAGACGGCGTTGTTGTAGATCGCGGCGTTGGTGACGTTACCCCAGAGCTGCATGCCCGCCTTGCCGTTCTTGCGGCCGTCGTTCTCGCTGACGTTGAAGCGGATGGTGTTGTTGTCGTTCACCGTCGGCCCGGCGGCGAGGATGTAGCCCGGGCCGGCGTTGCCGTGGGAGTAGTTGTACTGCATGACCGAATTGGTCACGTCCCAGTCGAAGTCGAACCCGCCGCCGTCGGTGCTGGTGCCGGTCTTGTTGTCGTAGCTCTCGCAGTACTGGATGGTGACGCGGTTGCTCCCCGCCGCCCAGATCCCGACTGGCGCGGCGCCGTCGGCGCCGTTGTTGTACGCGACGCAGCGGTTGATGCGCGCGCCGTCCACGTCGGCGATGTAGATCCCGTTGCCGGTCACGCCGCTCGCCGACCGGTCGCCGACGTTGTTGTACGCCTGCACGTGGTCGATGATCCAGTTCTTGTTGCTGTTGTGCGCCGAGCCGGTCATCTTCACGCCGGCCCAGAGGTTGTCGTGCGCCTTGACGTTGCTGATGGTGACGTTGCTGATGCTGCTGCCGGCGCCGACGACCTTGAAGCGGATGCCCTCGCGGCCGTAGCCGCTGACCTCGACGTTGTCGATCGTCACGTTCGACACGTCGCGGTCGAGGAAGTCGACGTGGAAGTAGATCCCCGGCGACGCGTTGTTGCGCATGCCGTTGCCGACGAAGTTCAGGTTGGCGATGCCGATGCCGGCCGACTGCGACACGTCGATGCCCGGCTTGTCGCCGCTGTTGATGGTCGCGCGGCCGGTGCCGTAGCTGCCGAAGGCGATCTGCGCCGTGGCGGTGCCGCCTTCCCTGGATCCCAGGTAGAGCGATCCGCCGAACGACTTGCCGCCCTGGAAGAGCACCTTGTCCCCCGGCTTGAGCGTCGCGTTGTTCACGCGGTCGATCGACTTCCACGGCGTGGTGATCGACGTGCCGGCGGCGGCGTCGGAACCCAGCGGCGAGACGTAGTACGTCGCGGCCAGGAGCTGCCGCGATTCCAGCGGCTCGACCACCGCCGACCGATAACGGGCGACGTGACGGGCAACGTGACGGGCGACGACCGCGGCGGTGGCGTCGGGGCGCGAACAACTGATTTTCTGGCTGTCGACGTCGGCGGCCGCGATGATCGTCGGGGCCGTCAAGGCACGGTACATCCGTGCGATCTGTGCGCGCATCTTCCCTGCTCCTCTCGCTAAAGACATCTGGCGAGGCGAATCAGACGATTAAACTCGTCGCTGGCTTTGCGGGGCCCAGGCAGGTCGGCCCCGACGCGGCCGCCGCTGCCCGGTGGGAAGGGCGCGACTGCCGTACCCTTAACTTCGGGCCATGCGAGCGAACCCTGAAGCTGATAATCAACTTTTTTTCAGCGCTAGGGGCGTGAAAGCCGCGGAATCGCACCTCCGGCGGCGGCGGCGGCCGCGGCGGGACGTGTCGGCCGGCGAGGGATGCTTTCAATGCCGCGCGCCGCGGTCGCCGGTGAAGTTTCGCCCGCGCCTGCACACCACGTGCGCGTGCGTCTGCGATTCTCGCTTTTGCCCCTCGTGCCGCGCGCCCGGCGTCGCTACACTCGCGCGGCGCTTGAGACGGAGACCCGCGAAGATGTTGCACCGCCGCGTCGCGTTGTTCCTCATATTTCTGATCCTGCTGCTGCCTGTTCCCCCGCACGCACGAGGGCAGGCGTCGCGGCCGGCGACCGCGCCGGCCGCTGCCGCAAAGGGGGGCTACGCCCCGCTGCCGGTCGCGCCAGCGGGTTTCGCGCTCCGCCAGCTCGCGACGATGCTAAAGCCGCCGACCCGGCTCACCAGCGACGGCTCCGGCCGGTTTCTCTACGTCCTGGTCGACGACGGCGACGTCTTCCGCATCGACCTCCCCGACGGCCAGCCGCGCCTCATCGTTGACCGAAAGCGCTACATCGTCTCGCCCAAGGGCGGGCAGTGCATCGGCCTGACGCTCGACCGCGACGGGCGGCTCTACGTCGTCAGCAACGAGTTCGACACCGACGCCCGACCGCAGATGAACCATGTGCGCATCTACCGATCCACCGCGCGCACGCGGGACGGCGACCCGGCGGAGCTGAAGCCGTGGCTCGAGACGCAGATTCCCTACGCCGTCGACGTCTTCCAGCACGGCGTGTGCGCGATCGCGCAGGGGCCGGACGGGTTCATCTACGTCGGCAGCGGCTCGCGCACCGATCACGGCGAGGCCGGCGACGACCCGACCCGCTACCGCGGCGGCGAGGTCGAAACGTCCGCCTGCATGTGGCGGCTGGACCCCAAAAGCGAGAAGCCGCAGATCGAGGTTTTCGCCCGCGGGCTGCGCAACCCGTTCGGGTTCTGCTTCGACGACAAAGGCCGACTCTTCGCCACCGAGAACGGCCCGAACGCGCACCCGCCGGAGGAGATCAACCTGATCGAGCAGGGAAAGCACTACGGATTCCCCTACGCGTTCAGCGACTGGACGTCCAAGACCTACCGCGACCAGCCGGACGTGCCGGCGGGCGCGACGAAATTTGAGCTGCCAATCCAGAACGTCGGCCCCGCCGGCGGCGCGTCGGCCGATAAGCCGCTGGGAACGCTCGAGCCGCACTCCTCGCCGTCGGGCATCGTCCACCTGGCGGGGCCGGAGTGGCCGGGCGAGGCGCAGGGCACCTTCCTCGTCGCGCGCTTCGGCAACATGCTGCCGCTGACCAAGGACGTCGGGTTCGACGTGGTGCAGGTGAAGCTGATCGACCCGGCCCGCGACGGAAGGCTGCGCGCGGAGGTCAAACCGTTCCTCGCCCCGATCGCGCGGCCGACGGACCTGCACATGAGCGGCAAGGGGAAGATCTACATCTGCGAGCTCTACCGGGAGACCCGCAACGGCGGGGAGCAGCGGCCGGGGAGGATCCTGGAACTGTCGTCGGTCAAGACCCGCGGCAAGTTCGCGCCCTGAGGGCCGCGGAGGTGAACAACTTGATCGAACCTATGATCAAGACCGCCCGCGCGGCGGCGTCATGCGCTCTGCGCGTACACCTCAAACACCTGATCGCCGGACGTCAGCCGCACGAGCAAATGGAATCCCACCGGCACCGGCGGCGGGAGGCGGCCGGACTTAGTCTGGGCGATCAGAACGAGCGGGCGTGTTGATCCGTCGCCCGCACCCGCGGCGGCGGTGGCGGCGGCGGCGACCGCCTCCGGCGTCTCGTACTGCGGCATCGGGTCTTGCAGGTAGAACAGCAGCGGGAGGCTGATGTTCGGGCCGTAAAAGGCGAACGTCGGGCCGGCGGCGGCGGACACCGTCGTCGTCGTTGCCATCGCGCTTCCGAGCGCGCCGGCGACGCGGTTGCGGATTTCACCAGCGATCGCGCGAGAATGGTCGGGGCGCAGCGATGGCATCCATGCCTGCGTCAGAAGGGTCACGGCGACGGCCGTCACGGCTGAAAAGGCGCCGGCGAACCTCGCCGGACGCGCGTGGTTCAGCATCACGAACGCGATGCCCGCAACACCGCCGGCCGCGTGGATCGCGTCGATCGTGCTCGCTTCGCCGCGCACGTGCCTGCCCAGCAGCGGCAGCCCGAGCGCGCCCAGGAGCATCACGATCAACGTCGCGATGAGGATCGCGCGCACGAGCGGACGGTGCTTGTCGTGCTGCTCGATCGCGCTGGCGACCAGCCGCGCGGCCAGCACCGCCAGCGGCGGCATCGCCGGCAGCAGGTAGTGGTACTGCCGCTGGCCGGCGATCAGCAGCGGGATCAGGACCGACGCGAACCAGAGCAGGGCGACCCGCAGCGAGCGGTCGTCCTTCCACCGCTGCCCCGCGACCACGAGCGACAGGGCGACCAGCGCAACCCAGGGCGCCGTCGCGCGCAGGAGGTCCGGAAAATACTGAAGGAACGACGCGGCGTGACCGCCTCCCCCGACGCTGACGGTTAATTCGTGTCGGAAAGTTTCGTAACCGACGGCGCGGATCACGTACGCGAACCACGGCGCCGCGACGGCCGCCGCGATGAGCGGCGCCCCGCTGAGGGTCCAGCGGCCGAGCAGCCGCCAGTCGCGTTCGGCCGCGGCGAGAGCGATCAGGAACAGCACCGGGAACAGCGCCGGCGGGCCCTTGGACATCACCGCCAGCCCGATCATCGCGCCGCTGAGCGCCATCGCGCCGCGCGTGCCGCGGGCGATGCACAGGATGGCGGCGGTGACGAAGAGCGTGGCGAGGACGTCGGTTTCCGCCAGCCGGGCGTGGCGGGCGAACATCAGGAAGCCGAGCAGCGCGGCGGCGGCATAAAACCCGGCGGCGCGGCCGAACGCGCGGCGCGCGGCCAGCGCGGTCAGCACCAGCGTCCCCCACCCCGCCAACGCGAACGGCGCCCGCCCCGCCGTCTCGTTCACCCCGCCCGCGCGGTACGCCGCCGCCGCCAGCCAGTAGGCGAGCGGCGGCTTCTCCAGGCGGACCTTTCCGTTCAGCCGCGGGATCAGCCAGTCGCGCGCATCGGCGCTGCGCGCCATCTCCCGCGCCGTTTGCAGCACCCGCGCCTCCTGCGTCCGCTGCACCGGCGGGGTGCCGAGAAAGAGCAGCATCAGCGCGAGCGATGCGACGAGCAGGCTTGGGTCAACGAGCCACCCGTGGCACGGGCGCGAGGGGAAAGCATTGATGGTCGTGGGAGCGGGCGCGGGGTCCGCGGTGGACGTCAACGTCATCGCGCCGCAGAGACTAGCGGCGCGGGCGCGAGGTGGCAAAGCGGTCGGAGCGGGTGACATCCGGGTCTTCCCTACCGCTCAGACTCCGGCGTCTCGTTCCCATGCGGAGGGGTGGGTCAATGGCGAGCGGAGGCACGAAGGGACGAAGGGACGAAGGGGCGAAGGCACGGAGGGGGTGGTAAGGGAGAAGGGAGACAGTGAATTCACTTCCTCCCTTACTCCCTTCACCCCACTTCGTGCCTTCGTGCCTCCGCGCCTCCGCGCCTGTCTGCCCCCTTCGTCGCTCCGTCGCTTCGTCGCTCCGTCGCTCTCCTCCCCTCAATTCGCCACCACCTTGCTGATCGTGAAGATCGGCAGCAGCAGCGCCAGCGCGATGCCGCCGATCAGGGCGCCCATCAGCAGGATCATCAGCGGCTCAATGTAGCGCGTCAGCTCGGCGATCTGCTCCTTCAGCTCCTGCTCGGCGAACATCGCGATCTGGTCCATCACCATGGCGAGCTTGCCGCTCTTCTCGCCCGAGAGGACCATCTGCGTGATCGAGCGCGGAACCAACGGGCTGTCGCTGAGCGGCTCCCAGAGCTGCCGGCCGACCTGGATCTGCTCCAGCACGTGGGCCCAGAGCTCCTTGAAGTAGACGTTGCCGCACAGGTCCTGCGCGGTGGTGACGCACTCGGTGAGCGGCACGCCCGCGCCGGCCATCGTGCCGATCATGCGGATGCTGCGCGCCAGGTGGAGCTTGCGGAACATCGGCCCGAGCAGCGGCAGGTGGAGCTGGATCCAGTGGACGATGCGGGTGCCGCGCTCGGTGCGGGTGTAGGCGTAACCCCCCGCCGCTGCCAGCGCCACCGCGATGGGCAGCGCGACGCGGTGGGTGACGAGGAACGCGCTGAGGTTCATCAGCACCTTCGTCGGCAGCGGCAGCGCGGCCGCCTTCTGCGAGTAGATCGCGGTGAACTTCGGCAGCACGAACGCGAGCAGGAAAATGGTGGTGGTGACCGCGAAGCTGAGCATCACGCCCGGGTAGACCAGCGCGCCCTTCACCCGGCGGAGGGTGTCCTGCTCGTCGCGCAAATAGGTGGTGGCGCGGACCAGCAGCTTGGCCATCATGCCGCTCTTCTCGCTGGCGCGGATGAGCGAGACGTAGAGCCGCGGGAAGCTGCGGTCGTGCCGGGACAGCGCGGTGCTGAGGTCCGTGCCGGACTGCACCGTGCGGACCACGTCCTCGAGCAGCGCCCTGACCTTGGGCTTCTCCGCCTGCTGCCCGATGCACTCCAGCGCCTCGCTGAGCGTGACGCCGGTCTCCACCATGATCGCGAGCTGGTTGGAGAGCTGCACGACGTCGCCGCGCGACACCTTGATCCCGCGCCGGCCGGCGGGAACGGCGGCGGCGGCGGTCTCCTCGGCCGACGCGACCGACACCGGGTACTTCCCCTCCCGCCGCAGCGCGTGCGTCACCTCCTCAACCGACCCGGCGGACATCGTCCCGCTGAGCGCGTTGCCGTTGGTGTCGCGGGCTGTGTAGGTGAAGGTGGGCATGGGAGGGAAGATGCCAGTTGCTCGTTGCCAGTAATGACTCCCGATGGGTAGTGGAAGTTGCTGGTTGCCAGTTGCCAGTAGACGACCCGCGACGCCTAGGCGGTCGCTCGATACACCTCTTCCAACGTCGTGATTCCGCTTCGAACTTTGTCCACGCCATCCTGGCGCAGCGTCTTCATGCCGAGCGTGCGCGCCAGCTCGCGGATCTCGTTGAGCGTGGCGCCCTGGCTGATGCGCTCGACGAGGTTGTCGTCGGGGACGAGCAATTCGTAGATGCCGATCCGGCCGGCGTAGCCGAGGTTGCGGCAGCGGGCGCACCCCTTGGGCTTGTACAGCACATCGATGTTCTCGGTGTGCCGCTCGAGCTGGCGCTTTTCGTTGGGCGTCGGCTCGTACGGCTCCTTGCACGACTGGCAGAGCTTGCGGACCAGCCGCTGCGCGAGCACGCCGCACACGCTGGCGCCGACCAGGTAGGGCTCGATGCCGAGGTTGTACAACCGCGTGATCGCGCCCGGGGCGTCGTTGGTGTGCAGGGTCGAGAGCACCAGGTGCCCGGTGAGCGCCGCCTGCGTGGCTAGGCGCGCGGTCTCGGCGTCGCGGACCTCACCGACCATCAGGATGTCCGGGTCCTGCCGCAGAAGCGAGCGCAGCGCGGTCGGGAAGGTGAAGCCGGCCTTCTCGTTGATCTGGAACTGGTTCACGCCGCCCAGCGCGTACTCGACCGGGTCTTCCACGGTGCAGATGTTGGTGTCGTCGCTGTTGAGTTCCTGGAGGCAGGCGTAAAGCGTGGTGCTCTTGCCCGAGCCGGTCGGGCCGGTGACCAGCAGGATGCCGTTGGGCAGCGCGATCAGCTTGCGCCACTGCTTGAGCGTCTCGTAGCCGAAGCCGAGCTTCTCGAGGTTGACCGACGCCTTGTCGTTGTCGATCACGCGGACGACGACCTTCTCGCCGTGCTTGCCCGGCATGGTGCTGACGCGCAGGTCGATGGGGCGCTTGTCCATCATCACGTGGATGCCGCCGTCCTGCGGCAGGCGGCGCTCGGAGATGTCCAGCCCGGCCATGATCTTGATCCGGCTGGCGACGGCGGCGGCCATCTGGAACGGCGGGCGGAGCTTCTCCATCAGCCGCCCGTCCACTCGGTAGCGCACGCGGAGCTGGGAGTCGCCGGGCTCGATGTGGATGTCGCTCGCGCCGTCCTTGACGGCGTTGTAGATGCAGTAGTTGACCAGCTTGACGACCGGCGAGTCCCCCGCCGCCTGCTCCAGGTTGGTGATGTCCTGGACCGGCGCCTCGATGAGGGTGAACTCTTCGGGCTTGACCTCCTCGATGATGTCGTCGATGACGAACACCTTGTCGTTGGGGAGGTAGGTCTGGAGGGTAGCCTTGATGTCGCGCGTGGTGGCGGCGACGACCTGCACCTGGTAGCCGCTGAGCCGCTCGATCTCCTCCAGCAGGAAGACGTTGGCCGGCTCCGGGACCGCGACCGTCAGCACGCGCTCGACGAGGAACAGCGGCAGGACCTGGTGCTTCTCGAGGAACTCCTTGGGCAGCGCCGCGATGACCTTGGGGTCCGCCACCTTCGGCGAGACGCGCGCGTACGGCACGCCGTACGCCTGCGCCAGCGCCTCGGTGATCTGGTCCTCCGTGCAGACGCGCAGCTCGACGAGGATCTCGCCGAGCAGCTTCTGGTGGTTCGACCGCTTCTGCTCCTCCAGCGCGCGCTCGAGCTGCTCGGCCTTGATCAGGCCCTTGCTCAGCAGGAGCTGGCCAAGAGGTTTTCGTTGCAGGGTGGCGATCATGGCGGAGTAGTTGCCAGTTGCTAGTTACTAGTCGCTGGTTGGTAGTGGCCGGAGGATTTTTCCGACCTGGCCACTGACCACTGGTCACTAGCCACTGATTCCTCACATCGTCTTCAGCGCCGCCGCCAGGTCTCCGTGGCACTCGAAGCGGTGCTCGAGCCTTGTCAGTTCCAGGATTTTCCGGCAGTTCTCGTCGAGGTTGGCCAGCTTGAGCTGCCCGAACAGGTCCTCGCTGCGGCGCTTGAGCCAGAGGAGGGTTTCCAGGCCCTCGGAGTCGATGAAGTCAGCTTTCTCGAAGTCCAGCACGAAATCGACGATGCGGCGGTTCTCGATGCGCTCGTCGGCGGACTTGCGCACGTCCTTGGCGGCCTCGCCGACCAGGTCGCCGTCCAGCGCCACCACGCAGACGTTGCCGTAATCCTCGTACTTGATCGCCATGGCCGCGCTTTCCCTTTCGCCTACGCCGTGCGCAACGTCTTCTGGAGGTCCGCCAGCCGCTGCGTGTCGTGCTCGTAGTCCCGGAGGAGCTTGCGGAACTCCTCCGGCGGCGTGCGCAGGAAGGTCTCGGCCAACTCCGGGTCGAACTGCGTGCCGCTGCACCGGCGGATCTCGGTCAGCGCGACCTCCAGCGGCAGCGCCTTGCGGTAGGTGCGGTTGCTGGTCATCGCGTCGAAGCAGTCGGCCAGGCAGATGATCCGTCCCATGAGCGGGATGTTCGCCGCGGCCAGGCCCGAGGGGTAACCCTTGCCGTCGAAGCGCTCGTGGTGGTGCATCACGCCGGGGATGATGTCGGCCACCTGCTTGATGTCGTGCAGGATGCGTGCGCCGATCTCCGGGTGCTTCTTCATCTGCTCGAACTCTTCCGCCGTCAGCTTGCCCGTCTTCTGCAAGACCGCCTCGGGCACGCCGATCTTCCCCACGTCGTGCAGCAGCCCGGCCATGTAGATGCGCTCGACGTCGTGCTCCGGGAGGCTCATCTGCTGCGCCAGGTGCCGGCTGAGCAGCGCCACGCGCTCGGAGTGGCCGCAGGTGTAGGCATCCTTGGCGTCGACGGCACTGGTCAGGCTGTGCAACAGCCCCATCATCAGCCCGTGCACGTCCTCGAACAGTTGCACGTTCTCGAGGTAGATGGCCGACTCGTTGGCGATGGAGCTGAGCAGCTTCGACTCGACCGAATCGAAGTCGCCGATGAGCTTGTCCAGGCCGAACAGGCACCCCAGCACCTGGTCCTGCCGCTGGAGCGGAACGGCGATGAGCTGCTTGGCGTGCTCGCCGAGCCACGCGAAGGTCTTGTCGGCCGCCAGGTCGTTGACCAGCAGCGGACTCTTTCGCCCGGTGAGCACCTTCATCAGTTCGTCGCCCAGGCGGTGGACCTTGCCGGGCGGGAGGCTCATCGAGCCGTAGAGGACCGGCTCGTGGTGCTCCGGCGTCTGCCGCAGCACCACGCCCATCCCGCGCACGTTCATCACTTCCATCACGTCCAGGCACGCCTGCTTGAAGAAGTCGTTGCAGCGGCGGTTGATCCGCATGCCGCTGCTGAGCTGGTAGATGAGGCTCAGCTCCTCGTAGGAGTTGGAGAGCTGGCCGGAGAGGCTGTCCAGCTCCTGCTCGAGGCTCGCCAGGCGGACCTGGTCGCGGATCATCCCCAGCAGCAGGCGCGCCTGGCGGACGATCGCCTCGTCGGAGTAGACCGGCAGCTCCTCGGCCTGCTGGTTGAGCCAGATGCCGTCGACCCCGAGGCGCGAGCAGACGCGCAGCACGTCCTCGCCGAGGCGGAAGGTGCCGGCCTTGGCGACCAGCAGCATCGCCCCGCCGAGCTGCCGCTTCTCGACGTACGGGAAGGCGGCGACGACCAGCCCAGGCAGGACGTTCCAGGCCTCGACCGGCGAGGTCGCCGTCATGGCCGACACCCGCTCGCCCAGTTGGGCGGCGGGCTCGGGATATTGAATCATGGGGACGGCGAAGCGCTGGAAGAACAGCCCCGCCGACGGATCGTGGTAGGCCAGCGATCCGTCGGGATTGAGCATCATCAGACAGAGCCCGCCGGGGCGAAAGCGCGCCGCCAGGTTGTCCAGGACCGGCGTCGGGACCGACGCGGGGACCGTTGCCGGCGCGGGTGCCGCCGGCGCCGCGGGGGCGGCCTTGGCGGCGGTGAGAGATGTGAGCGCCTGTAACATCATGAGCCTTGGGTACAGCTTGATTGGCGCGGAGGCCACACCGCCGCGTGTGCGGCGGCAGGCGCGCGCCGTCGGTTCATGGACTTATGCCGCTTTGCCTTCGAGGACCTCGTTGACGGTGCTGAGCAGGTGGCGCGGGCTGAACGGCTTGCTGAGCATGCGCAGGATGCCGCTCTGCTCCGTGTCGCTCGGCTCCAGGTGGTACCCGCGCGCCGTCAGCATGATGGCCGGGATGTTGTTGGTCGCGCCATCCTGTTTCAGCCGCTGGCACAGCTCCAGCCCGGAGAGCTGCGGCATGTGGTAGTCGGTGATGAGCAGGTCGGGGTGCTGCTGCTGGGCGATCTCCAGCGCCTCCTGCCCGTCCCGCGCGGTCAGCACGCGGAAGCCCGCGTTGCGCAGCTTCAGCGACACCACGTGGAGGATGTGCGACTCGTCATCGGCGACCAGGATTGTCTTCTCACCGCTCATAATGCCCTCGCGAATCTCGTCTCGCCTCGCTTCACTCCGCCAGGTCCAGCTCGAAGCCGAACGTGCTCCCCTTGCCCTGCGTGCTCTCGACGAAGATCCGCCCGTGGTGGACGGTCTCGACGATGTGCTTCACCAGCGAAAGCCCCAGCCCGGTGCCCTTGGCCATCCGGTTGTTCGCTTCCACCCTGTAGAACTTATCGAACACAAAGGGCAGGTCCTTGGGCGGAATCCCGACGCCGGTATCGGATATCCGGGCCATCACCTTCTTCTTCGCCTCGTTCACTTCCGTCTGCACGGTGATCGCCCCGCCCTCCGGCGTGTACTTCACCGCGTTGCTCAGCAGGTTGAGCACCGCCTGGTAGAGCATGTCGCGGTCGGCGACGGTCTGATAAAAGACCGGCGTGAGCTGCTCGCAGAGCGTGATCTGCTTCCCCTTCGCCTGCGGCGCGATCACCTCCAGCGCTTCCTTCATGATGACGGTCAGGCTCTGCGGCTGCTTGTTGATCTTGACCAGCCCGGACTCGATGCGGCTGATGTTCAAGATGTTGTCGATCAGCCGCGACAGCCGGTTCGACTCGTTCTGGATCACCTCGTAGAACTCGGTCTTGGTCTTCTCGTCGTCCGCCTCACCGTCGATCAGCATCTCGATGTACGCCTTGATGCTCGCCAGCGGCGTGCGCAGCTCGTGGCTGACGTTGGAGACGAAGTCGTTCTTCATCTCCGAGACTTCCTTCTCCTTGGAAATGTCGTGCAGCACGGCCACGACGCCGGCGGGGTTCTCGTCCGCCTTGTCGGCGACGCACGAGAGCGTGACCTTGAAGGTCTTGTCACCGCCGGAAGTCTTGACCGTGTGCTCGACGATCCGCCGGCCGGACGTGCTGTTGCTCTGCCGCATCTCGCGGATCATTGCGATGACCTTGTCGTCGCGCAGCACCTGCTCGACGGGCGCGCGATTCGCCCGCGCCAGGTCAAAGTCGAACGTGCGGGCGGCGGACTCGTTGGCGAGCACCAGGTCGTCGAACGGGTCGGTGACGAGCACGGCGTCGCTGATCGAATAGATGATCGCCTCGGCGTGCTGCCGCTCGGCGGTGGCAACCTTGAGCTGGATCTCCAGCTCCTTGACCTTGATGGCGGCGTCGGAAACGGTCCGCTCGGCGGCCTCCATGAGCTGGTTGACGGCGTCGGCGATCGGGAGCAAATCCGGGCTGTTCGTGTCGAGCCGGCGGGCGTGGGCGGCGCCGCTGGAGCGCTCGTGGATCTGCTCGACCAGCTCGAGCAGGTGCCGCCGCCCCGCCAGCGCGTTCATCAGCCCCGCCGTCGCCGCCAGCAGCAGCAGGACCGCGCCGGGAATGGCGGCGGCCATCACGGCGGCCTTGGCGTGCGCCAGCGCCAACACGCTGCACGTCAGCCCGCCGACGATGAAGGCGACGATCAGGAAGATGAGGACCTTGCCGCGCACGCGCTGTTCTCTCCCGGTATTCGTGAATCGAATTCGAGCCGCGACCGCCGGCCCAGCCTCTGCTCAACGGGCGCCCAACCGTCCGGCGACCGCGCGCCCGCCGACCGCCGGTCGTGACGACGGCGGCGGCGCTAATCGTTCATGTCCACCGACGCCATCATCCGCGCCGCCATCTCGTCGCCCGGCTTGATCTTCAGCGCCTGGGCGTAGTACTTGATCGCCTCTTCGGTCCGCCCCAGCTTCTGAAGCGCGTACCCGGTCATGCACAGGCTGACGGTGTCGGCGTTATCCAGCGCCGCGGCGCGCTGGAAGTTGGCCAGCGCCTCCTGGTGCTTGTTCTGCCGCAGCCGCAGGTACCCCAGCAGCAGCCGGCTCTCGCCGCGCGCCGGGTCGAGGGCGATCGCGCGGCGGAGCGACAGCTCGGCCCGCGGCAAATCGTTCTGCTGGAGCGCCACCCGCGCCAGCGCCAGCCAGTTTCCCGACCCCTGCGGGTCGAGTTGCACGGCCGTCTCGAAGCTCTGCCGCGCCTCGCGCAGCTTGTGGATCTCCATCAGGCACTGCCCCAGCGCCGAGTGCAGGTCCGCGCGCTTGGCGTACGGCTCGGTCGCCAGCAGCTTGCGCAGCGGGTCGATCGCCTCGCGGTACTGCTTGCCGAAGAACAGCGCCAGCGCCAGGTGCTCCTGGATGGTCATGTCCCTGGTGTCGAGGATGCTCGCCTGCCGCAGCACCTCGGCGGCCTCGTCGTACTTCTTGAACTGCACCAGCAACTGCCCCACCGCGTCCCGGATGACCGCGCTGTGCTCGAAGTAGACGACCTTCGCCTGGAGCAGGCGGAGCGCCTCCTCGTGGCGGCCCATCACCACCAGCATCTCGCTGCGCGCCAGGATGTACGCCAGCTCCTCGGGCGCCTTGTCGGCGGCGGCGACGTAGTAGTCGAGCGCGGTCTCGTGCTTCTGCCAGCGCTGGTAGACCACGCCGCTGAGGTAGTCCGCCTCGGCGTCCTTCGGGTTGATCTTGCGGGCGGCGGCGAGCTCCTTGTCCGCCAGCTCGAGCTGCCCGCTCTCGATCGCCAGCTTGGCGGACAGGACGCGCAGCGGCCCGTGGTTCGGGTCCAGCGCGATCGCGTCGTTGACGGTCTTGCGCGCGGGGTCGAAGTTGCCGGTGGAGTACTGGTCCTTCGCCAGCGCGTGCATCACGTTGGCTCGGGCGCGGCCCCAGTGCTGCTGGGCGCGGTTCTTGTCCTTCTGGTGGTGGTTCGTCCCGCACCCGCTGGACAGTGCCAGCGCCGCTGCGAACGCCAAGGCCGGTAAGATCGACTTCATCCGCATAGCCCGAACTCCGTTCTACTTACGGCGGCGGGCCGCACGCACACGCGAATCGACTTCGGTGCGTGCGGCCCGCTCGCGAGATCCTTCTTCGCCCGTGCGCTTACTTCTGCGCCTCCTCGGCCCCGGCCGCGCCTTCCAGCGGGCTAGGGGCTTCGGTGGGGGCGTCTTCCAGCGGCAGCACGGTGACGGTCGACTCGCCGGTCACCTCGAGCGCGTTCTGCTCCGAGCGCACCGCCGGGCCGCCGACCGAGACGTCCTCGGTCGTCGCCGGCTGCGACGCCGGCTGGGTCGCCGGCTGCGTGGCGGCGGGAGCCTCAGTGATTCCCTCTACCGTCGACGCCTCGGCAGTGCCGACCATCGCGGGGGCCAGGTCCTTCTCGACCCATTCCTCGGTCACCGGGACCATCGCGGTCTCGGTCCCGGCGAACTCCTCGCCGCCCGGCTGAGTGGCCGGGGCGGGGACGGCGGCGGCGGTCGGCTCGCCCGACGGCTGCGTGGCCGGGGCGGCGGCGACGGCGGGGCTCGGCTGCGTTGACGGCGCCCCGGTCAGCGTCGTCGTCGGCTGCGTCGCCGGGGCCACGTCGCTGAGCATCGCCCGGCGGACGAACGTCCGCACCGAGCCGCCGTACGCGCTGGTCACCTCGTGACCGGTGATCTCTTCCTTGAGCTGGATCGCCTCGCTGAACTTCGGGTTCAGGTTGGTCGCCGCGTCCAGGCAGAACTTGGCGTGGCTGCGGTTGGGGTTGGGCTTGGCGAGTTCCTTCTTCGCCGCCTCGTACCACCCCTCGGCCATGCGCTCGCGGCCCCAGGGCATCATGCCCTTGCGGACGCCAACGCGCAGGCTCTCGGCCCGCTTGAGCTCTTCCTCGCTCAGCCGCGAGTACGACACGTCATCCTTGATGATGTGCGGCGTGAGCAGGATGATCACTTCCTCGCGCACCGTGCGGTCGCGCTGGTTCTTGAACAGCAGCCCGGCGACCGGGATGTTGCCCAGGAACGGCACCTGGCTCTTGGCGCTGGTGCTGCTCTCGCGGAACAGGCCACCGATCACGATGGTGTGCCCGTCCTTCACCATGACGTTGCTGGTCACCTCGGTGGTGTTCTTGCTCGGCAGGCCGTTCGCCTTCACCTGGCCGTCGGAGTCTTCCGGGTGGACCTCAAGGCGGACGTAGCCGTCGTTGCCGACGTACGGGCGGAACAGCAGCCGCGTACCGGTCTTCAGGCTCTCGACCGACTGGCTGGTGGTGGTCTCGGTGGTCAGGGTGGTGTAGTACCCGTCCTCGTTACCGACGAACACCTCGCCCTGCTGCTTGTTCAGCGCCAGCACCTTGGGGTTGGCCAGGATGGTCGTGTCGGTCACCTGCTCCAGGGCCGAGACGAACATCGAGACGCTGCTGGTGACGAAGCCGACCTTCAGCCCATTGTTGATCGGGCTGGTGAAGCTGTTGCCGGTGCCGACGCTGTGGACGCGCCCGTCGCCGGGGATGCCGCCGGTGGCGTCGGGCACGGCGTTGGCGCCGCCGATCTGACCGTTGTTGACCGACAGCGCGTTGAAGTCCACGCCACCGAGGATGTTGAAGTCAACCCCGAGGGCGTTGTCCTCGTTCAGGGTGGCGCGAAGGATGGTCGCCTCGAGCAGGATCTGCTGCGGGCGGCGATCGACCTCGGACAGGATGCGGCGGACGGCGTCGAGGTTCTCCGGGTAATCGGTGACGACCAGGACGTCGTCGCCGGCGTGGTCGTTGCCACCGCCGCCCGCGGGCGAGCTGCCGATGCCCGCCTTGGCCGGCGTGGTCACCGCCACCTCGCCGCCGCCCTTGCTGAGCACCGGCTTGATCATGTTCGCCGCGTTCAGCGCGGGCGTGTAGAAGACGCGGAACACCTCGGTCCGCATCTGCCGCTCGGACTTCTCGATCTCGGCGATCTCGCGGGCGGTATAGACGTAAATGAAGTTGCCCTTCTCGCGGTAGGCGTAGCCGTTGGCGTGAAGGATGGCGTCCAGCGCCTCGCGGACCGTGACGTCGTAGAGGTTGGCGGTGATGGTGCCGCGAACGTCCTTGCTGGCGACGATGTTCTTCTGGCTCTGGAGCGAGAGCATCCGCAGCACTTCGACGAGGTTCGCGTCGTTGACGTGAATCTCGACGGTGCCGGCGTCGTTGACGCTGACCTCAGAGCTGCTGACCGATCGCCCCTCGGAGGGCTGCGTGGTCGCGGCGCCATCGACGGGCGCGGTGCCGGCGTCGACCAGGGTGCCGTCGGTGGGCTGGGTCGAGGGGGCAGTGGTCGGGGCGGCGGCGGCGAGCGGATCGCTGCCGGTGGCGGCGGCGAAGGGGTCCTTCCCGTCGTCGAGGATCTTCACGTCCGAGCCGGTGTCAGCCGCCGCCAGCACCCGCGCCGCGGCGGGCACGATTGCCTTGCCCTGCGACGCCAACTGCTGCGCCGACCTGGGCTGGGGAGTTGCCCCGCCTTCCACGGCTGCCACGATCGCCTGCGTGGAATAAACGGACGTCGCAGCCAAAAAAAGGAGACCCGCGGTCTTGGTCCACTTGCCCATAAATTTCTTCCTCTCATCCCCGCCGCGGCGTGTTCAGCGCGCATCGGCGGGCGGGATGGGCGCCGAGAGAGATCGGGGGCGCCATCCACGTTGTGACTCGGGCATCGTCGCTACTTCATCTGGATCTCGAGCTTGATGCCCTCGCGCTCGATGACGATCCGCCGCGCCTCGATCTTGAGCACGCGGAACGTGACCCGCCCTTCGGCCGGGCCGCACGCGACGACGTCTCCTACTCCCACCAACTCACCGTTGACGACCGCCTTTGGCGAGGCGCCCATCACCGTCGACTGCAGGCGTAACTGGCTTGCCTGCTGCGCCAGGTTCTCCATCAGAACCTGCCGCTCCTTCCTCACATCGGCTCGCGCGACCACCGACTTTGCCAGGTCATCCCAGAATGTCTCGGTGCGTCGGATGACCACCGCCTCGGGCGCGCGGCCGGCGACCTGCGGGAAGCGTTGGAGGTCGACGGCGAAGACATTTCGTTGGATCGACGCCCGCGGCTGCTCCATCCAGGCGCGCATCGCCGCGGCGGCATCCGCCGGCTTGGTCGGGGACGACGACGAGGACGACGCCGACGACCCCGCGGACAGCCCGCCGAGAGCAGACTTACCGGACGAGAGCACCGCGCCGCCGGCCCCCTTGCCGCCGGCCGCCGCGCGGGCGACGCTCGGGCCGCCCTTCTCGCTCATCTGGAGCCGCACCTGGAGCACCACCAGGATCGCCACCAGCACGGTGAGGATGCCCGCCTTCTGCGGGTCGTTGCGCACGGCGGAAAACGCCTTGTGGAACAGCGAGGTTGAATTGGGTTTGCCGGCCATGCCTGGGTTTAGCCCTCGGAGAAGTAGATGTTCATCGACAGTTCGACCTGCACCTGGCCGTTCTTCCCGTTGCCGGTGCCGGCGCTGCGGACCCTCATCCCCTTCATCCGCGTCAGCCGCTGCATCTCCTCGGCCCGGCGGAGGAAGTCGAACACGTTGGTGAACTCTCCCTCGAACCGCAGGGCGATGGGCCACTCCGCGTAGAGGTCCCCGCGCTGCGGGACGCCCGGCTCCACCGTCCAATTCGTGCGCAGCCCGGACTGGTGGCTCAGTTCCGTGATGTCGTTGATGAACGGGCCGAGCTCCGGCTGCTTCGGCAGCTTCTTGTCGAATTTCGCCAGCCGGTCCTGCATCGCCCCCACCTGGCGGAGCACGTCGGGCAGGATCTGCACGCGCGTCTGGTTCCCCGCGAGGTCGCGCGACTTGGTCGCGATCTGCCCGTTGAGCCCCTCGAGCCGCTCGCTGTTGGGACGGAAGACGAACAGGTAGAACCCGACCACCATCGTGCCCAGCGCGATCCCGAGCACCCACTGGGCGCGGTTGCACCACTCGGCCTGTGTCTGAAGCGATCGCACGGTTAGCGCCCTCCCCCGTTGGCGGCGGCGGCGGCGGGCGCGGCGGGCGCGGCGGGATTGCCGTCCAGCACGAACGACACCTCGAACTCGCGCATCACGTGCCCCGCGTCCACCCGCTGGTGCGTGTACAGCAGCTCGACCTGCCGGAAGAACGGCTTGCCGGTCAGCCGCGCGATGAACTCGGCAAGGTCCACGTCCGTCGGCGCCACGCCGTGCAGGCGGAACTTGAGCTTCGGCTCCTGCTGCCTCTGCTCCGCCGGCTGCGCGCCGCGCCCGTACAGCGGGGGCGGCGGCGCCTTGGGCGGGTCCTCGGTCTCGAGGTTCAGCCCGAGCAGCGCCATGTCCTTCGGCATCATTTCCTCGAGCGTGGTGATCAGCCGGGTCGGCTCGACCGGCCGGCCGATCTTCGCGAAGATCTGGTCCTGCTGCCCGAGCTGCCGCTGCATCTGGAGCAGCTCTTCCAGGCGGTGCACTTCCAGCTCGCTCTCGGACAGGTCGCTGCCGAGCAGCCCGAGGCGAATCTCCTTCGCCTGCACGTTGCGCTGCACCAGAACCATCCACAGCCCCAGCCCGCAGACCAGGATCAGCGTGATCCACGCCTGCAGCGCCAGCACGCGCTTGCGCTGGCGGACCTTGGGGTACCAGTCGGGAAGGAACTCGACTTCACGCACGGGCGGCCTCCAGCCGTGCGACGGCGCTGGCGTTGGAACTGCTGCTGCCCTCCGCGGCCGCGCCGCTGGCGGCTGCCGTGTTGGCGGCGATCGAGTTGGCGGCGATCGAGTTGGCGGCGGCGCCGGCGCTCGGAGCGCGGGGCGGCTCGACGAGCTTGCGCCCGCCGTTGTCACCCGGCACCGCCTCGGCGATCTTGCTGATGTCCACCACCTCGGCGGCGGGGACGGCGTTGGGCGCGGTCGGATCGCGCGGCTTGCCGTCGCGCGGGGCGAACTGGCACTTGGTCAGCTTCAGGCCCAGCCCGAACGCCGCGGACCACTCCGACATGTAGCCCATGCGCTCGGCCTGATCCATGCGGCTGGTGTCGACGCTGAAGAGCGGGCGCCCGGCTTCCACCGGCACGCCGAGGTTCGCGTTGAGCACCGCCAGCAGCAGCGGGTCCGCCGCCTCACCGCCGAGCAGGCGCAGCTTGCTCGGCCGCTGCCCGCGGAAGGTGACCGAGTAGTAGCGCAGGCAAAGGGCGATCTCGCGCCCCAGCGCTTCCATGGTGCTGCGCGTGGCGTCGAAGACGGCCTGGCGAACCGAGTCTCGGCGGACCTGCTCCAGCGTCATCGCCGGCCCGGGCGCCGCCTCGATCAGGCGCCGTCGAAGCGCCCGCGCCTCGTCCATGGTGATGCCGAGCTTGCGGCTCACCGCCTCGTGCAGGTGCTGCGAGCCGATGTCGATCGGCTTGATGAAGGTCATGTCCCGCCCGCGGCCGATGACGACCTGGCTGCGGCGGTAGCCGACGTCCACCAGGACGTTGACCTCCTGCTCGTCCTCGCGGCGGCGGATGAACCGCTCCTGCGAGCGGTAGAGCGCGCACGCCTCGATGTCGATCGAATCGACGGTGGCGCCGCAGCGGTGGAGCTGCTCGACGAACAGGTTCACCTCGTCGTGCCGCGCCGCCAGCACGATCACTTCCTGTCGCACGTCGATCCCCTGCCGCACCTCCCCGGCCGGGATGATCTGGATGTGCGCCCGGTCGGTGTCGAACGGGAAGATGTTCTTCGCCTCGAACTTCACCGCCGCCGCCAGCTCGTGCTGCGGGATCAGCGGCATGCGCAGGTTCTTGACGTGCAGGATCTCGCGCGGAAGCGCGACGACGACGCCGCGCCCGGAGAACTTGCCGCGGCGGAGCATCTGGCGGATCAGGTCGGCGGCGAGCGGCAGCCGAAGCTCCGGCTTCTCCCGCGCCGCCGGCGGCAGCGGCTGGCGCGCGGCGGCGACCACCGACAGCGTCTGCCCCACGGTCTCGACCTGGAGCATCTTGATGCTGTCGAACCCGATGTCGAGCCCGATCGGCTGAACTTGTGATCGCGTCAGTCGAATCATCACTTGCCAATCATCCGTGTCGCGCGCGCGTCGCCGGCGGGGCTTCCGTTATTCGACCGACACCGCGCCCGTGGCGGCGGCGATCGTGATCGTCTTGGTGAACTGCCCGCACTTGAGCACAATGGAGCCGGTGTTCATGTCGTTGGTGCTGTTCAGGGCGTAGGAGTAGACGTAGGGCACCCCCAGCTCGTTGAACGCCACGGTCGTCAGGTTCTGGTACTGCGCGTCCAACCCGTGGAAGATCGCCGACTCCAGCGTGATCAGCTCGTACCCGCGCGACGCAGCGCCGAACGGCTGCGCGTAGTCCGCCTGCGTGATCGGGTGGCTGATGGCCACGTCCCCGCCGGTCTTGGCGGTGCTGAGCAGCGTGTACTTGTTGTTGGTCGCGTCGAACTTGACGTAGACCATCTTCCCGCCGGAGATCGCCTGGTTCTGGGCGTAAATGAGGTCGGCGATGAGGGTGCGGGCGGCGGAGGCGACGCGCATGTCGTCGCGGGTGCCCATCTGCGGGACGATGATCGCCGACGCGATCCCAAGGATGACGACGACGCAGAGGATCTCGACGAGGGTGAACCCGCGCCGCCCCCCCTGCTGCCGCGCCGCCGGCCGGGTTGCCGGCCGCCGGGCATGATCGCTCGTGTTCGTCGTCCTCATGTGCATGCAACCTCGCGCGGCGCGGGCCATCCCACCACGGGGGCCCGCCACGCAATCGACTCACTCCGCTTCCCTCTCTCGGGGGCGCGCAATTGGTCCGCGAAGCGCGCCGGGCGGCGCCCCCCGCCGCTGGGATTCAGCAGGGCGCGCGGCCGGCGGTCCGTTTCCCCCCGTCTTTCGCTTACCGGGCGCGGCCCGAGTTGGGCGCGCCGGCGGCGCCGGCGGGAGCGGGCTTCGCCTGCTTCTCCTCATCGGACTTTGCCACCTTCACCTGAAGGTCCCCCGCCTTGAGAATGTCGATTACTTGATCGAGCTTCTGGTTCAGCGTCTTCAGCTCGTCGACCATCTGCATCTGGCGGTTGGCCGGGTCGGTCAACTGCGCCTGCGCGGGCGGCAGGTAGCCGGTGCCGGTCCACTGCCCCAGGAGGATCAGGCCCTGAAGCACCAGGACGCCGGCCAATAACTTGTTCGTCTTCATCGCGGACTCCTTTTCGTGGTTGCGATCACGTTGCTACGGGAAACGTTCGGCTCGCCGGGCGCGGGCACGCGCCTACGCGCGCGGGCACGTTCGCTCACGGCAATCCCCAGCGTACGATGCTGACGCCCTTGGGGACGCGGTAATTCGCCGTCAGATCCGGAACCTTGGTGTGCCCGCCCGGCTTGACGGTGGTGATGGCGTTGTAGCCGGTAAAGAACGCGCCGTCGGGGGTGGTGGTGCCCATCAGCAGCGCGCCGTTGACGCGGAACTGCGACGCGTTAAGGACGGTCACGATCGTGCCGTTGTTATTGGTCTTGAGCTGCCCGCCGACGAAGCAGACGCCGTTGACCGTCAGGCTCTTGAGCGGCTGGAAGATCTCCAGCGTGCCGGTCACGACCAGCCCCGGGTAACCCGACTGCGGGTGGATCGTCACGTTGGCCCCCTTCATCTGGACGTTGCCGACCACGATGAGGGTGCCGTTGATGACGACGTTGTCGTTGATGGTGAACACCCCGCCGCTGGAGGACACGTCCTTGTAGTAGATGCCCGCGGGGTTGCTCGGGGCCGGGACAGTCGGGATGTCGCCGGCGTTGAGGCTGGAGGAAGAGAGTTCCTGGCGCGAGCGCGTGACCTCGTTGACGGTGTAGGTGGCGTAGGTATTGAGGCTCGAGAGCGTCGGGGCGGGCAGGTCGGCGGCGGGGACCGACTTCGCCTGCTTGCCGACCGCCAGCGGGAGCCACTGCAACCCGCTGCGCAGGCTGGCGCAGTAGGCGTCGCCGCTCAGCGTCGGGGCGGGCGAGCCGACCTTCAGCCCAAAGGTGCCGGCGGACCAGATGTCCCCCTGGATGTTCACGTACGCCGGCACCGCCGTGCTCGCGTTGAACGCCGCCTGATGCTTCACCACGTATTCGTTCCGCACGTACACCCGCGCGCCGGTGGTCTTGGTGACCTCGCTGGCGACGGTCGGGCCGGACTTGGCGGTGCAGGCGACCTCGTAGGTCCAGGGGACGGTGTTGCCCGCCGTGTCGGTCGCGCGGGTGACGGTCACGGCGACGGTGCCGGCGACGCCCGAGTTGATCGCGATAGGCCCGCCGGTGCCCGGCCAGTACCACGACCCGCCGGCGACGTAGCCCGGCGCCTTCTCGGGGTACTGGAGGTAGTAAAGGGCGAGGTTCAGGCCGGACTCGCCGAGGTAATCGGCACAGGAGGAGCGCCCGCGGTTGGCGCCGGCGCGGTTCTGGAGCGTCGCCGTGGAGAGCATGGCGGCGCCGAGGATGGCGGCGATCGCCACCGCGCCGATCACCAGCATGAGCGCCACGCCGCGACGGCGGCGGGCGCGGGCGCGACGCCGATCGGCGCTGCGAAGTTGTGCGGGCGCGTTTGCGGTCTGCGTCATCGCTGGCTCACCGGTAAGGTGGTGGCGACGCGCTCGGCGGCGGTGCCGTACTCGGTTTCCGTCCCGCTCCCGCGCCGCAGCTTGAGTACGTAGTGAAACTCCGGGCGGACGGTGGTCGAGGCGTCGCTCTTGTAGAACTCTGCCGCCGTCACGCCCGCCGAGATGACCGTGTACGCCACGTCCGGGCGGCCCATGAACTGGGTGAAGAACGCCCCCTCGTAGAGCTTCTTGTAGTAATCAGTGGGATCGACCTCGGCGTTGACGTCCGGCTGCACCGAGCTCTTGACGATCTGGTAGAGCCGCAGCGTCTGGGCGTCCTGCGGGTCGCCGCCGTCCTGGAACCCGATGACGGCCAGCTCGGCGTTCTGGAGCTTGCCGTCCTGGTTGACGTCGTCCTTCCAGAACAGCACGGCCGCGTTGAAGCCGGCGGCGCCGCTGATCGAGCCGGCGCGGTAGTAGCCGATCTGCCGCGCGCCCTTGAGGATCCGCTGGAGGCGGAGGTGGACCTGCGACGCGGCGCTGGCGTTGCTGTCCGCCGACTCGCTCTGCTGCCACCCCTGCCCCACCGCCGTCATCAAGCCGGCCGTCGCCGCCATCACCAGCCCGGTGATCATCATGCCCATGGTCAGCTCCATGAGCGTGAAGCCGGCGCGGGCGCGGGCGGCAGCGGCGCCGCCGGCGCGAGGGCCGAAAGCGCGGCGACGCGCAATGGCGCGGCTCACCGCAGCGCGGGAGTCGCGCGGCTGCAAGTCGGCGAGGCTGGTCCGGCCGTGGGTCGTCATGGTCGCATCGCGCGCTACCGAACCATCGTGACGCGGGTGAAGAGCTTGGAAAGGGAGGTCGCCTGCCCGTGCGGCATGGTGACCGTCACCGTGACCAGCACGAAATCGCTGGCGGTGCCGTTGCCCACCAGCGCTGGGGGGATGGCGTTGTTCTGCACCGACACGGTGCGCACGTACGAGCCGCCGTCACTCAGGTCGGCGGCCGAGCCGTTGGGCGTGGAGACCGAGCTGCCGTAGTCGCTGTAGCCGTGGTAATCCGAGACGTTGTCGTAGAGCCGGCGGTCGACCTGCCCCGCGCTCCAGCCGGGCTTGTCGGTGGTGCCCGAGGGGACGTCCAGCGGCTTGGCGGCGATCTCCTCCATGAGCTGCTCGCCCAGGGCGATCGCGGTGGCGGTGTTGCCGCGGACGGCCGTCTGCTGGTACGACGCCGACAGCGTGCCGGAGACCGCCGCCACGCACGCCGCCAGCACCACCGACGCGATCGTCGCCTCCACCAGCGTGTAGCCGGCGCGAAACGCGCAGAAGCGAAAGCGGGGACGGCAGGCGCCGTCGCGCGATGTGTCACGCGATGCGACGCGGGCGGGCCCGCGCGATTCGACGCGGGTGGCCGGGGGATTAGTAGTCTTTGAAAGGCGTGCCACCGGTGTCTTCGCCCTTGGTGTTGGCCACCAGCTCGCCGGTCAGCGGCTTGTACATCCAGCCGTGGTCCGTGCCGGTCGGCTCGGGCATTGCCTCGGAGTCGCCGATGATGCGCACCCCGTCCAGCTTCGTCAGCGGGTTGGCCGGCATCGCGCTGAGGTACGGGCCGAACTTGAAGACCGGGCTGGCGGTGGCGTTGGTGACGCCGAACTCGTTGGTCGGCATGGTGAGCTGCTTGACGAAATCCGCCCCCGTGGCGGGCTGGCTGCGGTCGCCGTTGGGGTAGCCGGGGGCGATGTCGTGGTGCTGCGCCTTATAGACCACCACCTGCGTGCGGAGGTAGCGCAGCTCGTCCTTGAGCATGTTCTCCTTGGCGTTGATCGATGCGTTGGAGAACTGCGGGATAACGATGGTGGCCAGGATCCCCAGGATCACCACCACGATGAGCATCTCGATCAGGGTGAAGCCGCTCGCGACCGCCCCGCCGCCGCCGGCGCCGCGTGGCCGTGGCACCGCCCCGCCCGGGCCGGCCGCTCGGGCGCGGCTGGCGTCGCCCGCCGGCTATGCGGGGCATCGGCGGCTGGCATCAGGTTGGCGGTTGGGATCGCGGCCGTACATCACTGCTTACCCTTGGGTCAGCGGAGGAGATCTGGACCTGTTTTACGTCGTCGGCCCGATTCGCTTGCCGCCTTATCAACCCGGCCGGCGGGTGACGAACCCGCCGGCCGGTTCTGCTTTTCAGCAAACTGCTTCCGCTGCGTGCGCCGGCCCCCGTGCGGGCGAGGCGCTTGGTGCATCCGACGACGTTACTCGTCGTTAGCGGTCGCGGCCGGGTCGGCCTCGTTGTAGACCTTGGTGCCCGACTTGGTCGTGCCCCAGACCTTGCCGTTGCTGGCATTGATCACGAAGCCGATGCTGCTGCCGGTGACCGCGTCGCCGGGGTCGGCGGCAGTGTCAACGTTCACCGTGGCGACGCCGGTGTACCCGTTGAGCGAGTTCACCGGGACCGCCTGGAGGTACGGGCCGAACGGGTGCGTGGCGGCGTCGACGCCGGTGCTGCCGTTCTTGTCCGTGCGGTTGACGAACTGCGCCCAGCTCGGGGTGGCGCCGATCAGGTCGGCGGGCATCTTGTCCAGGTGCTGCAGCTTGTACAGCTCGAGCTGGCTGCGGAGCGTCTGGAGCTGGCTCGTGAGGCTGTTCTTCCGGGCGTCCTGCGACGCGCTGGTGAACTGCGGGATCACGATGGCGGCAAGGATGCCGAGGATGATCACGACGATCAGGATTTCGACGAGGGTGAAACCACCCTTACGCGAGGTGCGACGAACGACGGTCATGGCAGACTCCTGTCTGGAAAGAAACCGGTTCCTGCTGTGGCACGGACGACGTTCGTCCGGCCCGCTTGTCGGGCACGAGCACACGCCCGTGCCACATGTCTTTGACGCGGCGACCCGCGGCACACACGCGCCGCACGTCACCACCAGACCACGTACCCGGTATCGTCGCGGGGCCGGGACCACTTGAGCGACATCGCCCAAGCATCCCAAGCCGCCGCGCCACTGCCGGGCCGCGCACGCTGGTTGCTAAGACAGGGATCGACCGATAAGACGTGCCATGAGCGCCGTGGCCAGCACGGTGGTTCGCTCCGAGCATCCTTTCGGCAACGCCTCGCTCCGATGGGCCGTCGGGGTACCACCGACAACTATCGGACCGGCGCTTTGCGCATCACCACTCGCGGGCGAAACAATCGCCCCGGTGCTGAGCCGGCCGCGCGGGTGGGCGTAACACGCCTCACGCCGCCGCCCGGTCGCCGCGTTACCGCGGCTTAGCCCTTGTCAGGGATCACTCTGTCCGCCGGCCCCGCGTCACCAGGGCCGACACCGTGGATTTACGATTCGCCCGCGGCGGCGTCAAACGGGGGAAAGGAATGGGGAGAAGCTGTCCGATAACGGATGGGGGAGATGACGAGGCGGCCACGTGACCGGGCCTCTACGCCTCGATGCCGGCCTGCTTCGCGCGGATGTCCGTCGACTACGCGCGGATGTCCGTCGGCTACGCCTCGATGTCCAGACCGATGTCCAGCGCGGGGGCCGAGTGCGTGATGGCGCCGACGGCGATGCGCTCGACGCCGGTCAGGGCGATGGACCGGACCGTCTCCAGCGTCACGCCGCCGGACGCTTCCAGCTCGGTCTTCTTCCCGCTGCGGTCGCGCAGCTCGACGGCCTGCTGCATCTTGGGGCAGTCCATGTTGTCCAGCAGGATTACGTCGATCCCGTCGACCTTCATCGCCTCGCGCAACTGATCGAGGGTGTCCACCTCCACCTCGACCAGCCGCTTGGCGTCCTCGGCGCGGCTGCGCGCGACGATGCCGGAGAGGAAGTTGGCCAGGTCCCTCGGCGGGACGTGCTCGAGGTGGTTGTCCTTCACCAGCACGCCGTCGTACAGCCCGATGCGGTGGTTGAAACCCCCGCCGCAGCGCACGGCGTACTTGTCGAGCAGGCGGAAGCCCGGGGCGGTCTTGCGCGTGTCGTAGATCTTGGCCCGCGTCCCCTCGACCCGCTTCACGAAGCGATTGGTTAACGTCGCCACGCCCGAGAGGTGCTGGAGGAAGTTGAGGATCACGCGCTCGGCCGTCAGCAGCGAGCGCACCGGCCCGCGCACGCGCAGCAGCGGGGTGGTCCGCGCGTCGCTGAACCGACCCTCGATGATCTCCATGTGGAAGCCGGGGATCTGCTCGACCCGCAGCCGCTCGTCGTACGCCCGGCAGATCATCTCGACCATCGGCAGCCCGCAGACGATCCCCACGCCCTTCTGCAACACCGTCCCGACGCCGATCGCGCTCTCGTCGAACATCAACCGGCTGGTGACGTCGTCGCCGCGCAGGTCCTCACGGCGCGCGAGCTGGATGAGATCCTTGAGTTCCTCGATTGGGGGAAACGGAAACATCGCGTTCGTCCTCCGTGAGGCATTATACCCTCGCCCGGACGCCGCGCGGGGCCGTAAACGCGCTGTTGTGCACTAATCCCGGAACAGCTTCACGCGGACGATCTTCGCGTAGCGGGAGAAGTCGGCATCGGCGGTGAAAACGAGGAAGTCACGGCGGACGGCAGCCGCGCAGATGAGGAAGTCGGTGTTCGAGCCCTGCACGCCGCGGGCGCGACAGCGATTGAACATGGCCGCGGCGGTCTCGTGGTCCTCGCGGGCGAGGGCGAGGTCGGGAAACGCGGCGAGCCGCTCGCGGATGAACTGGAACTGCTTGCCGTCACGTATGCCGGAAAGCACCTCCTGTCGGATCGCCCCCAGGAGTTCCACCCGCCCGCGCCGGCTCAGGTCACCGACCACCTCCGCGACGCGCGGGTCCACCGCCGCTTTGCGAAGGACCGCGGACCAGATCGAGGAATCGACGATGACCTTCACCGCCGGTTCCGCTGCTTCTTGAAGTCATAGCCGGGATCGAAATCGACCGTACCGAAGGCTTCGACGATCCGCGCCTGCTCGCGCCGCTGAACGTACTCCGCCAGGGCAGCGTTGACCGTCTCCTTCTTCGTGCGGTGCCCGCCGACCCGCTTTGCCTTCACGAGGAGCTTGTCGTCAATCTGGAGGTTCGTCGCCATGCGCCCCATCTTACACAAGCTCATGTGTAGGGTCGAGTTCCTACTTCGCCACCCGCTTGCCGCCGCGCTTCGGCGTCTTGGGCTGCCAGATCTTCGATTGCTCCTTCGCGCCGTCGCCGTCGCCTTCCGGGGACCAGGCGTTGGCGGACTTGATCACCGGGGCGCCCTTCATCTCGTTGATCTTGTCGCGCAGTTGCGCCGCCCGCTCGAACTCCAGGTTCTTGGCCGCCTCCAGCATCTCCTCTTCCAGCAGGCGGACGATCTCGGTCTGGTCCATCGACTGATCGTCCGCGTGGATCGCCTCCTGCACCGTCCGCCGCGCCTTCACCTCCGACTCGATGCCGCTTCGGATGGCGCGCTTCACCGTCTCGGGGACGATGCCGTGCTCGGCGTTGTAGGCGGTCTGCCGCTCGCGGCGGCGGAGCGTCTCGTCGATCGCCTTCTTCATCGCCGGCGTCACCGTGTCGGCGTAGAGGATCACCTTGGCATTCACGTTTCGCGCGGCCCGGCCGATCGTCTGGATCAGCGACGTCTCGCTGCGCAGGAAGCCCGCCTTGTCGGCGTCGAGGATGCAGACGAGCGACACCTCCGGCAGGTCCAGCCCCTCGCGCAGCAGGTTGATGCCGATCAGCACGTCGAACTCCCCCTGCCGCAGGTCGCGCAGGATCTCCACGCGCTCGATCGTCTGGATCTCGCTGTGCAGGTAGCGCCCGCGGATGCCCGCCTCCTGCACGTACGCGCTCAGGTCCTCGGCCAGGCGCTTGGTCAGCGCCGTCACCAGCACGCGCTCGCCGCGCGCGACGACCTCCTTGATCGCCTTGAGCAGGTGCGGCACCTGCCCCATGGCCGGGTGTACCTCGATCTCCGGGTCGACCAGCCCGGTCGGGCGGATCACCTGCTCGACCACCTCCCCGCCGGTCTTCTCCAGCTCGATCTTGCCCGGCGTGGCCGAGACGAAGACCACCTGGTGCCACATCTGCTCGAACTCCTCGTACTTCAGCGGGCGGTTGTCCATCGCGCTGGGCAGGCGGAAGCCGTGGTCCACCAGCACCGTCTTGCGCTGCTGGTCGCCGTTGAACATCGCCTTGATCTGCGACAGCGTCACGTGCGACTCGTCCACGATCAGCAGGTAGTCCTTGGGGAAGTAATCGATCAGCGTGTACGGCTTCTCGCCGGGCTTGCGGCCATCCAGGTGCCGGCTGTAGTTCTCGATCCCCGGGCAGATGCCCACCTCGAGCAGCATCTCGATGTCGTACTTGGTGCGCGCCAGAAGCCGCTGCGCCTCGAGCAGCTTCCCCTCGCCGCGCAGCTTCATCACCTGGAGGTCCAGCTCCTCCCGGATCGACTGCACCGCCGCGTGAACGCGGTCCTCCGGCATCACGTAGTGGACGGCCGGGTAGATGAAGATCTGGTCCTCGCTCTTGAGCAGCTCGCCGGTCAGCGGGTTGATGGCGTCGATGCTGGTGATCTCGTCGCCGAAGAACTCGATGCGGTAGGCGAACTCCTCGTACGACGGGTGCAGCTCGACCACGTCGCCGCGCACGCGGAAGGTGGCGCGCTTGAAGTCGATGTCGTTGCGGCTGTACTGGAGGTCGATCAGCTTGCGCAGCATCTCGTCGCGGTCGGTCTCCACCCCCTTGCGGATCGGCAGCACCGACCGCTTGTAGTCGATCGGCGAGCCGAGCCCGAAGATGCAGGAGACCGACGCGACCAGCAGCACGTCGTTGCGGCTCACGAGGTTGCTGGTGGCGCTGAGGCGCAGGCGGTCGAGGTCGTCGTTGCGCGAGGCGTCCTTCTCGATGTAGATGTCGCGCTGCGGGATGTACGCCTCGGGCTGGTAGTAGTCGTAGTAGCTGACGAAATAGCCTACCGCGTTGTGCGGGAACAGCTCCTTGAACTCCTCGTAGAGCTGCGCCGCCAGCGTCTTGTTGTGGCTGATGACCAGCGTCGGCCGGTTCGCGCGGGCGATGGTGTGGGCCATCGTGAAGGTCTTGCCCGACCCGGTGACGCCCATCAGGTTCTGGAACTTTTTGCCCGCGCGCAGCCCCTCGGTGAGCTTATCGATCGCCTGCGGCTGATCGCCCTGCGGCTGAAAAGGGCTGACGACTTGGAAATCGCTCATAGGGCGGATTATAGGGCCCCGAGCTTGAGGATTGACGATTGGAACTTGAGACGGCGGTGACCGCGGCGCGCCGTTCAAGTTCCAACGTCAATCCTCAAGCGCCATGCCCTCACCCTATCGCTCTCCCGGCGTACCGGGAGCGGGGACGGGAGCGGAGGTGGGCGTCGTGGCGGGGAACATCAGGTGCGGCCGGACGGTCGCCAGCATCGCCACGCCGATGCCGCGGACCTTGAGCAAGTCATCGGCCGTTCGGAAGGCGACCTCGCCACGGCGGTCGGCGCGAAACTGGTCGCGGTACAAGACGATCTCGCGGGCGCGCTTCTCGCCCAACTGCGGCAGGACGCTCAACTCGACGGCGGACGCCGTGTTGGGATCAAGCCGGTCGGCCAGCTCATCGTACTTCGGCGAGCGCGCCGGCGGCGGATCGGGGATGTAGCTGGAGCGGATCAGCAGGCGGACGGACAGGGTGAGCGACAGCAACACCACGAACGCCGCCAGCACGCCCCGCCGCGACGGCGTCAGCAGGCGGGCGTGGATGCTCGCATCCGTCCGCATCGCGCGTCGCGCCTCACGTGCTCTTCTTCACGTGCCACTGGTGGAGCTTTTCGCGCAGATCCTGGAGCCGCACGTGCGACGGCTTGGGCTGGAGCATGTCGTCCAGCAGCCCGCCGCCGGGGATGGTGTGGCTCAGGTCCGCCAGGTTGCCCCAGGCGACGGATTCCACGTACGGCTTGCTGAACGCGAGCTTGTAAACCGCGTCCACCCAGTCCGCCTGGAGCTGCGGGTCCCACGGCTTGTGCCAGCGCCCGCCCTGCGCGGGATCAAGCCGGCCGTCGGATTCGTCGCCGGGGTCGGGCGTGTTGCGCGACGGCGCGCACACCGCCGTCAGGTAGACCGGCCGGCCCAGCGTGGAGAACTTGTCCAGCAGGCAACTGAGCTGGAACAAGTCGCGCGTGAACTTGCCCGGCTGCGGCACGCCCATCTGCACCTCGAGCCCGAAGGCTTCGAAGTTCACGCCCGCCTGCGCGACCATCTCGGCGTAGAGCATCGGCGGCACGCCGACGCCCGCCCGCGCGTGGTACTCGCCGAACGGCTGCGTGATCGACACCAGCGTTTTCGCGTTGGGCAGCAGCGTCTTCACCTGCGCCACCAGCATCCGCGTCAGCTCGATGATCTGCTCGAAGCTGAGGCTGAACGCCGCGCCCGCGTGCAGCCCGGAGACGACGTTCCACGCGCTGACCGCCCGGCGGTAGCGCTGCACCACCTTCTGCACGAATTCGTAGGCCATTTCCCGCAGGGTGTCGAAGTCGTGTTCCCAGATGAACATCCAGTCCGGCACGCCCCCCTCGTCCAGGCTGATGAGCGGGCCGGCGATGATCGGGATGCGCTTGCGGGCGAGCATCTCCACCCAGTCGTCCACCGGCTCGGTGTTGAACGAGCCTTCCTCCGGCTGGAGCTGCTTCCACGTCATCGGCAGCACCGCGTAGTCGAAGCTCTCGGCCAGGGTGTCCTTGTACTTCTGGTTCTGCACCTCCGAGTTGACGCGGCAGCCGACCACGTGCTTGACGAACGAGCTGCTTGCCCGGCGGCGGTTGAGCAAAAGCTCGCCGTGAAACAGCGCCAGTTGCTCTGACAGCTCGACCGACAGCGCCAGCGACTGGTCCGCCAGCCGGGCGGCGTCGCCGGGGGTGTCCAGCTTGCCCAGCGCGTCGGCGAACAGCGACTGCGCCTCGTGGAACATCTGCGTGAACCGCTCGGCCCGCGGGAAGTCGAACAGGTTCCAGTCCTCCTGCTTCTGCACGATGCGCATCAGCCGGAAGCGCGCCAGCTCGACGTTGAGGTTGTAAGGCTTGTCGCGCGGCGGCAGGCGGGTGGTCTCGACGTGGTAGGCGCCGACCGGGCCGCAATCCCACATCAGCCCGACGGCGGTGGCGTGGTCGTCGGTCTTGTCGCAGACCAGCAGCCCGTCGCGGAACGCGACGTCCCCCGGGATCGGCACGCTCTCCGGTCCGATCGCGATGGCCCCGACGGGCGAGAAGTTCGCAACGCGGTTGCCGTCGCGATAGATCTCAAACTTGATGGTCATAGGAGGCAACGCTTCGCCCGCAGCGGCGGCCCTGCGGGAAACACACACTCGTCCCCGACGCGGCCGCGCATCTTAACAGACTCCCCCGGTCGCACAAATCCGGCGCGGCCGCAGCGCTCAAGAACGTTGGCCGCTGATGGGGGAGCGGAGAATCATTCCCTTTCCGCCGCGCGTTGCGATCCGGTGGGCTGCGCGTACTGTTCGCGGCATGGCCGGCGCCCTCATGACCACCTCGCTGCCTTTCCCCGTGCGGCGCGGGAAGGTCCGCGACGTGTACGACCTCGGGGATCAACTCCTCATCGTCGCCACCGACCGGATCAGCGCGTTCGACTGCGTCATGCCCAACGGCATCCCGGACAAGGGCAAGCTTCTGACGGCCCTCAGCCTGTTCTGGTTTGGCAAGTTCCGCGAGGCGTTCGAGAACCACCTGATCGCGACCGACGTGGCCGACTACCCGCGCGAGCTGCACCTCTTTGCCGAGCAGCTCGAGGGGCGGTCGATGCTGGTGAGCAAGGCCGACGTGGTCCCGATCGAGTGCGTGGCGCGCGGGTACGTCGCGGGCTCGGGGTGGAAGGAATACCAGCAGCGCGGCACGGTCGCCGGGCTGCCGATGCCGCCGGGGCTGCGGCTCTGCGACAAGCTCCCGCACGCGCTCTTCTCGCCGGCGACGAAGGAAGCGGCCGGGCACGACATCAACATCTCGTTCGACGAGACGGTGCGGCTGGTGGGCGCGGACCTGGCCGCCGAACTGCGCGACCGCACGCTCGACCTTTACCGCCGCGCCGCCGACTACGCCGCCACGCGCGGGATCATCATCGCCGACACCAAGTTCGAGTTCGGCCGCCTGCCCGACGGGCGGCTGATCCTCGTCGATGAGGTCCTCACGCCCGACTCCTCGCGCTTCTGGCCCGCCGACCGCTACCAGCCCGGCCGCGAGCAGGAAAGCTTTGACAAGCAGTTCGTCCGCAACTGGCTCGACCGCCAACCGTGGGACAAGACCCCGCCCGCCCCGCCGTTGCCGGCGGAGGTGGTCGAGGGGACGCGCGCAAGGTACCTGGAGGCGTACGAGCGGCTTACGGGGACGGCGTTCGCCGGGTAATCCACGCCGCCGGAAGACGGGCCAGCGGCCCGTGCCACGGATGCATTCACCGGGTCACTCATAGGGATCCGGAATGGCCCTCGCAGTAGGGGCGAGGTTTGCCTCGCCCTCTCTTGTGGTCGGCAGAGGGCGACACAAGTGTCGCCCCTGCGGCGTCGCCCGGTGCGCTTTCCTCGTTCGTATCAGTACCCCGCCTCGATCGTCCCCTCATCGCTCAGCAGCTTGCACAGCTCGGGGTCGCGCAGCACCGCCTCGATCGTCGTTTCCTTCCCGTCCACCGTGCACCGCTGGTTCACCAGCCGCACACCGTGGCTGTAGTCGACGTAGCGCTCGGCGTGGCCGACGTAGAGCGGCTGGATCGGCTTGCCGTCGCGCTGGTGCCAGCCGTAGATCGCGACCTTGTTGGGCTTTTCCTTGAGCCGGTTCGAGATCACCACATCCTTCTTGTGCCCCGCCACCAGCTCGCCCAGCGGCCTGCCCGCGCGCTGCCGCTCGATGATGACGTCGTGCTCGATGAACGTCCCGGGCGACTCGCGCCGCTCCGTCATCGGCTTCGGTTCAAGCCGCACGGCCGCGACGGCGTGGATGTCGTCGACCATCTTGCGCGTCGGCAACGTGCAACCCATCGCTGCGGCGATCTTCATCGCCGTCCGCGGCGTCAGCGGCATGCGCACGAAGTCGTCGTCGCTGCCGATCGCGAAGCAATCCGGCATCACCTGGTACGCGCACTCATGGCCGCCGGCCCGCACGCGAACCTCCACGAACTTGCGCAGGAACTGCGGAACGTTCCCCTGCTTCACCGCGTCGATCGCGGCGGCCTCGCGCTGCTCGAGGGCGGAAGCGGCGTGAAGTTCGAGCCAGCGCCTCCCGCCCAACACGCCGCAGGCGCGCGGCGGGATGAGGTCGGAATAGGCCCGCTCGCCCCAGAAATAGCCGCCCCACTTGCCATCCAGCGCCGTGTTCCACGCCAGCGCTTCGAGCAGGCCGTTGCGCTCGACCAGCACCGTGTGCAGGATCTTGCGCTCCGGGTTGGCGTGGATCAGAAAGCGCACCTGCCCGCTCATGCCGGTGAACTCTTCGAACGCCCCGCTCTTGGACCCGACCAGCTTCGCCTCGTCGCGCAACCGGTCGATCATCTTGTGCGAGCGGTAATGCGTGCCGCCGGTGGCGCTGACGATCTTCTTCCCGTTGAGCGTGACGTCGCGATCGTCGTACGCCATCACGAGCAGGTGCCGCCGCGCGCCCCCCTTGAGCCAGGCGAGGAGCTTGTCGCCGTGGCGCTCGCCGTCGTCGTAGGCGTAGTTTGCGTCGATCCAGACGATCCGCTCGATGTTGTCGCCGATGGTGTCGCCGCCGTTGATGTAGCCGAAGATGAAGCTCCCTCCGCCGCTGTGCGCCACGAGCGCGATGCGCGGATCGGTGCCGCCGACGCGGCTGGAGATGCCTTGGATGATCGCGCGGATGGCGCGGCCGCTGGCCTGGCCCTTCTCCTTCCGCCACGCCGGCCAGCTCAACTGGCTGGCTTCGACGTAAGCGACAACGACGTTTCGCGCGGGATCGATCTGCCGGAGCTTGCGCGCCTGCGCCTCGATGTGCTGGATGTCGTAGTGCCAATCCATTCCCGGTTGCAGCCGGGCCCCCATCGTCATCTCGATGGTGTTTCCGTTGGGCAGCAGGTAGATGATCAGCAGCGTCGGCCGCGCCGCCGC
>DASQDR010000006.1:0-17948 GCA_035634055.1 Tepidisphaeraceae bacterium | reverse complement strand
CGGCGCGGGGGGCGGCGGCACCGCCGACGACGGATCCATGGGCGCGGGGGCCGGCGGGATGGCGGCAACGCTCGGTTCGGTCGGCGCGGGCGCGGGCGGAATCGCCCCGACGCCCGGATCGACCGGGGCGGGCGCCGGCGGGAGGCCGGTCAGCTCCGGGCCGGGCGGAATCGCGCCGGCGGGAACCGTCGGTGCCGGGGCCGGCGGCACCTGCGCGACCGGGGCGGCGGCGGGCGGCGTCAGCGCCTGGTCCCCCGGCATCGCCAGCTCGGTCCGGTTCGGGCCCTGCTCGGGCGCCGGCATCTTCCGCGCAATCTCGCGCAGGTAATCGTCCGGCGCCTTCTGGAACATCGCCGGGCGGTAACCCTGCGCCCGGAGCTGCTCGAACTTCTGCCGCGCCAGCCCGAGGTTGCCGGCCTTGTAATCGGCGACCGCGGCGTTGTAGGTCGTGCGGGCGTCGCCGCTCATCCCCTTGCGGGCGGCGTCGGCGACGGCCAACTGCTCCTGCGCCTTTCGGCGCGTCCCCTCGTCGACCGAGCGGTTGTTGATGACGTTGTAGTAGTGCGCGCTCGCCTCGCCCGGGCGGTTGTTCCGCAGCGCTTCCTGCCCGAGCTCGAATTCGGCGCGGGCGGTCTTGCGGTCGGCGGCGGCCTTGTCGGCGCGGCCCAGCGTGTCGTACAGCGTGCGCTTGTCGGCGTCGCCGAGCGCATTGTCATCGACGGCGCGCAGGGTGGCGACCGCCTCCTCGAACTGCCCGGCGCGGTACTGGCGGATGCCCTCGCGCAGCGCATCGGCGGGCGCAAGCGTCGGCTGCTGGGCGCCCAGCGCCGGCGGCTGGGCGGCGCGCAGCTTGGCGATGGCCGTCAGCGCCACCGGCGTCGCCACCGCGACGGCGAGGCTCAAGGCGGCAATGGTCCGGGAGGAACGCCGGCGCGGCGCGGGGGCGCTGCCCCCGGCGTGCGGCGTGACAGCGGCTGACGAGGTGTCGTTCATGGAAGTCTTTTGCCCGTTGCTTCTGGAGAACACGGCGTTCCTCCTGACCAATCATCACCGGCAGCGGGCCAGCGCCACCGGCTACACACACACACAACTGCGCCCGGGCCGGTGCGCGCCGCAGGGGGGTTCCGCGCCCCGCGCGCCGCCGGCCCGCCAACGAACATCACCCGCCCCACCGACCGCGCCCCCGCGCCGAGCTGGAAGCGGCGACGACTCGAGCGTCGCGGGCCAGCGCGGCAGCGGTTCGCAGGTGGAGGGGTGGTTGGGGCATGCGCGGGAGAGAGCGAGAGAAAGTCCGGATGTCGGTCCCTGGTGTCGAACAACGTCCTGCCGCTGCGCCTCACCGCCATCCGCACCGCGCGACCAGCGGTGCGAACCGGCGGATCGCGATCCCCGCTTTTCGATCCGGTGCGCCGCGCGACCTGCGCACCTTAAAGCGGCGGGACCCGTCCGGGCCGCTTCGGGCGAAGCTCGCGGCGAGCCTCCCGGGGGCCGGCAGCGGCGTGCGTCCGTGCATCGCGGCGGCAGCGGCGGCGTCCCTGCGGTTCCTCGTGCGACCGCCGCGCATCGACCCCCGCGCGCGGGCCGCTTGCGAGACCGTCGTGCCGACGCGCCGTCGGCCGTCGCGGCATCACTCCGCCCGTGAGCCGGCTCGCGAGTCCCCCCACGAGCGGCGGCGATACTAAACCAACCTCTGGGGGCATGCAAATAAAATCGCGCGTATCAACGCTGCCGTGAACTCATGCCGCACCGCACGTTACGTGCGGCGGAGATTATCGGAGTCGCCGAGGTTTTACGCCACTACGAATCGCGCCGGAGCGCGCGGCGACATCGTCGGGCGAACGGGCCGCGACGCCGCGCGCGTCACCGATGCGTGCCTCACTGCCGCGCGGCGTCACGGGCGCGATCATCGGCGGACGCTTCGTCATCGCACGTCGCGGTTTCCGCAATGCGACCGGCGCGCGGCTCGCGCGCCGCGAGTGACGAAAAGACCACCAGCCACCACGTGCTGACGCCGATGAGCAACACGTTTCGCACCAGCGAAATGACCAGGCCCGCGCGCACGGAAGTTGGAGATGGGCCACGTGCCGGAGCGGTCACGTTGTCGCCTGTGCCGCTGCTGGACGCGTTGGCGGCCGGGCCGAAACAGCCGCAGGGAATGGGTTCCGGCCGCATCAGTTCTGCCGCAACCAGTGCGGTGAACACGAGATAGGCCAGGATCGCCGCCGTCACCGCCGCCCGCGGCAGCGCCCGCATCACCACCACCGCGCCGAGCAGCGCTTCGGCGCCCGCCAGGGCGATGCGCGCGGAAGAACTGGCCGGCATGATGCGCTCGTAGATGGAGGTCGCGGCGCCACCGGGCATCGCGGCCGACCGGGGCGCCGCGAGTTTCGTCACGCCCGCCCACAGCAGCGGCGCGCCGATCAGCACGCGCAGGACGAACGAAAGCAGGTGGCCACGCATCGGCGCAGCACTCTACCCCGCTCGCCGCAGCGATTGATAGTGCGGGTCCGAAGGAGCGGCCGCGCGCCGCGGATGCTGGCGCAGACGCGACGGGAAGCGGTGAGATGCACGCTTGCCTCTGCACGAAGTCGGCGCGCGCATACCAAGCTCGGGACCTTCACGACCGCCCGCGAGCTACGCCCCGCTCGGCGAGTCGAAAAAATCGACCTCGCGGGCGATGCCGCTGGCGAAGGTGATGGCCATGGCGGTCTGGGTGCGGGGGTCGACGGCGTAGTACCAGGTGTCAGCCTGCCAGAAGGTGCCCGGCTGACCGAGCGAGACAGGCCCACCGGCGGCGACGGCGGTGCGCGGGGGGCCGTAGGTGGCGACGATGGATGCCTTGCGCCGCCCCAGGATCGAGTCGCGCAGGGCCGGCAGCGACATGCCACCCTCCACCCGCCTCGCCAGCGCGTCGCGCGATGGCTTGGAACGCGGCGCGACCAAAAAGCCGCGCAGCCACGCCCCAACCTTCGACTGCCCCGCCAGCGCGACCACGGCGACGGCGGTTCCCACCAGCACCGGGACCAGCGTCGCGGCGACCGGCGACCGCCTCCCCCGCCGCCGCCGCCGTCGGGCCGGCGCCGGGAACGAGGGCAGGTCATCGGCGGGAAACGAGAGGCTCATGTCTGAACATCTTACGATACGACCCGTGCCGGAGTTTATCGGACCGGGCTGAGCTGACAGAACGCGCACGCAACCGTTCCGGATCCGGTGAGAAGGCTCACGCGGCGATCCGTAATCCCGACGCTGAAGTTCACAGACGCCTCACTTTTGGCCGCCCGGCTTCTCGCCCGCCAGTACAAAGCGGTGGCCGAAGTGGCGGTGGAACGCCGCGTAATCGACGCCCGCCCGATCGCGCAGGCCCAACACCTCCGGGCGCGAAAACGCCTGCGCCACGCTCACCCGTGCGTCGTGGCGGACCATCGGGTTGGACACAAGGGTGAACAGCGAGATCCACCGGTACGCCCGGCGGTTGCGGAGCAGGTCGGCAGCGACGATCCCGCGCCGCGCCACCCGGTCCATCGCCCGCAGCACGGCCAGCGCGTTGTCGTCGCTCAGGTGGTGCAGGAACATCGCGCTCAGCGCGTAGTCGAAGCTGCCGGCGTCGAACGGGAGGTTCAGCACGTCGGCGCGCACGATGCTCAGCCGCGGGTCGGGCACGTCGCGCCGCGCGAAGGCGGCGGTAGCGGCGTGAAGGTCGACCCCCACGATCCGCACGTCGAACCCGTGCCGGTCAGCCCAGGCGAGGATCGCCCGCGGGATGTCGGCCGACCCGGTGGCGAAGTCGATCATCGTGATCCGCTCGCCCGGCCTCCACCGCCGGCTGAACTGCTCGAGGTGCGCGATCGTCGCCCGCGTGTAGCGGAGCAGTACGTTCACCCGGCGGATGAAGCGCAAGCTGTCGGCCAGCAGCGCCGGATCGACGCCCGGCGCGTCCATCCACTCTTCCTCACGGCGGCGGGCGGAGAAGGGATCGGGAGTGAGCACGCTCTCAAGGTTCCGAATGAACGCCGCCAATGCACAGACGGACGCGAACGACGCGAATAGACTCGCGCGGATCAGCGCCTGCGAACCGCTTCGCCCGTCGCGTTCGCCACCTCGGCCCGCGCTCGGCCGTGCGGGCGCGGGAGAGGGTTCCGAGAACCAACGCGCCTCTACCTCGGCGTGCGCCCGGTCCCGCTGCTGGTGCCGGTGCCCGTGCCGGTGTTGGTGCCGGTGTCCTGGCCGACATTGGTGCCGGTGTTCTGCCCCGTCGGGGTGCGGCGCGGCGCGACCGGCGTTGGGTTCTGCCGGGGGGTCGGCTGGAGCGGGATGCGATCCACGCCGGTGTTGCCGT
Source organism: Tepidisphaeraceae bacterium (assembly GCA_035634055.1). Classification (GTDB taxonomy): domain Bacteria; phylum Planctomycetota; class Phycisphaerae; order Tepidisphaerales; family Tepidisphaeraceae; genus JAICTV01. Next base: position 13,612 of record DASQDR010000006.1, on the reverse strand, counting down.
ACCGGCCGGCGTTGTTGTAGTCGTATTCCAGCACCTCGCGGGCGCGGCCGTGCAGGCGGAGGGCTTCCTGGGCGTCGCCCTGAAGGGCGGCGTTGCCCGTGACGGCGGCCAGGTCGCCGGCGACGGGCGCGATCTTCTCGCACGTCGCCATCGTCTCCTTCAACGAGTTGGCCTCCGTGCTGGTCATCCCCCACAGCCCGTACGCGCCGCCGGTGATCGTGCCGACGTCGTTCTGGTAGATTTTCTGCCGGCTCGCCGATTGCCAGACCTTCTCGGTGCTGCGGGACATGTCGCTGATGGCGGCGGCGATGAGGCGGTGGGCGCGGTCGCCGATGTCGGCGCCGAGCTGCTTGGTCTGCTCGGCGCCGCCGGTGGCGGCCAGCTCGACGGCGCGCAGGTCGCCGAGCATGCGCGCGGCGTCGATGAGGGGCGGGAGCCCGGCGGCGCTCTTGGCTGCGCGCAGCTTGGGCGCGCCGGCGTGCAACTCGTCGGCGAACAGCGCGCTGAAGGCGGCCTTGCGGTCGCTTTCCTCGATGATGGGGATCGCCCCGCCGGGCCCGATTGTCGCCGCTGCCGGCGCGGCCGCGCCGGGCGCTGGATCCCCGCCGAGCAGAGTACCCGGGGCCGGCTGCCCAGCCGCACCGCCGCGAGCCGCACCGCCAGCGGGCTTCGCCGGCGCCATGGGCACCTTCGGGACATACCCCGTCTGCTTGGAGCGCCGCACGAGCAATTCCATCGCCCGCGCGGCCGCCTGCTTGTCGGCGTCCTGCGTTGCCTTCTGCGCCTGCGCGAACGCGTCGGCCGCCATGGGGATGGCCCGGTTCCGCAGGTACGCTTCGCCGCGCAGGTTGAGCAGGTCGTAGCGATCGTAGCCCGCCGCCGCGTCACCCTTGAGGGCCAACAGCCTGGCGACCGAGCGGAGCACGCCCTGCGGGTCGGTGGCGAGCTGCTGCTTGAGCTGCTCGACGCTCGCCAGATCCGCCGCCCCGCCAGGCGCCCCCGCTGGCGCCGCCGCAACCGGAGCAGCCGGCGCGACGGCCGGTCCAGCAGCCTGCGCGGGCACCTGCGCGGGACCCCGCGCGGGCGCCGCCGGCGCCTGGGCCAGGGCAGCGGGCGCGGGCGACATCAGCGCCAGCGCGACGACGGGGATCAGCGTTCGGCGAGCCATCAGAACCTCCCTTGGGGGGAACCAGCAGAGCGAACGCGGGCCACGACAGTGTAGCCGCGCTTGGCGCGATGCAGAACCCCAACCTTTTGCCACGCGGTGGGATTCGCCGGCCGAATTGACGCGTTGCCGGCCCGACCGCCGTGCGTATCTTCCCCCGCTTCGCCCGATGCAGCTCAACCCGCAACAGGAACAGGTCGCCGATCACGTCCGCGGGCGCATCCTCACGCTCGCCGGCCCCGGGTCCGGCAAGACCAAGACCCTGACCGAGCGCACCGGGCGGCTGATCCGCAAGGGGTTCGATCCCGCCTCCATCCTCTGCCTCACCGTCACCAACAAGGCGCGCGACGAGATGCGGCAGCGCATCACGGCGGTGCACGGCAAGGCGGCGGAGAAGGTCTTCATCTCCAACTTTCACGGACTGTGCGGCATCCTGCTCCGCAAGATGGGCCAGCCGCTGGGGTACAACGCGCGCATGACCATTTGCGACAGCGACGACCAGATGGACCTGCTCCTCCAGCTCGCCCGACGCCGCGGCATGGAGCCGACCAAGCCGCAGGCGCGCACCATCTCCTTCCTGGCCAACGAGTGGCGCGAGAACCTCGGCACCGGCGAGGAACTCGACGCGCTGGCGGCGGCGCGCAACCTCGGGAAGAGCGAGACCAACGTCATCCGCGCCTACGTCGATCTCCTTCGCGCGCGCAACCAGTGCGACTTCTCCGGCATGCTCAGCGAATCGGCGCGCCTGCTGCGCGAGCACGACGCCGTGCGCGAGCGCCTGCGCGCGCGCTTCCGCTTCATCCAGGTCGACGAGTACCAGGACACCAACCGCGCGCAGAACGAGATCGTCGAGCTGCTCGCGGGCGCGGAGGACAACGTGCTGGCGGTCGGCGACGGCGACCAATCCATCTACGAGTGGCGCGGCGCCACGCCCGACGCCATCCCGCAGTTCATCGAGCGCGGCCGGCAGAAGACCGGTCACTGCGCGGTGGTCAAGCTCGGGCTGAACTACCGCTCGACGCCCGAGATCATCCGCACCGCCGACACGCTGATCCGCCACTGCCGCAACCGCACCCCGATCGACTTCGACACGCCGAACAAGCCGGGCGAGCCGGTGAAGTGCGTGCGCTTCGACACGCCCGACGCCGAGGCGGAGGCCGTCGGCGCGAGCATCCAGAACACGATGAAGTCCGGCACGCAGCCGCGCGAGATCGCCGTCTTCTTCCGCACCAACGACATGTCCCGACTGATCGAGCAGGCGCTGGCCAAGCGCGAGATCCCCTACCAGATGGTCGGCGCCGGCTCCTACTACGACCGGATGGAGGTGAAGGACGTGCTGTCGATGCTGAGGTTCGCCTGCAACCCGCACGACGGCATCTCGTTCCACCGCATCGCCAACAAGCCCGCGCGCGGGATGGGCGACACCCTCATCGGGCGGCTGGAGCACTTCGCCGAGCAGCACAAGCTCGACCTGCTGACGGTGATGCAGGAGCAGTACCTCGAATTCATCCGCGACGACCAGGACAAGCCGCTCGGTGACGCCGCGATGCGCGCCTGCCGCGAGTCGCGCAGGATCTTCGACCTGGACGTCGCGCGCCTGACGCCGGCGGAGGTGGCCGTCGAGCTGGTCCAGCGCAGCCGCTACGAGGAGTGGCTGAAGCAGCGTTACGAGGAGAAGGGAGAGTTCGAGGACCGCAGCCGCAACGTCAACGAGTTGCTCAACGCCATCGCCGAGTTCTCCCGCTCCAACCGTGGCGCGACCGTCGGCGATTACCTTGAGTCGATCTCGCTCTACACCGGCGGGAACGACACCAAGGATGACAACGCCGTCCGCCTGATGTCGCTGCACGCCAGCAAGGGGCTGGAGTTCGACGTGGTCTACCTCGTCGGCCTGGAGCACAAGATCCTGCCGCACGAAAAAGCCTTGGCCGACCGCGGCGAGCGCGGGCTGGATGAGGAGCGCCGCCTCTGCTACGTCGGCTTCACCCGCGCGCGCAAGATCCTCCGCGTCACGTGGTGCCAGAGGCGGCAGGACAACTACGCCCGCACCACCACCGGGCGAATGAAGCCGTCGGTCCCCAGCCAGTTCCTCTTCGAGTCCGGCCTGATCGGCCAGGACGAGTACCGCGCCGCCCTGGCCGACGCCGGCTACGTCCCTGCCAACGCGGCCGAGCAAAAGCCCAAGCCTAAGCGCCGGGCGAAGAAGCGCGCCGGCGCGTAATGCCATTTCGCATCGCCCCAGCCCCGTGCTATGATCCGCCGTCCGCCCGACGCGGGTGTAGCTCAATGGCAGAGCGCTAGCCTTCCAAGCTAGCTGTTGAGGGTTCGAGTCCCTTCACCCGCTTTCCTCACGCCGCCCGTGCCCCCTCGCCTTCCCGTAGCGCATCCTATTTTCCCGGCTGCCGAACGTCCTGACATCCGCCACCATCAGGCGAGGGCAACCGTGGCCGCGCGAGCACAGGAGAGTCGCTTCCCATGAACCTGAAGTTCAACCCAAGCCCTAAGCCGACCCTTGGCGTCGAGATCGAGCTGGCGCTGGTCGATGCCAACACGATGGCGCTGAGCAGCTCGGCGCCGCGGCTGCTGGAGCGTTTGCCCGAGCAGTTGCGGGAGTCGGTCAAGCCGGAGCTGATGCAGTGCTACGTCGAAATCAATTCCGGCGTCTGCGCCACCGTCGGCGAGGCGGAGCGCGACCTGGCGGAGAAGCTGGACGTGCTGGACCCGGCGGCGGACGACGTCGGCCTGCGGCTCTACTGGTCCGGCACCCACCCGTTCTCCACCTGGCGCGACCAGAAGGTCACCGACAACGAGCGCTACGCCTGGCTGATCAACAGCCTCCAGGACACGGCCCGGCAGATGATCACCTTCGGGCTGCACGTCCACGTCGGCGTCGACTCCGGCGACAAGGCGGTCATGATCTGCGACCGCATGCTCCGCTACCTCCCCACCCTGCTGGCGGCCAGTTGCAACAGCCCGTTCTGGGACGGGCGGGTCACCGGCCTGCAATCGTGGCGCGCCCGCGTGGTCGAAGGGCTTCCCACCGCCGGGCTGCCGCCGCTGATGCGCAACTGGAGCGAGTACGTCTGGCTGATCAACCACCTGGTGCAGACCGGCTACATCAAGACGATCCGCGAGATCTGGTGGGACCTGCGCCCGCACCACAACTTCGGCACCGTCGAGATCCGCATCTGCGACGTGCCCGGCTCGCTCGACGACGCGATGACGCTGGTGGCGCTAATCCACTGCCTGGTGGTGCAGTTGTCAGAGGAGATCGACGAGGGAACCTACCAGCACGACAGCCATCCGATGATCGTGCGGCAGAACAAGTGGCACGCGGCGCGGTTCGGCCTGGAAGCGAGCCTGGTCGGTGAGACCTACCGCCTGGAGCCGGTCCGCCGAACGCTGCACGCCTTGGCGGCGCAACTGCGGCCGACGGCCGAGCGGCTGGACTGCGCGGCGTACCTGGACCGCCTGCCCGCTATGGCGGACCGTCCGACGTGGGCGCAGCAACAGCTCGACCTGTTGAAGAAGGTGGGCGACCCGGCGGAACTGGTCCGGCAGGTGACCGGCAACTGCCTCGCGGGACGGGTGAGAACGCCGCGCTAAGGCGTTCCCTCCAGCCCGTCCAACCGCAGGTCGTTGCTGCGGTAGGCTTCGATCAGCCTTTCCAGCATCCGGATATCACACCGGAACTCGTGTCCGCGCTCGGTGTCGGCCATGCGGCGCGGGGGGGTCCACGTGCGCACGGTCGATACGTCGGGGATGATGTCCACGCCGTCGCGGATGGCCGCCTCCACGGATTCGAAGTGGTGGTGCTTGGCCAGGATCGTGCGGTCCGCCTCGAGCACCAGGGTGAAGCCGTGGTCGCCGTACGCCTCGGAGAAGGCGCCGTCGATGGTGATCGCCTTACCGCTGCGCTTGAGCGGCGACTCGCCCTTCTCGATCTTAACCGGGACGTGCCCGTTGACGATCAGGCCGCGGCCGGGGTCGACGCCGAACTCCGCCAGCACCTTGTCGCAGAACCACGCTTCCTGGATCAGCTCGAAGTAGGGGTTCTTGGTCTCCTTGTGCGGGCGCGGGTCGGCGATGAAGTCGCGCTCAAGGGTGGCGATGCGGTCCTTGCCGAACAGTGGGGAGCGCGGCCCGCTCCAGAGGTACCAGAGCAGGTCCAGGTCCGCCGGCGCGCGACGGTCGAGCGCGCGCAGCACCACGCGCTCGATCGCCTCGTACATCGCCCGCCCGGCGACCTCTCGGCCGTCCACGATCATCGGCAGGAAGTTCCCGCCCGCGTCGCACGGCACGCAGCCGTGGAAGATCAGGTGATCGTCGCGCGTCAGCGACATCGAGCCGTTGCCGACCATGTAGCGCATGTGCTCCCAGAGCTTCTGGCTCTGAAGGAACGACCGCTTCAGGCGGTCCATGCACGCGCGCTCTTCGGTCGAGAGGGCGTACGGGTCGGCGGGGTTCAGCGTGGGGAAGCGCGTGTCGCGCAGCGGGTAGGTGATGCCGTCCACCGCGATCGTCCCGCGGGCGTGGTCGATGCGGTGGAGCAGCCGGCGGTGCTCCATCTGCCAAGCGGGGTTGCGGGCGATCATCTGGCCCTCGAGCTTGAACTGCATGATCGCCGCCGCCTTCTGCATCCGCGCGACCACCTCCATCGGCCGCATGCCGGTGGACTTGGGCATGAAGTGCTCGGCCGGGTCGTCGGCGTAGACCGTGCGGGCCAGGTGCTCCAGCGGCGTGAGGGGGATGCTGTATCCCTCGTCGAGCTGCCCCAGCCGGCGGTAGCGCAGCGAGACGCGCAGCACGTGGCAGATCAGCGGCTCGTGCCCCAGGGCCGCGCCGAGCCAGGCGGCGTCGTGGTTGCCCCAGATGAACGAAACGTTCGGCTGCGCGCGGAGGTAGTCCATCACCAGGTCGCCGCGCGGGCCGCGGTCCCAGCAGTCGCCGCCGATGATCAACTCATACACCGCCAGGTTCCGCACCACCCGCCCGATGATGTGGATCAGGTGCAGCACCCGCCCGCGCCGCGCCAGCTCGTCGACGACCGCCTCGACGAACTCCGGCCCGCGCTCGGTGGTCGGCTCGTGCAGCATTTCGCCGAGCAGGTCGGCGTACTCCGGCGGGAAGACCTTCAGCGACCGCCGCAGGCTGTAGCGCGACGCCAGCACGCGCACCAACTCGAACTGGAGCCGCAGCGTGCGCACCGCGAACGCGCGCAGCTCGTGCGGGTCGGTCAGCGTCTGCTCCAGCCGCTCGGTGACCTCCGCCGGGTAGAACGTGAGGGTGAGGAACTCCTGGAACTCCCGTGGATCCAGCCGCCTGGCGAACAGCTTCTCGATCAGCGGGCGGAGCGTGCCGGAGGCGTTGTTGATCACGTGGCGGAGCTTCTTGTGCTCGCCGTGGACGTCGCTGATGACGTGCACGGTCCCCTTGGGCAGCGTGAGCACCGCCGACAGCCGCGCGATCTCCGCCATCGCCGAGTCGACCGTGGGAAACTGCCGCGACAGCGTCCGCAGCAGCGTCAACTCGTACTCGCGCGCGTCAATCTCGGGCGGAGGCATGGGGCTCCAGTGGAGAAGAAGTTGATTTACGAAGTGACGAAGGCACAAAGCAATTGAATTCGGCTTTACGCGCCTTCACCCCTTCATCAGCAGTCTTGCTCGAAGGATGAGGCGGACCCCTTCGTGCCTTCGTGACTTGGTGGTTCAACTTCCTCGTTTTCACGCCCCTCCAGGCGCAGACGCCTTCACCGCCTCGAACGCGCGGACCAGTTCCGGGTCGAACATCCTGCCCTTTTCCTCGGCGATCAGGGCGGCGGCCTCGCGAGGGGTCCAGGCGGCCTTATAGCAGCGCGGGCTGACCAGCGCATCGTAGACGTCGGCCAGGTGGACGATCCGCGCCTCGATGGCGATGCCGGCGCCGCCGGTGTTGTCGGGGTAGCCCGAGGCGTCCCAGTTCTCGTGGTGGCTGCGCGCGATGCGGCGGGCGGCGGCGAAGTAGGGCTTGTCCCCCAGGATCCGCTCGCCGGCGGTGGTGTGCTCGCGCATCACGGCGACCTCGTCGCGCGTCAGCGGGCCCGGCTTCTTCAGGATGTGATCAGGCACGTGGATCTTGCCGATGTCGTGCAGGATCGCCGCGTGCGCCAGCGTCTCGCTCTCGCGCTCGTTCATCCCGATCGTGCGCGCCAGGTCGTGCGTCAGGCGCTGGATGCGGCGCAGGTGCTGACCGGTGTCCTCGTCCTTGGCCTCGCTGGCGATGGCCAGCATGTAGATCGTGTCGAGGTGCGCCTCGGCCAGTTGCTGCGTGCGCTGCTGCACGCGGCGCTCGAGCTCCTCGGAGTGGCCCTTGAGGCTCATCGCCTCGTCCATGACGGTGTTGGTGATGCCGGCGATGATGTCGTACTGGTTCTGAAGGTCCTGCCCCGCCTCCGCCAGCTCGCGCTTCGCCGCCGAGTCCCACACCGCCTGCCCGAACAGCGTGCCGAGCAGCACCATCTCGCCGAGGCGATCGCGCGCGAAGGCGGCGGGCGAGGCGTGAAGGTGGAACATCATGTCCAGCGGCTCGCCGCGGTCGAAGTGCGGCACCGCCGCCAGCGACCGCATCCCCGCCAGGTGCTGCGCGGCCGGATCGTCAGCGGCGATGCTTAGATCGTCGATCACGCGCGGCTGCCCGGCGTAGAGCAGCTCGGCCAGCAGTCCGCCGGAGATCACCGGCAGCTCGTCGGACTGCTTGAAGGGGTCGATGCGATCATCGACCAGCGGGCTGCGGAGCAGGCGGACCGCCGGCCACGCCAGACCGCGCCGCGTCGCCGCCAGGCTGCGGTCGAACCCGACCATCTTCCGCCCGTGCGCCGCCGCCACGCGCAGCAGCGCCTTGGGATCGTCAAACCGGCTCATGTCGCGCGCGGCGGAGATGACCATGGCCAGCAGGTCGTGCGGGTTCGCAGAGGCGGCGGCGGGACCGGGGGCAGTGTCGAACATGGGCGTCGCGATTATACGTGGCGCGGGCGGTACGATGCCGCGCATGGAATCCGCCGCCGCCGCCCCGCCGCCGCCGCCGCCCGGTTCGCCACAACCGGATTCCGCCGCGCCTATTTCCCCGCCGACGACTTTCCCGCCGCCGCCGGCGTCATCGCCACCGCTATCACCCTCGCCCGACTCATCGGCCGCGGCGGAAGAAGACACCTTCGCCCGCGGCGCGGGGTTAAACCTTCACTATGTCGCCCAGGGCGCCGGCCCGGCGATGCTGCTGCTGCACGGGTTCCCCGACGATCACCGCGCCTGGCGGCCGCTGCTGCCGGCGCTATCGCGTCGCTTCCGCTGCATCGCGCCCGACCTCCGCGGCTACACCGGCAGCGACAAGCCCCGCGGCATCGAGCACTACCGGATGGACCGCCTGGTGGCCGACGCGGTCGCGCTGCTCGATTACCTCGGGCAGCGCGACGTGATCCTCGTCGGCCACGACTGGGGCGCCGCCATCGCGCAGCAGGTCGCGCTGCACCACCCCGGCCGCGTCCGCCAGCTCGTGCTGCTGAACATGCCGCACCTGGCGGGCCTGCAGCGCGAGTTGGCGATCAACCGCCGGCAGCAGGCTGCAAGCTGGTACGCCCGCCTGTTCCAGGACGGCCTGATCGAGCGCCCGTTGGACTGGCGGATCCTCTGGCGGCAACTTCGCGGCGGCTCGCCGCAGGGGATCGCCTTCAACGTGCTGCGCCGATCGTCCGTCGCCGGCCTGCTCGACTATTACCGCGCCAACTACCCTCGCCCGCCGTACCGCTTCACCGAGCCGGGGCCGGAGCAGCACATCCGCGTGCCAACGCTGATGGTGTTTGGGATGGACGATCCGTTCGTCCTGCCCGAGTGCCTGGACGACAACGCCCGCTGCTTCCCGCGCGGGCTGACGACCGTGAAGGTGCCACGCGCCGGCCACTGGGTCCACCACGACCAGCCCGCCACCGTCGCGCGAGCCATACTCGAATTCGCGCGTCTGGTCCCGTCTCGCGGTACGCCGGGAGAGGGCGAGGGTGAGGGCCGGGCTGCGAGGGCTGTAGAATTGACAATTGAGAATTAACAATTGTCAATTCTCAATTGATGACCCCATCCCGCCCTCACCTCCCGCCCTCTCCCGGCGAACCGGCAGAGCGAATGCGGAACATTCCCCCCTCCCCTGCCCGCGCGGGCGGCCTACGCTTCGCGCATGGCCCTGGCAGGCATCATCCTCGACCTTGACGGAACCCTCGTCGATTCCAACGCCATGCACGTGCGCGCCTGGCGGAGCGCGTTCGAGGCGCACGCCTATCGCATCGGCGAGGACCGCATCTGGACCGAGGTCGGCAAGGGCGGCGATAAGCTCGTGCGCGACATTCTCGGCAGCCAGGCGGACGCGCGCGACGGGGACGCGCTGCGGGCGGCGCACCCCAGGGAATTCGAGAAGCTCGCGCGGGCCGAGGGCATCCGACCGTTCGACGGCGCCGTCCAGTTCATCGAGCACCTCCGCCGGCGCAAGCTGCGCACGTCCATCGCGACCTCCAGCGGGTCGAAGCACTTCGAGGTGATCGAGTCGACGTCGAAGGTGCCGTGGCGATCGCTGGTGGACGCGGTGGTGACGCAGGACGACGCTAAGAACAGCAAGCCTGCCCCGGACCCGATGGTCGCGGCGCTGAGGAAGCTCGAGCTGTCGCCCGCGCAGGCGGCGGCGGTGGGCGACACCATCTACGACGCCCGCGCCGCCCGCGCGGCCGGCGTCGTCTGCCTCGGCCTGCTCAGCGGGCAGAACTCCGCCGACGAGATGCGCCTGGCGGGTGCCCGCGCGACGTACGGTGACATCGGCGCGCTGCTGCAACAGGCCGACGCCGCGCTGGAACTCGCCTCGCCCGGCCCGGCGCAGCTCACGATCGGCGTGCTCGAATCGCTCGTGCGGCAGGCGATCGAGGTCGCGCGCGAGGGGATGCGGCAGGGCGAAGCGCCGATCGGCTGCGTGCTGGCGCGCGGCGACGGCACGGTGATTGCCCGCGCCTTCAACCGCCAGAACGCCACGGGAAGCAAGATTGCCCACGCCGAAATAGAAGCCTTCGCCGCCGCCGCCGGCAAGGCGCCGCTGGGGGCGCGCGACCTGGTGATGGCGTGCACGCTCGAGCCGTGCGTCATGTGCACCGGCGCCGCGATGGAGGCCGCCGTGGACACGGTCGCCTACGCCCTGCGCGCCCCCGCAGACGCGGGATCGCAGCGGGTCGCGTGCCCGAGCAGCCCGGAGAGCCAGGTGCCGCGCATGATCGGCGGAATCCTCGCCGACGAGAGCCGCGCGATGTTCGAGGAATGGCTCACGAAAGAACTTCGGCCCGAGCAGCGGCGGTTCGGGCGACAGTTGCTGGCGTTGACGCGTTAAAGCGTATTGCATACTCACGTAGCGGCGTGACCGTGACACGGGCGTCCCGGCGTCCCGCCCGTGCTGGGTGTGAAGCGATCGCCAGGCGTGTTGATGCGCCAACGGGTACACCACGCACGGGCGAGACGCCCGTGTGACGGTCACGCCGCTACACCGGCTGAAAAACGCTCTAATTCATCCCGGCGCGCGGCGCGGGCCAGAGGGTACACTGGTGTGATGGACGTCGCGGCCCCTCCCGCTGGTGCGCTGCCGCCGCAAGCTGTTTGCCGCGGGTGCTACTACCCGCTGCGCGGCTTGGCGCACGACCGCTGTCCGGAATGCGGCCGTGCGTTCGATGCCGCGAATCGCAAATCTTATTACCGCGACGCCGGGACGCCCCTCACCCGATTGAAGCGCGCGTGCGTCCGCCTCGGTGGGCGCGTCCTCCCGCCGGTCCTGGCCTTGGGGGCATGCCTGGCGGTCTGCTGGCTGCTGCACGTGACGCAGCAGTTCTCGATCCTCTTCTGGCTGCCCGGCCTGTACCTGTTGTGGAAGGGGCGCTGGGGTGGCCTGGTGCTGTTCGCGCTGCTCACGCCGCTCTCGGTGGAGTTCTTCATCGCCGCGCGCGACTACGTCACCGGCTCTTCGCGTTACGTGTACGCGCGGGGGATGTACCCGTGGACGCCGCAGGGGAGCGTCGATCGCGCCACCCGCATCCGCGGGAACGATCCCGGCTGCGGCACGCGCGCTCCCAACGAGTGGGTGCGCAGCTCGGCGGGCCGCCTTGCCGGTTCCGTGATGTCCCGCCTCGTGGGCCCGCCCGGTGGCGCCTACACCGGCCCGTATCCGACCGAACGAGAAGCGCTGGCCGCAGTCGCATCGGGCGGCGTCGCGCTGCCGCCGGCTGCATTGGAGGGGGAGCAGCTCAGCGTGTCGGGCGTGATGATCCCAATCAGTGGGTATTGGTTCCATTCGCACCATCAGTTACGGCGGCCCGAGGAACCCTTCGATCCCACCGTCGACCTGACGCCGCGCGCCGCACTGTTTCAGCAGCGCTGTCTGATCGTCCGCGTCCCGTGCGACATGCCGGCGGGACAGGCGCACGCGGACGTTTACCTGATCGACGTGCTGCGCGCGGAACTGTTCGCCATGTTCGGCGACACGACGCCGACCCGCCTCGTCCCCCCGTCGTCAAAGTGAAGCGGGCGGCGCTCCTGCCGGAGCACCGCCCGCCCGTTCGCTCAGGATGCACCTCTGCGGCCGCTTACGCGCGTTGCTCGATCGGCTGCACCTTCAAATCGAATGGTCCCACGTAATCGTCGGTCGGGCGGATGATGCGGTTGTTCTTGTGCTGTTCCATGATGTGGGCCGACCAGCCGGTCACGCGGGCGATGGCGAAGATGGGCGTGAACAGGTCGAGCGGGATGCCCATCGTGTAGTACGCGCTGGCGCTGAAGAAGTCGACGTTGGGGTCCTTGTTCTTCATCTGCTTGACGATCGGCATGATCCGCTCGCTCATCTCGTACCAGCGGGTGTTGCCGGCCGCCTCGCCGAGCTGCTTGCTCATCTTTCGGAGGAAGGTGGCGCGCGGATCGAAGGTCTTGTAGACGCGGTGGCCGAAGCCGGGGATCTTCTGCCCGCCGTTGAGCATGTCGCGGACCGTGCCCTCAACGGTGGCGGGCTCGCCGGCCTCGAGGAGCATCTCCATGACGTCCTGGTTCGCCCCGCCGTGCAGCGGGCCCTTGAGCGCCGCCAGCGCGGCGGTCACGGCGGCGTGCATGTCGGCCAAGGTGGCGGCGGTCACGCGGGCGGCGAAGGTGCTGGCGTTCATGCCGTGCTCGGCGTGCAGCACCAGCGCCGCGTCCATCACGCGCGTGAGCGTGTCGTGCGGCTTCTTCCCCGTGAGCATGTAGAGGAAGTTGGCCGCGATCGACAGCGATTCGTCCGGCGCCACCGGCCGCTCCCCGGCGCGCAGGCGGTTGAACGCCGTCACGATCGTGGGGAACTGCGCGGTCAGGCGGATCGCCTTGCGCAGGTTGGCGCCGGGATCGTTGCTGGACAGGTCCGGGTCGGTCGCGCCCAGCGCGCTGCACGCGGTGCGCAGCGCGTCCATCGGCTGCATCCGCGCCGGCAGGTCGGCCAGCAGCTTCGACACGTGCTCCGGCAGCGTCAGGTCGGCGGCGATCTCCTTGCGCAGCGCCGCCAGCTCCGAGCGGTTCGGCAGCTTGCCGTTCCACAGCAGGTAGGCGACCTCTTCGAAGGAGGCGTTCTCGACCAGGTCGCCGATCTCGTACCCGCGGTAGACCAGCCGGCCGTGGATGCCGTCGATGAAGCAGATGGCGCTGGTGGCGGCGACGACGCCCTCAAGGCCGGCGGAGGACTTCGTGGCGGCGCCGGCGGCGGCGCCAGCGGCGGGGGGAACAGCAGCCTGCGTCATGGAAGTTTGACCATTTCCCGGAGAACCGCGGCGATCGGAGCAGCGCGTCAGACGTCGGCCGATGTACGCGGGATACCCAAGTGACGAACGAAACGAGACGTACGAAACGAGACACACCCTGGCGTGAAGCGCGCGCGGCGGCCGCCTGCGGCCAGAGCCCGCGACTATAGCCGCCGCTCGAGCCGGGCGTCAATTCGCGCCGCGCCGCGCCGCGCCGCGTCGCCATCACGGCTTGGCAATGCGCTCTACCTGCTCTGGCGTGAGGGTGGCCTTGATCCGGTCGATGCCCGCCACCAGGTTCTTTCGCGCGTCGTCGCGGCTGGCGCGGGCGATGGCGTCGAGCTTGTCCACCACCTGCTTTTGCGCGTCCATCCGCGCCGGCCCGCTGGTGGCGGCGACGTAGCCGGCGAAGAGCTGCGACAGCGCCTGCCGGTCCTGCGGCGAGGGGCGCAGCTCGATTCCGCTGAAGTCGATCGCCTTGAGCTGCCGCGCCTGCTCCGGCGTCACGCCCCATTCCTTCGCCATCGCCTGGTCCCGCAGCATCCGCCGGTGTGCCGTCCACAGCGCCGCCTGCTCCGGCGAGAGCGTCGACGGGCCGGAGTAGAAGAACGCGAACGTGTACTGCGCCCCCGCACCGCCCGGCG
>DASQDR010000005.1:0-32533 GCA_035634055.1 Tepidisphaeraceae bacterium | reverse complement strand
GAGCGGGATGTTGATCTCCCCCCCCGCCGGCGACTTCCAGCGGAGCGTGTCGCCCTCGAGCCGCAGCGGCTCGCCGCGCACCTGGTCGCCGCTGGTCAGCGTGAGCACGAAGCGTGACGCCGCGCCGGCGGTGGTCGGGGGCGTCGCCGGGCGAGCGGCGTCCGCGCCGCGGTCGAGCAGGAGCAGGTCGTCCCACTTCACCAGGCGGGCGTTCCCGCCGGCGGCGTCACTCACCCGCGCGCCGGACTCGTCGATCGACGCGAGATCCACCTGCCGGCTCTGAAAATCCGCGGTGGTCAGCGTCCATTTCGTCTGTGCCTGCGCCACCGAGGGCGCGAGCAGCAGGAGGAGAAGCGTGAGCCACCGATGGGGCAGCGATGGACACCGATAAAGGAGAGGAGGATGAAGGCGGAAGGATGAAGGATGAATGGGGCTCGGGGTCATCCTGCCGCGCTCGAGCTCTGTCTTTGCGTTTTCATCGGTGTCCATCGGTGCCCCATCGGTGGCTAAGAACTCTGCGCGTTTCGGACGGCGGCGCGAAGGCCGCGGGCGGGGTTAGCTGCCGGGGCCCTTGCCGGTGTAGACCGGGAGGTAGCGGTTGGGCATCTGGAGGACGATCAGGGCCATGGAGGTGGCGTAGTCCTCGGAGAAGTCGCCGGACCAGGCGCCGGTCTGGCGGTTCTGGCGTGAGATGAGCTGGTCGCGGACGGCCGGGTACCACGCGCCCCAGTAGTCGCCGCCCGCGAGGAACATCGCCTGCACGGCGTAGTAGTGGCCGTAGTAGTAATGCCCCTCGGTGTCGGCGGCCATGCCGCGGCCGGGGACGTACTGCTTAATGTAGTTCAGCCCGCGGGTGATGTCGTTTCCCTCGAAGACGCCGGCGTAGTAGAGCGACGCGACGCCCGCCGCCGATCGCGCGAACCCGCTGCCGCCCCCGCCCCCCTGCCGCGCCATGTAGCTGAAGCCGCCGTCGGGGTTCTGGCAGTTGCGGACGTACTGCACGGCGTTGTCGATGGTCGCCTTTTCCACCTTGATCCCCGCGTCGCGCGCGGCGCGCAGGCCCATGATCTGGGTGATGGTGACGGAGATGTCGGCGTCGTAGGGGACCGGCTGGTAGCGCCAGCCGCCCTCCTTGTTCTGGGTCTGCTCGATGAGGCGGACGGCGCGCTGGAGCTTTTCCTTCACCTGCTCGTCGCCGGTCATGCCGTAGACCTCGCCCAGGAAGAGGGTGGCGAAGCCGTGGCCGTACATGGGGCCGTGGGAGTTGTCCGAGGCGATCAGGCCCGATTCCTGCGAGGAGGCCAGGACGAAGTCGAGGCACTTCTGCACGTTGTCGCCGTACTGCCCGCGCCCGGGGAGATTGCCCGCCTGCATGAAGGCGATGCCCGCCAGCGCGGTGATGCCGGCGTGCTTGGCGGAGCCGCCGCCCGCGCCGTAAGCGCCGTCGCGTCCCTGGTGGTCGGCGAGCCACTTGAGCCCCCGGCGGACCGACTCCTGCTGGGCGGGGGTAATCTCGTCGCCGCGCACCTGGTTGGGCTGGGCGAGGGCGGCGTCACCGCCGGCGGCGGCGCCCGCGGCCCCGCCGGGTCGGGCGGCATCGGGTCGGGCGGCGCCGAGGGGGGTGGCGGCGACGGCGAAACCGCAAGCGGCAGCGAGGATCGTTCGGCGTAACGACATCGTGACGGCTCCTGCGTCGTTTTCTTCTACTGCCGCTCGGCGCCCTTGACGGCGACGCCCTTGTAGTAGTCCTCCACGTAGCGCTTGTACTTGTCCATGATCTGCTCGTCGGCGCCCTCGATCACCGCGTTGCGGGTGCGGGGGCTGATGCGGCCCCACTCGGCGGCGGATTCCTTGATCTGCTGCGACAGGTCGGTATCGAAGCCGGATTGCCCGGGCGAGATGGAATTCGGCTTCGGGTTGCTCCCGCTGGTCTTGTTCATGGCCGGGCCGTTGACCTTGCCGCCGGTGTTCTGGGCGACCTGGCGCTGGCCGGCGTTGGGCTGCTGCATCTTCTGGCCCGGCTGCTGGGGCTGGCCCGGCTTGGGCTGGGCGGACGCGGTCGCCTGCTGTCGGCGGGACTGCTCGATCAGCGAGTCGAGGTCCTTCAGGATGCGCTCCTGGATCACCTGCGTGGTCTTGCCGGGATCGTTGTTGATCGCCAGCCGCTGCCGCGAGCGGGCCATGCGGTCGCCGACGAGGAGCAGGTCCTTCTCGATCTGCTCGGCGTTGGGCGCGTCGCCCTGGAGCACCTGCTCGAGCTCCTGCTGCTCGACCTGGTCCTTCGAGGCCTCCTCGGGGAGCTGGTCCTTGTTGTCCGGCTCGGGGCGGAGCTTGGCCTGCCCCTGGCTGGTCTTCTGGATCATCTGATCGAGCAGGTTGCGCAGCTCGCCCTGCCGCCCGCCGAGGGCCAGGAGCTTGGGCTCGTCCTTCGGCTTCTCGCCGTCGATCTTCCTGGTGGAGTTGTTGATCGCCTTCTGGAGGTCCTTGAGCAGGCGCAGCTCCGCCTCGGTGGGGAGCTTCGGCCCGCACTCGCCGCCGCCCCCGCCCCCGCCGCCGCCCTGGTTGCGCTGCTCGAACTTTTTGTCGAGCTGCTTGATTTCCAGGTGCTTGATCATGGCGTCGAGCTGCTCGACGATGCGCGCCTCTTCCGCCTGCGTCGGCACGCCGGTGGCGGGCTTGCCGAGGTCCGCCTTCACCCCGTTCATGGAGGTGACGATGTCCTTGTTGGCCCAGATGTAGACCACGCTGTTGACGGCGGCGAGGGCTTCTTCGAGTTCCTGGGTGCGGTCGGCGAGCTTGCCCTGCTCGGCGGGGAGCTGGCCGAGGCGGATGGCGTCGGGGCGGTTGAGGTTCCCGTCATCGGCCTTGGGCGCCTTGTCGATGCGCGCGGTCTCGGCGTTGATCTTCTCCTGCTCGGTCTTGATCTTGGCATAGGCGGCGCGGACCGCCTCTTTCTGCTGCTCTTCCTTCTTCTGCTCGACCTCGTTCTTCTGCTTGTCGACGATCTGCTTGGCCTCGATCAGGGCCGCCAGCGCGTCGATCTGCGGGGGCTCGTACGCGCCCGGGAGATCCTTGCCGCGCAGGCCGACGATCGCCCGCTCCATGCGCGAGGCGGCGCGGGTGAGGTTGGCGGCGGGCTCGGCGCCGTTGGGCATTTGCTCGACCGACTGGGCGATGTCGCGCGCGTTGCGCTCGGTTTGCTCCTGCCCCTGCGTGAGCTGCGGGAGCTGCGCCTGGGCTGCCTTGTCCTTCGGGCGCTCGCTCATCGCCAGCAGTGATTCGGCCAGGTCCTTGGCGAGCTTGTCTACGGTCTTTCCCTGGAGCCCGAGGTTGTCGAGGTTGTGCCCGGACTGCCGGCGGATGAGGGTGGCGAGCTGCTGCTGAAGCTCGGTCAGCTTCTTGGATAGCTCCTCCAGCTTGCGGCGCTCGGCCTCGCGGAGGGTGTTGAGCATCATCTGCAACCCCAGCTCCGCCTGCTTCTGCGCGGACTGGGCCTGCGCCTGCTGGTTCTGCTTGGCGGCGTTGGCGGCCTTGGACTGGTTGGGCGAGACCTGCTGCGACTGCCCGGTCTTGGCCGCCTGCTTCATCGCCTCCGACGACGCGGGGTCGCTCTTGGCCATCTGCTCCGCGGTCTTCTGCATGTCCGCCATTGCCTTGTCGGTCTTCTTCGCCAGGTTGGCCTGGTCCTCGGCGGCCTTGTCGAGCTTCTTGCGGTCGTCGTCGTTCATCTGCTCCGGCTTCTTGCCGAGGTTCTTGGCGCCGGCGTCGGCGGTCGCCTTCGAGACCTCCTGCTGCGCCTTGAGCAAATCGCGGAGCTTGTCGATCGTCTGCGCCAGGCTGCCGACGCTCCCCATGCGGTCCATCGCGCCGGCCAACTGGTCGGTCGCGCGCTGCTGCTCGGCGTTGGCGGATTTGAAATCCTCGGCGCGCTTGCCCGGGTCGTTCTGCTGCTGGGCGGCGGACGCGATCCTGGCGGCGGCGTCCTTCATCGGCTTCTCGGCGACGTTGTTCAGCAGGTCCTTCACGTCGCCGGCGAGCTGCTTCAGGTCGTTGGCGGGCGACTTGTTCTCCTCCATCCGCTGCTGGACGGCCTCCAGCTTGCCGGCGACCTGCTTCGCCTGGGCGGCGGCGGTCCCCTGCTGGTTGCCGAGGCGCTCGGCGACCGCCTTGTCGCCGCCGTCGAGGTTCGGCTTCTTCTCCGTCTCCCTGGCCAGGTCGCCGGTCTCCTGCTTGGTGCGGTCCTGCCGGGCGTGCACGTCCTTGATCGCCGCCGCCGCCTGCCGCATCTCGGCCGTGACCATGTCGGCCAACTGCTCCTGGCTCACGATGGTGATGCGCAGCTTGCCGCTGGGGACGGGCGCGTGGGTCTGGTTGTTCAGGCTGTAGTTGTCCTGCACCTGGAGGTGGTACTCCAGCACGTCACCGGGCTTCAGGCCCGCCGAGTCGAGCTTGGCGAGGTCCCAGGTGTAGTTGCCGCGCAGGCGCAGGCGGTCGCCGGAGCCTTCGATGCGGTTCCAGGTGACGCCCGCCTCCGGCCTGGCGTTGGCGACGAGCGGGATCTCCCAATGCTTCTTGTCGCCCAGGCGGTCAACGACCAGCTTCATCGAGCTGATGCCGTAGTCGTCCTCGGCCACGCCCTGGAGCGGGAAGGCGGCGATCGGCGTGCGCTCCTCGTTGCGGCGCGGGTTCTCGATCTGAACGGTCGGGTTCTGGTCCGGGCGGACGATGACCTCGTATTCTTCCAGCCCGGCGTTGGTGAAACCGTCGGTGTCGGTGGCGAGCACGTGGAAGCGGACGGACTCGGCCGCCGACCACTTGCCAATGACGGTCCCTTCGCCGGCGCGCTCCCACGCGATTTGCGGGGACTTCGCGTCGGCCGCCAGCGGCTTGAGCTGCACCGGCACGCTGTCGGCTAAGTTCTTGTTGAAGACCACGCGCAGGGCGACCTCGGATCCGGCGGCGGCGATGGCGGGCCCCTCGGCGAGGTTGATGGTCGCCGGTTTGGCGCTGTCGCCGACGTACGCGGGCGGCGTGAGCACCGCCTCGACGCGCGCGATGGTCAGGCGCGGCAGGACGGTGATGGGCTCGACGTGCTTCTGGTCGTCGCCGGCGGTCATCCAAACCTTCATGACGCCGGCGGTGCGCGCGGGGTCGGCCTTGGCGTCAAGGGAGGCGACGTACACCCCGTCGGGGCCGCGGGTCATGTACTCCTGCTGCACCGGGCCGCCGTCAAGCTGGTAGTGGACCAGCGCCTTGGTCGAGGCGCGGTCCCCCTTGGCGAGCTTCATGCGCAGGTCGAAGCGCTGCCCCACCGGGACGCGCTGGGGGGCGTTGCCGATCATGGCGATCTGCACCCGCTTGGGCCACGACGGCGCGCCGAACGGGTTGAGCAGCCGGGCCAGCCCGATCTGCGCGTAGGTGGGGGCGAGCATCGCGAGGATCATCGCCAGCAAGAGGGCCCCGGCGGCGGCGCCGGCGGAGTACCAGACGGGCTTGACGACGATCGCGCTGCCGAGGTCGAGCCGGCCGGCCATCTCCGCCGCCTCGCTCATCACCCGCCGCTGCATGATGTCCGAACCGTGCGCCGCGCCGCCGCCGCCGCTGCTGGCGAAGTCGACAGTGCTGCGCAGCCGGTCCTCGAATTGCGGGAAGGTCTGCTCGAGCCGGCCGGCCACGTCGCTGAGGCTCAGCTTCTTCGACGCCGGCACCCAGATCCAGCGCGCGATCGCGTAGGCGATCCCGCCGAGGGCGGCGACGAACAGCACGAACCGCGGCCACGCCGGCAGGTTCAGCAGGTAGTCCGCCAGCACCGTGAAGAGCAACAGCCCCACGGCCAGCGCGACGGCGATGCCGACGCCGTAAGCGACACCAAGAAACTTCACCCGGCGGCGAACCGCCTGAAGCGCGTCCATGAGCATTGTGGGAGGCATGGCGGAGGCTCCGGAGTCTGACGACCAGGCAGAGGGATTACGGGTCAAGGATGAAGGATGAATGCTGAAGGATGAAAGAAGAAAAGCAGCAGCGCTCCGCGGCTCTTCGTTCATCCTTCCGCATTCATCCTTCCGCGTTTCCCTTACACCATTCCAAACATCTTACGCACGATCCATTCGGACGTAAGCAGCAAAGTGAAGATCGCCAAGGCCAGCGGCGCGTCCCAGAGGGGGCGGCTGGTATCGACTGGGATGATCTTGGCGGCGGACGGGATCAGTTGCGGCAGCCGGGCGGCGGCGTCGGCCAAGTCCACCGTCTGGCCCATCGTCTCGCCCGACAGCCGGGTCAGGAACGTCCGGTCCACCTGCGGCTGGGACAGCTCCAGCCTCGGGACGGCGACCGTGACGGGCACGTCCATGGCCTCCACCCCGCCGGCGACCGCCGGCAGCTTGACGGTGAACTGCCCCACCCGATCGGCGGGGAAGCTGGCTACATATAAGTCCGGCTGCCCGTCCTGGCGCATCAGGGTTTCGTGCCGAATGACCTGCCCCTGCCCGTCGGTCATTTCGACGCGGAGCTGCTCGGGAAGTTGCTGGAGCAGCGCGGGGTCGAGGATTCGCAGGCTCAGCCGGACCTGCTCGCCGATCTCGTAGCTGGGGCGGGCGGAGGCGAAGGTGATGCGGCGCTGGCCGAGCTTTTTGCTGCGGGCCAGGTAGCGGATCTGCTGCACCCAGTAGGTGTCGAAGACCGATTCGCCGGTGTAGAAGCGCCAGCGCCAGGAGTCGTCGATCGCGCTGAACAGCGTGCGCCCCGCGCCGTAGCGCCCCAGGACCAGCAGCGGCGCCTTTCGCCCGTCGGGGCCGGTCTCGGTCGGGTGCGTCGCGTGCACCTCGCCGGTGCCCGGCTTGGCGGTGAGGTTGCGGCAGTACCAGAAGATCGGCTGGATCCCCTCGGCCAGGAACTTCTCGTTCTCGGCCCGGTCGGCGAAGAAGCGGAAGATCGACGAGGACTGCCCCTCTTTGGTCAGCAGCGGGCGGAACCCCTCGGTGATCGTCGCGGGGGCGTCCTCGGGCTCGACGCGGCTGATGACCACCGGCAGCACCGGCTCCAGCGCGGTGTTCTTGTACGCCTGCGGCGACCAGCGCGGGCCGGCGATCATCCCCAGCCCCCCGCCGCGCTTGGAGACGAAGTCGGCCACGAGCTGGAGCTGCGCGTCGGAGAACTGCCGCGGGTCGACATCGCCGAACAGCACGACGTCGTACTCCATCATTTCCTCGATGCTCTCGGGGAACCGGCGGATGGGCTTGTCGCCCTCCTGCGCGAAGTTGGGATCGGCGCTGGTGAGCAGGCAGGAGATGTCCACGGTCTTGTCGCGGATCATCTCGTTCTTGATGTATCGGTATTCCCAGCGCGGCGTGCCGTCGACGTAAAGGACGGCCAGCTTCGCGTCCAGCACCGCCACCTGCGCGGCGCGGGAGTTGTCCTCGTCGTCGACCTCGCCCGCCTCCTTGATCGCCTCGACGACGAGGTCGAGCGTGCCGATCTCCTGCGGCTGAAACTGGAGCTCGGCCTCCACCGGGGCGTCGGCGGACGTGAGGGTGACGCGCTGGTCGAGCTTGCCGTCGGGCGCGGGGAGGATGCGGCCGGTCTTCTTGTCCTTGAGCTGGATCGCCACCACGTGCCCGGCGGGGTAGCCGGTGCCGCGGACGGTCGCGCGGACGTTGACGATGTCGCCCTTGAAGGCGCTGTCCTGCACGCTGACCGCCTGCACGTCGATGTTGCTCGGCGCCTTGTCCGATCCTACGGCGACGGGGTAGATCTTGACCCCGAAGTCCCTCAGCGCCGCCAGCCCCTCCGCCAGCGGGCGCTGCGGCGTCTCGCGGCCGTCGGTCAACACCACCACGCCGGCGAGGCGCTGGCCCTGGAGGTCGCCGAGCACGGAGCGGACCGAGTTGATGACCTGCGTGTTCGCCCCGACCGGCTCCACCTTCGCCAGCGCATCGGGCGAGTCGATCGCCTGCTTGTCGCGGTCAAAGCTGAACAGGCGGACCTGGTGCGACTTCGAAAGCTCGGTCAGCAGCGACTTCTCCCCCGGCGAGAGCAGTTGCTTGACGGCCTCCAGCCGGCTGAGCGGCTTGCCGTCGGCGGCGGTGCCGGCGTCGCGCACGCGCATCGAGATGCTGTCGTCCACCATCACCGCCAGCACCGACGGCTCGGTCCGGCTCTGCCCGAGCGTGAGCACCGGGCGGTTGAGCAGCACCAGCACGAACGCCAGCAGCGCCGCGCGCAGCACCCCGAGCCCGATCCGCACCGGGCGGCTGCGCCCCTCGCGACGGTAGACGTACCACACCAGCAGCCCGGCGAGGATCACCAGCAGCACGTTCCACGTCACCGCCCCGACGTACGCCTGCCCGGGCCAGTGCGGGTTGAACTGGAGCGACAAGTCCCCGTCGCGCGACAGGAAGCCGCGGTCCAGGCCGAGGATGATTTCGAGAAGACGGTTCATAGCAGAGTGGCTAGTGGTCAGTGGTCAGTGGCTAGTTGACGCACTAGCCACTGGTCACTGACCACTAGCCACTGGTCCTCCGATAGTGCCCGAACCGCATGGCCATGAAGCTCTCGCCGGCGACGAAGAGCAGCACCGCGAGCATGAAGGGCCAGCCGAAGTCGGTGCCGGCGCGGTTCACCTCGGCGGCGGCGGGCGGCAAGGTGTCGGCATGGAACTCTACGTCCACGTCGCCGAGCGCGCGCTTCACCGCGTTATTGTCCAGGGTGCGGACGTCCGCCTCCTCGGGCGGGACGTTCACCGCGATCGGCAGCGACGAGGAAGCGCCGGTGGACAGGCGGTAAACGCCCGGCCGGACCAGCGGGCCGCTGCGGTACGCGCCCGGCCCGCCGGCGGGGAGCGGCTCGAGCACGATTTCCTTCTGCTGCGGGTCGAACAGCGTCGGCGAGCCGGTCAGCTTGAGGTTGCGCGGGACCATGAGCGGCTCGCCGGCGGTCAGGTTCATCCAGCGGTCGCCGGCGCCGATGCTCCCGGCGAGCAGCTCGTGCATCAGCGCGACGTACGACGGCTTGGCGGGGAAGCTGGTCCACTCGGCGTTGGCGGTCGTGGTGAAGGTGATGACGTGCCCCTGCCCGAGCGTGTGCAGGACGATGGCGGGATCGCGCGGGGCGCTGGCGTTCGCGTTGCCGCTCCCGCCCCCCGCGCCGGCCGCGCCCGCCCCGCCGGTCGCGGTGGCGCCGGTCGGCAGGTAGTCGAGCACGCGCTCCACCTTCGCGTCCGGCTTCAGGTCGATCTGCCAGTAAGTGAAGATCTGCGCGGTGTCCAGGCCGGTCTTTTCCTGAGCTGAGAAGAGCCCGAGCAGCGGGTGGAGCGAGCCGTGCGGCTTGAAGTCGAACAGGAAGCCGTTTTGGTCCGCCGCCGCGCTGACGCGCTTGGTGAGCGGCCCGGGGACGAGCCCGCGCGGCAGCAGCACCTGGTTGTAGCTGTCACCGACAACCGGCTCGCCCATGAACGTGATGAGCCCGCCTCCCTGCTTGACGAACAGCGCAAGCTGGTCCGCCTGCGCCGCCGTGAGCTGCGCGACGCCGGCCAGGATGACCGCGCGGTAATCGGTCAGCACCTTGTTGCCCAGCTCCAGGTCGCTGACGACCTCGGGGGCGACGTAGCTGTCGGTCTTGGCGCCGCCCTCTGCGGTCGCCTCGCGCGGCGGGGCGAGCGCGAGTTCCAGGAAAGCGCCGGAGCCGCCGAGCTTGCTCATCCCGCGCTCGCCCTCGACGATCAGCACCTTCATCTCCGACGCCACGTCGAGCACGCGGTGGCGGGTGTCGTCGATCTTCAGCCGGTCCTGCGTGACCAGCCCGGCCGACACCACGTGCGCGCCGCCGGCGCGAAAGCTGGCGCCGGGCTGCGCGAGCGTGACCGGTTCGGCGCCGAATCGCACCTGCCCGCCGCCGGGCAGCACGCTGTCGTCCAGCTTCCACTGGAGCAAGGCATCGGGCCCCTGGCCGAAGGAGTGCAGGCGGGCGGTGAGGTCGTTGTTCAGCCGCGTGCTGACCAAGTTCCCCGCCGGCTTCACGTCCAGCGCCACCTGGTTCCACTGCCCTGCCTTGCCGAGGTGGAAGTGGGCGACGCGGTACTGCCGCGCCAGCTCCGGGCCGAGCTGCTTGATGGCGGCGGCGTCGGGGGTTTCCCACGCGCTGCGGGTGCCGTCGGTGATCAGGTAGAGCCGGCGCTGGCCGAGCGTCTTCTCGGCGTTGGCGATCGCCTGGGCCGCGCGCAGCGCGCCGAGCAGGTCGGTCGAGCCGTACGCCTGCTGCACGCGATCGACCCCGCCGCGGGCGGCCTGGAGGTCATAGGTCGCCGGAGACAGGACCGACGCCGCCGGGCGCGACGCGGTGATGATCGCCACCGCCTCGCCGCCGGCCTGGAAGGTGTCGATCAGCTCCTTGGCGAGCTGCTTGCCGCGGTCGAGGTGCGTGCGCGCGTTGGTGCGGTCGCCCTCGTAGGCGGTGGAGTAGCTGTTGTCGATCACGATGACGTGCAGCCCCGAGCGCGTGCCGGCCATGGAGGCGATGGCGCTGTCGCGGCACCCCAGCGGCCGGGCCAGCGCGATCCCCGCCAGCAGCAGCACCAGGCAGCGCGTCGCCAGCAGGATCCACTGCTCGAACTTCAGCCGCCGGCGGTTCTTCCGCATCGCGCGGAGCAGGAACTCCATCGCCGCCCACTGCACGGTCTTGTACCGCCGGCGATTGAGGATGTGGATGAGGATCGGAATGCCCGCCAGCAGCAGCCCGGCAATGGCGAAGCCCGGCGTGATGAACCCGGCGGCCAGGGAGCGCCCGGTGGTCAGGGGCCAGTGGCAAGTGAATGCGTCGGTGCAAAGCATCATTCGTTCACTGGTCACCAGCCACTGGCCACTGACCCCTCATTCGATCACTTCATCGTCGCCGCCCGCGTCGCCAGGAAGTTGCTCAGCGCCACGTCGAGCGATTCGCCGCTGTTCATCCGGGTGAAGTCGATGTGCATGCCGCGGCACATCTTCTTCAGCTCCTCCGTGAAACCGTTCAACTGCTCGAGGTACCCCTCGCGCAGCGCCCGCGGCTCGGTCAGCAGGTCACCGAGCCCCTCGAGCCCCTGGAACAACGTCACGTCGTCAAACGGGAACTCGACCTCCATCGGGTCGAGCACCTGGAAGACCATCAATTCGTGCTTCTTGTACCGCAGGTGCCGCAGTCCCTGCTGGATGCCGGCCATGTCGTCGAAGAAGTCGGACAAGATCACCACCAGGCTGCGGTGCGTGAGCTTCTCGGCCAGTTGGTCCAGCACGTGGCCGGTGCCGGTCTTGGCCGTGCGCGGCACGACGGTCAGCTCCTGCGTCAGGGTCTTCCACTGCGCCGGGGAGTTGCTGGGCTTGAGGTACTTCTTCAACTCGCGGTCGAACACCGCCAGCCCGACCGAGTCCTGCTGCTGGATCGCCATGTACGCCAGCGACGCGGCGATGGCGGTCGCGTGGTCGAACTTGGTCCACGTGCCCGCCGACGACTGCGGCGCGAGGACGGACGACACCGCCCCCTTCAGGTCCCCCGCCAGCCCCGGGTCCGCCGCCCGCGCCGGCTCGACCGTTCCGTAGCCCATCGACTCGCTGGCGTCGACCACGCAGATGAGGTGGAGGTTGGTCTCCTCGATGTACTGCTTGAGGAAGACGCGGTCGGACTTGCCGAGCACCTTCCAGTCCACCCGCCGGATGTCGTCCCCCGGCACGTAAGGGCGGTGCTGCGCGAACTCCACGCTCGCCCCCTGGTAAGGCGAGCGGTGCATGCCGGTCATCAGCCCCTCGACGATCAGCCGGGCGCGCAGGTCAAGGCTGCCAATCCGCGCGAGCGTGCGCGGGTCGAGGTACTTGCGGTAGTTGGTCTGCTCGTTATTCAAGCGGCGTCACTCAATCGGCAGCGGCGAACTCGCCCGGCTCAAATGCGAGGATCATCGAGACGTCAAGCGTTGCCTCGCGCGGGAGCACTCCGTCAACGACCTGCCAAATCGCATCTTGGCGCTGGAGCTGCGGGAGACCTGCGAACTGCGGCGAAACGATCGCGAATCGGAACCTTCCGTTCCCGCCTATTGGTTCCGCCTCCACCTCAGCGTCGAATTGCCGCGCAAGGGCCGCCACCAGCATCTCTGCTTGAGCCTGTGTCATTTCAGCAGATCCTTCAGAGTCCGTACGCGGTCAAGAAACGCAGACGCCTCGTGCATCAGCATCTGGCGCGACGAGTACCGTGCTTGAATGGTCCAACTCGCCGTGATCTTCTTGAGTTCCGCCAAATGGTCCCGCCCGTCGCGCTCGCCTCTGAGCTTCAGAGCGGCCTCCAGCTCTCCCATCTGGGAGAGCATTCCCTCGAGATCGTGCTGCGTCCAAATAAGCCTCCACACTTCGCGTTCGGCGTCCTCCACCTCGTGCTGCCGCTTCCGCGCAATGGCCGGAAACTTCGCCACCAGCCTCGCCTTCAGAAGGATTTTAACGACGAAGCCGCAGAGGTAAGCGACTCCATTGGCCCGGGCGTTTTGACCTGTTGCTTGGAGAGCAACGGCATCGTCGAACCGCCGTTCGGCAACCGTCGCCATCGTCGACGGTTTTAACAACGCTTGTCTTTCGAAGATTCCGCCTGCCATCGATGTCGCTCACGCCGCCGGCTGGTCCCTCAGCATCTTGGCCGCGGTGCGGTCCAGCTCGTCGTATTGCTGGCGCGGGATGTGGTCGATCAGCATTTTCACGATCGCGTCGCTCTTGATCCCCTCAGCCTCGGCGTTGAAGTTGGTGACGATGCGGTGCCGCAGCACTGGCAGCGCGACCTGGCGGATGTCCTCCGTGCTGACGTGGTAGCGACCCTTCAGAAGCGCCCGAGCCTTGCCGGCCAGCACCAGGTACTGGCTGGCGCGCGGGCCGGCGCCCCAGGCGACGTAGTCCCTGATGAAGTCCGGCACCACGCCGCCCGCCTCGGTGCGTCGCGTCATCCGAGAGAACTGGAGCGCGTAACGGATAACGTGGTCGGCGACCGGCGTCTTGCGCACGATGTCCTGGAGCTGCATCACCTCGTCGCCACTGAGCACGTGCTGGAGGTTGAACTCGCGACCGGCCGTGGTCATGCGGACGATCTGGAACTCTTCCTCTTCGCTCGGGTAGCAGACGTTGATGTTGAACATGAACCGGTCGAGCTGCGCCTCGGGCAGCGGGTAGGTGCCTTCCTGCTCGATTGGGTTCTGCGTCGCCAGCGTGAAGAACGGCTGCGGCAGACGGTGGAGCTTGCCGCCGGCGGTCACCTGGTGTTCCTGCATCGCCTCGAGCAGGGCGGCCTGCGTCTTCGGGGGCGTGCGGTTGATCTCGTCGGCCAGGATGACGTTGGCGAAGATCGGCCCGCGGACGAACCGCATCGCCCGCCCGCCGGTGGTCTTGTCCTCCTCGATCACTTCGGTGCCGGTGATGTCCGATGGCATCAGGTCGGGCGTGAACTGGATGCGGTTGAAGCTCAGCCCCAGCGTGCGCGACAGCGTGGAGATGAGCAGCGTCTTGGCCAGCCCCGGCACGCCGACCAACAGGGCGTGACCCTTGCAGAACAGGGCGATCAGCAGCTCTTCGATGACCGCGTCCTGCCCGACGATCACTTTGCCGAGCTCGGCCTTGAGGTCGTGATAACCCTTCTGAAGCTTCTCGACCGCGGCAAGCTCCTCGGCGGCGAGGTCGGTTTGTTGCGGCTGGGCGATCCCGATCTGAGGCTGGTCTGACATGCTGCGCACCCCGCGTGATTGGAGGACAACGTTCCCGCGCGCGGCCCCCGCCGGTGGGGGCGTCCGAGTATAGTATGCCCGCCGGGGCTAAACCACGGACGCGCCCGGCCCGGCAAAGTTTCTCGCGCACGGTTTCCTCACCCAAGTAGCTTCGCTTCGCCATGCCTGAGTTGCCCGAGGTCCAGACGATCGTCACCACGCTCGCCCCGCGCGTCAGCGGGCGGCGGATCGGTCGCGTGGCACACGTTCGACCGGACATGGTCACGCCCGCCGACTTCGATTTCACCGCCGCCGTCACGGGGCGGGCGATCGAGCGCGTTGCCCGGCGCGGTAAGCGCATCGTCTTCTACCTGGACGATGCAAACCGCTTCTTTATCCATCTGGGAATGACCGGCCGGCTCACCGTCGAGCCGGCGGATGAGCCGGTGCAGCCGCACACTCACTTAATCGTCGACCTGAACGACGCCAGCGGCCGGGCCGTCGGGCGCCGCGATCAGTTGCGCTTCCGCGACCCGCGGCGGTTCGGGGAGATCCGCTGGCTCGGGTGCGAGGACTGCGACGAGCGCATGGGCCCCGAGCCGCTGGTGATGCGGACGAGTCAACTGGCGAGAAAGCTGGCGCGGACCACGCGGGCGATCAAGAACGCGCTGATGGACCAGAACGTCGTCGCGGGGCTCGGAAACATCTACGTGGACGAGTCGCTGTACGACGCGGGCATCCACCCGCTGGCGCCGGCGAACGCGTTGGGTGATGAGCAGGTCGCGCGGCTGTCGAAGTCGATCAAGAAGATCTTGCGCCGCGCGATCCGCCACCGCGGCAGCACGCTGCGTGACTATGTTGACGCGGACGGCACCTCGGGCGGGTTCCAGCGCCTGCACCGCGTCTATGACCGCGCCGGCGACCCGTGCCGCAACTGCGGCACGGCGATCGAGCGCATCGTCCTCGGCGGCCGATCGACGCACTTCTGCGCGAAGTGCCAGACGGTGTAGCAGTGCCCAAGCCATGGGAAGATGCGTGTCTCTGGGGCGCCGAGCGAAGCACGTGTGGCGGGCGGGCGCTGCTTTGCAAATTCCTTCCGTCGAGATGGCGGGCGCGCGGGCGAGACGGGCGAGCGGCGGTGAGTAGAATCCCGCCCGTGACCGTCAAAGCCCCTTCGCTGCACGAACCCCTCGGGGGCGCGCCCGCCACGCCGGATGCGCCGGATGCGCCGCTTCGGCTCCCGGCGCCGCCGTCGCCCCCGCCACCGCCCGGCGCGCCGCCGGCGCGGGCGCGGCCGGCGATCAACTTCCGTTCCGTCGGCCTCGGCTTGGCGGGCGTGGTGCTCATCTGCGGGTTGACCCCGTACAACGACTACGTCCTGAACAACACGTTCCTCGTCGGCAACAATCTGCCGCTGGGCGTGACGATGCTGGTCTTCCTGTTCACGCTGGCGGTGAACGGCCCGCTCAGCCGGTTCGCGCCGCGGCACGCGCTGTCGTCGGGCGAGGTCGCCGTCGCGTTCATGATGATGCTGGTGAGCTGCGCCGTCCCCAGCAGCGGCTTGATGCGCGGGTTCCCGGCGTCGCTGGTCGTCCCCTTCAACGAGGCCGCCGCCGACCAGCGCTACTGGGAACTGCTCCAGCGGCTCAACCTCCCGACCTGGCTCTTTCCGACGTTCCGCGACCGCCCGCCGTGGCTCGACCCGGCCGTGCAGGGCTTCATCCACCGCGGGCCCGCGCCGTACCGCGCGTGGGTGGTGCCGATCCTGGCGTGGGCCGTGTTCACCTTCGCGCTGTACGGCGCTCTGCTCTGCATCGTGGCGATCGTGCGCAAGCAGTGGTTCGAGAACGAGCGCTTGCCCTTCCCGCTGGCGCAGATCCAACTCTCGCTGGTGGACCAGCCGCGCCGCGGGCGGTGGCTCAACGACCTGATGTCGCGCCGGTCGTTCTGGCTCGCGTTCGCGGCGGTCTTCCTGCTGCACGTGTGGAACGGGCTGGCCCGCTACTTCCCGCAGCGGTTCCCGGAGATCTGGGTCTACTACGACTTCTCGCGCCTGGCGACCGAGCCGCCGTGGTCGTACACCGACCCCAAGCTCCAGAACGCCGCGCTGTTCTTCACCGTCGTCGGCGCGACCTACTTCATCACGTCATCGGTCGCGTTCAGCCTGTGGTTCTTCTTCGTGCTGAACAACCTGTTCATGATGACGAAGGGAACGTGGACGGGCGACCCGGAGAACGCCGGGCGGATGGACCAGCACCTTGGCGGGCTGGTCGCGTTCGCGCTGACGATTGCATGGGTCGGGCGGCGGCACTGGCGGCTGGTGGTCGCGCAGGCGTTCCGCGGGCGCCGGCCGGGGGAGGCGGACGATCGCTACCTCTCCTACCGCACCGCCTTCTGGGGCCTGGTCGGCTGCGCGGTCGTCATGATCAGCTTCCTCCGCGTCGCCGGCAGCACGCTGGTGGCGGCGGCGGTGACGGTCGGGATCCTGCTCACCGGGTTCCTGCTGATCACCCGCATCATCGCCGAGACCGGCCTGGTGCACGGGCAGATCTACGTTTCGTTCGTCAAGCCCTGGGTGACGATTGGCGCGTACGCGCAGAAGTTCAACCTCCCGCAGTGGCTCCACCCGGTGCCGGTCAAGTCGTTTTACCTCGGCGCCCTGGTGGAGGTGCAGCACTACGACTACCGCGAGGTAGCCAGCGTTTACGCGACGCACGGCCTGAAGGTGGCCGACGCGACGGTGTACGGCGGCGCCGAGGAGGAGCGCGACCTGCGACGCGACCGCCGCACCGGGCGAGCGCTGATCGCGCTGCTGGGATTATCGCTGGTCGTCGGTTACTTCACGAGCTTCTACAGCACGCTGTGGACCGAGTATCGCTACGCCTTCGCCAAGGACGTGCGCGCGGGCGTGATCAACGAGCACGGCACGCAGGGCCTGCCGCAGGGGAAGCTGCGGGATTACCCGCGCAGCTACGAGGAGTCGCGCTACTACCTGCGGCACGACCCCGCGACGCAGGCGGGCATCGGCTTCGCCGCCACCGCGTTCCTCAGCGCCATGCGCCTGCGCTACGGGTGGTGGCCGCTGCACCCGATCGGCTTCCTGATGATCGGCACCTTCCCCGGCGCCCACCTGTGGCTGAGCATCTTCGTCGGCTGGTTGGCCAAGACCCTCACGCTGCGCTTTGGCGGCGCCAAGGGGTACGTCGCGGCCAAGCCGTTCTTCCTCGGCCTGATCGTCGGCGAGTCCGCCGCCGCGGGCTTCTGGCTTTTGATGGGGATCGTGCTGAGTGCGCTGGGGCTGCCGTACCGCGTGGTGAACATTATGCCGGGCTAAGTGCGAGCGCCCGAGGCGAACGCCTCCCTACTCCTGCACCGCGATTCCCGGTGGCTCGGCGGGCAGGTCGAGGTGGAAGGCTGAACCCTTGCCCGGCTCCGACTCGGCCCAGAGCTTTGCCCCCAGCAGGTCCGCCGCCGCGCGGGCGATCGAAAGGCCCAGTCCCGTTCCCTCCTGCCCGTGCGTCTCGCCGCGCGAGTAGGGCTGGAACAGTTGCGACAGCCGCGTCGGATCGATCCCCGGCCCCTGGTCGATGACCGAGACCCGCGCCGCGTGCTCCGGCCCGTCCGGCCCGGCCACGATCCGCACCGAGCCGCGCTGCGCGTACTTGACGCTGTTGCCGACCAGGTTCTGAAGGATCATGCCGAGCAGCTCGCGGTCGCTGATGACCGTCGCCCCGTCCCGCGCCTCGCCGAGGATCTCCAAGCCCTTCTCCCGCGCCTGGTAGGCGAACTGTCCGACCACGTCTCCGACGAGCGCGCACAAATCGACCTTCGCCGGCTTGACCTGCACCTTTCCGCGGCGGAAGCGCTCGGCGTGCAGGAAGCGGTCCATGGTGCTGACGGTGTCCAGGATCGACCGCCGCATCACGTCCAGGTCGTTGAGCGATCCCTCGAACTTCGGCTCGGCCTCGAGGTCGCGGTGCAGCACCTCGATCATCAGCAGCACGCCGTTGAGGTTCCCGCGCAAGTCGTGGGACAGAAACGAGAGGTACTTGGTCTGCGCCTCGACGAGCTGCTGGAGATCGGCCTTCTGCTGGTTGACGTACGACGTGACGCCGCGGCGCAGCGCGACGTCTACGGCCAGGTTCAGCGCGACCATTTCGTCGGTGCTGATAGCGCGGTCGAGCTGCTCGGCGATCTCCTCGATGAGGATCGGCCGGAGCAGGCCGTACTCGATCATCAGCTCGTTGAGGGCAAGGTTCTGATCGAAGCGGCTCTCGCCGTGGCAGACCGCCTGGTCCATCAGGGTTTTGGTGGCGCGCGGGTCGTCCGCTTCCAGCGCGTCGGCCATGATGCCGAGGGTTTCCGGAAGGCTGTTGCGCACCTCGCGCAGCGTGAGCTCGTGGACGGCCGGGAGCGACGCGTGCACGACCTCCAGCCAGCGCGCGATCACGCCGGCGGCCCGCTGGCGCAGTGCCGCCGCCAGCTCCGGGAACGCCCGGTACTTGAGCAGATCCATCGTCCGATTTTTCATCCGTGCCCAGTCCCGCCGCTGCTAGCCCAACACCCGTCCCCCGCGCGCGCCCGCTTCTGTCGAACACTTGACGTGTTCCCCGTTCGTGCGACAAGCGTCGATTCCCGCGACGCTTGGCAACGCCTCGCCCCGTCGCGCCGCGATGAGCAGGCGGAGCGGGGGCCCGCCCATCGGTACGGCTCGCGGCCCGCCGGGTTCGCCCCGCGGCAGAAGATAGCCGCCTCGCCCGCCGCGGTCCAAGCCCCTACCATGTCCCCCCCGCCCGCCGGCACCAGTGCTGAAGCCCGGCGGGCGACACGATTCATGATGGACCCGAACTCGCCAGACCCCGTTCCGCCGTCGCCCCCGCCGACCGCGCCGCCGCCGACGCCGGCCCCGAAGCCCTCCGTCAATCCGATCGCCTATGAGGGGCCGGACGACGATCGGCCCGCGTCGGCGTCCCCCACCGAGCGCGAGATCGAGCACGAGACGCCGACGCTGAAATCCTTAGACGCCTCCCCCGCGCCCGCCCGCGCGGCGGCGCTGCCGCCCGCCCCGCCCTCCGCCGATCCGCACGCGCCGTCGGAAGCCGGGGCAACAGCGCACGACCCCTACGCCGCCCTGCGCCTGCGCGCCTACCGCCTCTACGCCCTGAGCTATGTCTTGGCCGTGATCGGCGGGCAAGTTCAGGGCGTCGCGATCCAGTGGCAGATTTACGACCGCCAGAAGACGCCGCTGAGCCTTGGCCTGATCGGCGGCATCCAGGTGATCCCGCTGTTCCTGCTCGCCCTGCCCGCCGGTCACCTGGTCGACACCATGAGCCGGAAGAAGCTGCTGATCTTCACGCAGTGGATGCTCGCCTTTTGGGGGCTGGTGCTGGGGTACCTCGCGTCGGCGTGGCCGGACTGGCCGGGGCTGGTGCCGGCGATGTACGCGGTGGTCTTCCTCAACGCCGTCACGCTCACCTTCGCCCGCCCGGCGCGGCAGGCGATCCTCCCGCAACTGGTCCCCAAGCGCTTGTTCAGCAACGCCATCACCTGGAACGCCAGCACCTTCGAGCTGTGCATGATCAGCGGCCCGGCACTGGGCGGGTTCCTGGTGACCATGTTTGGCGTGGCTTCCGCCTACTACACCAACGCCGTGCTGCTGCTGGCGTGCGCGCTGCTGACGTTGAAGTTCCCCCCGACGCCGGTCGCCAGCGGCGCGCGCGCGACGAGGCAGCGCGCGGAAACCACCGGCGATGCGGCCGCCGAGGCAGCCGACAACGGCGGCCCGGGCGCCGCCGCCGGCGCGGGCGAGAAGCCGGGCTTCCGCTCGCTGCTCGCGGGGGTTCGGTTCGTCTTCGAGCGCAAGCTCCTGCTGGCCACGATGACGCTCGACCTGTTCGCCGTGCTGCTGGGCGGGGCGGTCTACCTGCTGCCGGTGTTCGCGCGCGACATCCTGCACGTCGGCCCGGCCGGCTTCGGCTGGCTCCGCGCGGCGCCGAGCTTCGGCGCCTTCGCCACCGCGCTGGTGCTGGCCCACCGCCCGCCGATGCAGAAGGCGGGGCGCGCGCTGCTGCTGGCGGTCACCGGGTTCGGGGCGGCGATCATCGTCTTCGGGCTGTCGACGAATTTCTGGCTGAGCTTTGCGATGCTGGTCCTGACCGGCGCGTTCGACAACGTCTCGGTCGTCGTCCGCCACACTCTGGTCCAGCTCCTCACCCCCGACGCCATGCGCGGCCGCGTGTCGGCGGTCAACCAGGTCTTCATCGGCAGCAGCAATGAGCTGGGCGGGATGGAGTCGGGCCTGACCGCCGAATGGTGGGGCCCCGTCCGCGCCGTCGTCGCCGGCGGCGTCGGGACCATCCTCACCGTTGCCCTCGTCGCCCGCCTCTCCCCAGAGCTCCGAAAGTTCGGCCGCCTCGACGCCGCAAAGGCATGACGACCCTCCGTGCCTCCGTGCCTCGTGGCATTTCCCTTCGTCGCTCCGTCGCTTCGTCGCTTCTTCCCCCTCCGCCCCTTCCTCACCACCACCCTTCTCCATCGACGCCCCCCGCCGCCGCCAGTATCATCCGCAACATGCTTCAGCCGGCGACGGACACGTTTACGGAGATCCTCGCCAACGCGCAGCGCGAGGCGCGGGGGCGGAACCAGGAGTTCGTGGGGCTCGAGCACGTGGCGCTGGCCGTGCTGGACGATGACACGTCCGAGGCGGTTCGCGTGCTGCGGCTGATGCACGTGGAATCCGGCTACGTGCGCAACGCGCTCTCGCACACGCTGCCGGTCGGGAAGGAGCCGCCGATCGTGACCGGCGATTTGCCGATGTCGCCCAAGGCGCACCGGCTGGTCGGCAACGCGATCGTGGCGGCCAAGGAGAGCGGCGCGGCGAAGGTCTCGTCGCGCCACCTGCTGGCGGCGCTGGTGGCCGACGCCGGTGGCGTAGTGTGCGAGTCGCTCCGAAGGTCGGGCGCGGACGCGGCGGAACTGCTCCGCGCGCTGCGAACGCGCGAGGTGGCGCCGGAGGCGTGACCGCGGCTACCGCGCCAGCGTGATGGTGCGCGGCGCCCCGGCGGCGCGAGCCCGAAAGTCCCGGCGATCACACCAGAGGTTTGCGCGAAGGAAGTGCATCACCCAAACCGCAACACGCGGCGCCGTGCGACTGACGCGTGACTGAAACCCGCACACCCGAGCCTCCATGAGCGACCTCTTCTCCGACCGCCTGCTCGACGCCATCGCCGCCAAGGGAACGCCGGTGTGCGTCGGGATCGACCCGATCTATGAGATGCTGCCCGACGCGGTGGCCGGGCCAGCGAACCGGCGCGACGCGAATGACGCCGAGGCCTGCGTCGACGCGATCTTCGCCTTCACCACCGAGGTCCTGCGCACGGTCGCCCCGCTGGTGCCGGTGGTGAAGTTCCAATCCGCTTACTTCGAGAAATACCTGTGGGAAGGCGTCGAGGCGTACTACAGCCTGATCCAGGAGGCGAAGGAACTCGGGCTGCTGGTGATCGGCGACGTGAAGCGCGGCGACATCGGCTCGACCAGCGCCGCCTACGCCGCCGCCCACCTGACCGACCCACCCTTCGACGAGCACGAGGACACCCGCGCGCCCGACGCGATCACGATCAACCCGTTCCTCGGGCTGGACTCGATCGACCCGTTCGTGAAGGCGGCGCGCGACGACGGCAAGGGACTGTTTGTCCTGGTGCGCACGAGCAACCCGGGCGCGGCCGACCTCCAGGACGTGAAGACCGACGACGGGCGAACAATTTCGGAGATGCTGGCGGACAAGCTCAAGCCGGTGGCGGCGCGCGAAGGGCTGCTCGGCGATCAGGGGTTCAGTTCGATCGGCGCCGTCGTCGGCACGACCGACCCGGCCATGATGATGAGCCTTCGCCAGCGACTGCCGCAGTCGATCTTCCTCTTCCCCGGGTACGGCGCGCAAGGCGCGTCGGCGGAAATGAGCCGGGCTGCGTTCCTCCATGGCAAGGGGGCGATCATCTCCGCCAGCCGAAGCATCCTCTACGCCCATCGCGACGCGAAGCATGCCGCCGCCAGCAATTGGAAGCAGGCGGTCGCGTCGGCGGTTCAGGAGATGCGCGCGGACGTGGGGCGCGTGCTAGGCGGGTGACCTGCGGTCACTGCTCTATCCTCCGCGTCGGGCGCTCGCGCGGCGATTGCCCTCGACATGATCGGCACCGTTTCACGCCCGTTTCCGCTCGCGTGCGCGGTGATCGCCCGCGCCGACTATTGAGTCGCGTCGCCCGGTGGCGAGAATGGCCGGCCGCATGTTCGACGTACGGAATAAACGCGTCACCGTCGCCGGCCTGGGGAAGTTTGGCGGGCAGATTGCGGCGGCCAAATGGCTGGTGCAGAACGGGGCGAAGGTCCTGGTCACCGATCGGACGCCGGCGGAGAAGCTTGCGGATTCGATCAAGGCGCTCGACGCGCTGCCGATCGAGTTTCGGCTGGGGGAACATCGCGAGGGGGACTTCACGTCCGCCGATCTGGTCGTGGCCACGCCCGCGATCCCGCCGCAGAACGCGTACGTCGCCGCCGCGCGTACCGCGGGCGTGCCCGTCACCACGGAAATTCAGCTCTTCATCGAGCGCTGCCCCGCGCGCATCCTGGGCGTGACGGGGACGAAGGGGAAGTCCACGACGACGGCCCTGCTCGGCCGGATGCTGGCGACGAAGCACGCGGTGCACGTCGGCGGCAACATCGGCCGGCCGCTGCTGCTCGACCTGCCGAAGATTCGCCAATCTGACCTGGTCGTGCTCGAGCTGTCGAGCTTCATGCTCGAGTACCTGCGCGGGCTCGCGTGGTCGCCTCACGTGGCGGTGGTGACGATGCTGGCGACGGACCACGTCGATTGGCACGGCTCGGCCGCGGCGTACCTCGACGCGAAGAAGACGATCCTGAAGCACCAGCGGCCGAAGGATTTCGCGGTGCTGCCGAACGGGATGCCGCACACGGACGAGCTGGCGTGCCTCACGCGCGGCC
Organism: Tepidisphaeraceae bacterium; assembly: GCA_035634055.1. Lineage (GTDB taxonomy): Bacteria > Planctomycetota > Phycisphaerae > Tepidisphaerales > Tepidisphaeraceae > JAICTV01. The sequence goes on along the minus strand of DASQDR010000005.1, from coordinate 9,843 downwards.
GGGTCGTGCTGTTCGACACCAAGGGCGAGCCATTCGAGCTGAAGGCGCCGGGATGGCACAACCAGTTCAACTGCAAGGCGGCGTTCGCGGCGGCGGAGGTGATGGGCGTCTCGTTCGGCGCGGCGCAAGCGGCCGTGCGCGACTTCGCCGGCCTGCCGCACCGCCTCCAGCTCGTCCACGAAGCGGGCGGCGTCCGGTGGTTCAACGATTCGATCGCCACGATCCCGGAGGCGGCGATCGCGGCGCTGGAATCGTTCGCGCCGAGCACGGTCCTTCAGATCGTCGGCGGATCGGACAAGGGCCTGCCCTTCACGGGGCTGGCAAACGCGCTTTGCCAGCGGGCGAAGGCGGTGCTGTGCATCGGCGCCACGGGCCCGGCGATCGGCCGCCTGGTTGCCGAATGCGACGCCGGCGGGCGCGCCCGCGTCCACGCCTGCGGCGACCTGCCGGCGGCGGTCGCGCGGGCGAAGGAAATCGCGGCCCCCGGCGACGTCGTGCTGCTTAGCACCGGGTGCGCCAGCTACGACCAGTTCGCCAACTTCGAGCAGCGCGGCGACGACTTCGCCCGCCTCGCCCGCGGCGGCGACCCACCATCGGCCGCGCCGCCCGTCTGACTTGACGCTGCTGCGCGCGTCCGAATAATTCGCCGGCGCGGGTTCCTTCTCACGCGACGTGTCGTCCGGATCCGAGCGAGACACGCGCGCCTCCGAGCGCGCAGAGGAGAGCGCTGGTGGACCACCCCCGTCCCGAGCCGATTCCCATCCCCGCGGTCCGCCGGCTCAGCCTCTACCTCCGACAGCTCGAGAGCTTCAAGCGCAAGGAGCGACGAACGATCTCGTCCAAGCAGCTCGGCGAGAGCCTGGGGCTGACCGACGCGCAGGTGCGCAAGGACTTCGCCTACTTCGGGCAGTTCGGCCACCCCGGCATCGGTTACCGCGTCGAGGACCTGATCGCGCAGGTGCGGCGGATCCTCGGCACCGACAAGACTTGGAACGTGATGCTGGTCGGCGCCGGCAACCTCGGGCGGGCGCTGCTCGCCTACCGCGGGTTCGAGCAGAAGGGGTTCAAGCTGGTCGCCGTGTTCGACGCCGACGATTCCAAGGTCGGCAAGAAGCACGGGCCGTTCAACATCCACGGGATGGGCGAGCTGGCCGACGTGGTGCAGAAGCAGCACATCAAGCTGGCGATCGTGGCCGTGCCCGCCGACAGCGCCCAGGACGTCGCTGACCAGCTCGTGGCCGCGGGCGTGCGCGGGCTGCTGAACTTCGCGCCAGTGTCGATCACCGTCCCGCCGGACGTCGCGCTCAACGCGGTCGACCTGGCCGTGCAGCTCGAGCAGCTCTCGTTCCAGGTGAGCTTGTCGTCCATCGGGCAGGCGACGTAGCGGGCCGGGCACGTCGGTCGCAATGAATTCCCGCACGGCTGTTGGAGCACGCGCTAGCGGCACCGCAACCGCATCTCCCCAAGGCCCGCGCGCTTCTCGCACCGTTGGAGCCGGGGCCGCTGTTGCTAGGGCTTCCCGCGCGCGAACCGTGCCAACTTGGCGAAGAAGTCCTCCATCAGGAAGCGCACGTCGAACGACTCGTATACGCGGATTGGCCGGTTGCGGCCGGTGTGACGGTAGTGCATCGACGGCTCGAACTCCGGCGCCGGCTGCCAGGCCCAGCGCCCGCCGTCGGGGTACATGATGACGCCGACCGCCGGCGAGTCGCCGAGCGAGCGGTGCTCGATCGGGCCGTCCACGTGCTTGGCGTTCCACTCCACCAGTTGCTCGACGAGGTACCGTCCCAGCGGCCCGTGCGAACAAACCTTTTCCAGCAGCTCGGTGTAGCTGACGGCGACCAGGCGGTAGACGGTGCTGGGCACCTGCCACACTTCCAGCTTGGATCGGAAGACGACGTTGGCGGCGTGGATGTCGTTGGAGAGGTTGTATTCGGGCCCGCCGCCCGGCCACTCGCCGCCGCCGATCCAGACCACGCGCACCGGGCGCTCGGCGATGCGCGGCTCCATCAGCAGGGCCGACGCCATGTCCGTCAGCGGGCCGTAAAAGGCGACGTGCAGCGGCCGCGGGTCGGGCTTCATCGCCTCGTCCATGATGAGCTGCGCACCGGCGGATGGCTGCGGCGTCCGCTCGTCCGGAAGCGCGCGCCGCGCCCCCGGCTCGACGCGCACCCGCCCCTCCAGTGACATGAGCCGCAGCAGCAGGTTCACCTCGTCATGGCTCGCCTGCAGGCTGTTGGCGCCGCGCTCGCCGAAGTGGGCGGGGATGATCCCGTGCAGATCGAACGACGGCGTCAGCAGCGCGTGCACGATCGCGAACTGATCGTCCGCCTCGTTCTTGGCGTCGGTGTTGACGATGACCCGGCTGCGCTGCGCGGGCGTGAAGTTGAATTCCATGTCGCTGCGAATCCTTCCGCGGAATGAAAGCGCCGCCCCGCGCACGCCGGCAGCACCGGCCGGCAGGTCACGCCCACTCGTTCATCTCGAAGTAGTCGAAGTCCGCGGCCGCGCCGGCGCCGCGCAGGTCCTGGCAGCAGATGCCGACCATGGCGCCCGTGAAGTGCAGCCCCTGGCCGTAATCGTCCGACAGCTTGCTGGCGTCCAGCGTCGGCCCGATCGGCTGCCACAGCCGCCCGTCCGCCGACGCGCTAAATTGCAGCCGCTCGTGCTCGATCTGCGCCCGCAGGTGGCAGCGCGGCCAATCCAGGATGGAGATCTGGCTGGCGGTCAACTCGTCGTAGGCGCCGTCGTCGGTGAGCACGATGCCGATGCACTTGCCGAGCGCCTCGTCGTGCGTGACGCGCAGGTAGTAGTGCGTGCGCGCGTCGTACCAGCAGAGCAGCCCCGCGGATTGCGTGAAGTGCTGCGGGTCGAACTCCAGGCACGTCTGCACGGTGGTGACGAACGAGCGCAGCCGGCGCGCGAGCAGGCTCTGGTCGAACAGCGAGTGCTGCGACTCGCGCCCGCGTAGCCGGAGCCACCCGGGCCGATCGCGCAGGCTCGCCCACGACTCGTCGATCGGCACGCGCAGCGACGACCAGTGCGGCGACAGCGCCGCCGCGTCGAACTCCTCGCGCACCGGCTCGGCCGGCCAGGGGTGCGGCTCGAACTGCCGCGGCGCGGGCACGTCCACCTTCGCATCGGTCGAGCCGTCCTCCAGCCGCAGCCAGCCGTCGTCGGACCAGCGGACCTTCTGGATGCACGTCTCGCGCCCGAGCATCGAGCGTCGTTCCGGGTAGAGCGGCCGGCTGGCCAGGTGCGCCAGGTACCACTCGCCCGCGGGCGTCTGCACCAGTTCGCCGTGGCCGGCCTTCTGTAGCGCCAGCGACGGGTTCTTTCGCGACGTGAGAACCAGCGGCTGCGGGTCCGGCTCGTACGGGCCGGTGACGCTGCGCGAGCGGGCCATCGAGATGCCGTGGTTCCACCCGGTCCCGCCCTCGGCCAGCATCAGGTAGTACCAGCCGTTGACCTTGTAAAGGTTCGGCCCCTCGATCAGCTCCTGCTTCCTGAAGACCCTGGTGACCGGCCCGACCAGGCGGCGCTCGCGCGGATCGTATTCCTGCACGACGATGCCGGCGAAACGCGGCTTCCCCTTGCGGTGGTCCCACTCGATGTTGACCAGCCACTTGCGGCCGTCGCTGTCGTGAAAGAGCGACGGGTCGAACCCGCCGCCCGCGAGGCTCACCGGGTCCGACCACGGCCCGTCGATCGCCGGCGCGGTGGTGAGGAAGATGCAGACGTCCTTGAACGGCCCGACGCGCGTGCGCACGGTGGTGTAGACCAGGTGAAACGCGCCGTCGTGGTGACTGAGTGAGGGCGCCCAGACGCCGGCGGAATCGCCGACGCCGCGCAGGTCGAGCTGCGCCGGGCGCGTCAGCGCGTGGCCGATGAGCCGCCAGTTGACCAGGTCGCGCGAGTGGTGGATGGGCACGCCCGGGAACCACTCGAACGTGCTGTTGGCCAGGTAGTAGTCGCCGCCGACGCGCACGATCGAGGGGTCAGGAAAAAAGCCGGGCAGGACGGGGTTGTGGATCGTCTCGGGCAAGATAAGTTCCCCGCAGCGCCTCGGGTGGACGCGGCGCTTACGCCCGCGGCGGCCGGAGGCGGCGCCGCCCCGCTTGCACCAGGCGGTGGTTCGGGACAGGCGTCGGCGGCCACGGCTGCGTTGGCTGCCGCGGCCGCGCTCGCCGCGGCTCAACACCATCTCCGGGCGTCGGCGGCTCGTCAACTCAATCCCTTGTATCCGGGGTTTGTGCGTTCGCACGCGGGAGCGGCCGCGCGCATAATGAACACCCCGCGGCCGTGGGTCGTAGCAGGTCGCGTGGGGGGAAGGTTCCCACAGGGCAACCCCAACGATGTGTATTGCAAACTGCTTGCGCGGCGCCCGTGCCGCGGCGCGCAGTCACTTGGTCGACGGAGACGTTGAAGATGTCGAGACGTAAACGCGCCGCTCGTGGGCGGTGCGCTGCCGGTGCGATTAAGCCGCTGGTCGAACTTCTGGAACGCAGGCAACTGATGGCGGCGACGCCGCTGGTAGCCACGTTATCGCCCGCGCCGATGGGGCCCGTGGCGGCAGCGCTGACCGCGACGCCCAGCGTCGTCGCGCCCAAGCGCGTCTTCCTCACCGGCAACTCGATGACCGACGGCGTGCGCTACATCGGCTTCACCGAGATGCTGCGCTCGACCGGCGCCGCCATCTCGCTCGGGCGGCAGACCGGGTCCGGCTTCGCGCAGGCGTACAACCTCAACCTCAAGCCGGGCTACAACACCTCCGGCACCGATCCGGGCCAGCCCACCAAGCTCAATCCCTGGGGCAACTACCAGCAGGCGTTCACCCATAATTGGGACGTATTGACGCTCCAGCCCAACGAGCGGCGACTGCTCGTCGACACCGACCCGATGGACCGCGACAGCGGGCAGAACCAGGCAGAAGTCCCGATCAGCCTCGAGTTCATGAAGCGGCTGTCGGCCAACAGTCCGGGCGCCCAGGTCTTCATCTACTCGCGCCCGGCGCGGCGGACCGACTGGGGCGCCGACGGCAAGCCCGACGGCACCGCGTTCAGCTACGCCAGCGAGTGGGACAAGAGCTACGTCGATTCGGGCAGCAGCAAGAACTACAACTTCATCACCCGCTCGTTCGTCAAGCAGCTCATGCCCCTGCTGCGCGCCGCGCAGAAGAACGACCCGGCCACGCGGAACATGAAGCCGGTGCGGCTGATCCCGGTGGCCGAGGCGTACTACAACGTGGAGCAGATGATCAAGGCGGGAAAGTTCGCCGGCACCCACGTCAAGTCGATCACCGACTTCTACGTCGACGGCTCGCACCCGCGCGGCGACACCGGCTCTTACCTGATCGCCTGCGCGTTCTACGCGTCGATCACGGGCAACGACCCGCGCGGCATCGCCACGCCCAGCAGCTATCTCAACCCCAAGCCGACCTCGAGCGACGCGAAGGTGCGGTCGCTGATCCAGCAGGCCGTTTACGACGCCATGAACTACGTCGGCTACGCCGGCTGGACCACGCCGATGCCGAGCGCGCCCAAGCCGCCGACGGTGGGCGCGGGGAGCATCCGCGTAGCCGCCTTCTCCGATGTCAACCACAACGGCCTGCGCGAGGTGACCGAGAGCGCGATGTCCGGCGTCAAGGCGTTCATCGACGCCGACAATGACGGGAAGCTCGACGCTGGCGAAAAGACCGGCACGTCGGACTCCACCGGCCGGATCACCTTCACCGGCCTGCCGGTCGGCACGCACCGCGTCCGCATCATCGCCGCCGCCAACACCAAGGTGACCACCGCCAACCCCGCGCTGGTCTCGGTGACGGCGAACGTGACGAAGGTGGCGCACGTCGGCGTGACGCGCCTCGGCTCGATCGCCGGCCGCGCCTTCGCCGACGACGATAAGGACGGCAAGCAGGAGGCGGGCGAGATCAGCCTCGGCGCCAGGACCATCTTCATCGATTTGGACAATGACAGCGTCTGGGACTCCAGCGAGCGGCGGACGTCGACGGATTCCGCCGGCAACTTCCGCTTTGATGGATTGATCGCCGGCACCTACAACGTGAAACGCGCGCTCCCGACCGGCTACCGCGCCACCACGCCTCCGGTGAAGATCACGCTGACGGCAGGGCAGAACTTCAGCGGCGTGATGATCGGCGCGGCGAAAGCGTGACGGATCTTGACCGACGCCGGATGAGCGCACGGGCGAGGCGCCCGTGCCACCATTGGGGACGGAAGGCACAGGACATTCGTAGCTTGGGCGCCCCGCCCAATTATCGCCGCAGCAGCGGCTCGACCTCGTAGCCCGCGGCCGCTGCCGCCAATGCCCGCGAAGCTGCCTGATAGGAATTCGGGAACCGTCGTCGCGCGCGTAGTTGGAGGGTTGCCTCGCCTTCTCTCGGGTGATCGAGAGTGATGGAGCAAGGCCTAAACAGGTGTCGCCGCGACCCCTCACCCCGGGCGGCGCACAGTGGTCGCACCCTGGCCCTTCCACCACGTCGGGCGATCGTTACCGCACGGTGCGGGTGCTGCCGAACCTGCCGGTCGCCGCGTCACGGGCTCGGCACGCATCGCGGCGGTTCGTGCTGGCCCTCACTCACCCATTCACGCCCTCGATCACCCCCTCCTCGATCTTCAACTCGTCGCGGCGCTGGATCCGGTCCACCTGCCCGTCGCGGATCCAGAGGATGCGGTCGGAGACCGCCAGCATCTTGTGGTCGTGCGTGGCGCTGATGATCGTGACGCCCTTCTCGCGGTTCAGGCCGCGCAGCAGCTCGATGATCAGCTTGCCGGTCTGGAGGTCCAGGTTCCCGGTCGGCTCGTCGGCCAAAATGATCGCGGGATCGTTGGCGAAGGCGCGGGCGATGGCGACGCGCTGCTGCTGCCCGCCGGACATTTCCGCCGGCCGGTTGCTCAGGCGGTGGCCGAGCTCCACGCGGCGCAGGATCTCGGCGGCGCGCTCCTGCGCCTCGTCGGTGCGCGCGCCGGCGAAGATCATCGGCAGCATCACGTTCTCCAGGGCGGTCATCACCGGGATCAGGTTGAAGGTCTGGAAGATGTAGCCGATCTTGCGGCAGCGCATCCACGCCAGCTCCATCGCGTCGAGCTGCGCGATGTCCACCTCGTCGATGTAGACCTTCCCGCCCGACGGCTTATCGAGCCCGCCGATCATGTTGAACAGCGTGCTCTTGCCCGAGCCGCTGGGGCCCATGATCGAGACGTACTCGCCGCGGCCGATCGAGACGTTCACGCCGCGCAGGGCGTGGATCTGCTCGTCGCCCATCGAGTAGGTGCGCGTGACGTCGATGGTGCGCACGCTGTGCTCGGCCAGCGGCGCGGGAGGCGCGGGCGCGGGCGCGGGCGATGTAGGCGCTATCGTGGCATCGTCGGTCATCGTGTAACCACTGCTCGTCCTTGGCTCCGGCCCTCGGCATCCCGCCCGGGCAAGCGCGGCGGTTGCTCGGCCGCTCCTCAAACTACGCACCCTGGCCGCAGACGGTTCCACGGCACGTCCTTGGCGCAACGCGCCGGGTTACGCCTCCACGCGCATCGCCTCGATGGGCTCCATCCGCGCCGCCTGCCACGCCGGGTAGATCGCGCCGGCGACGGTGAGCACGACGCCGATCGCGACGCACGCCGCCACGCACGCAAGCAGGCGGCCGACCGGCAGCGCGTCCCACGCGAACCGGCCATAGGAGAGCGTCAACGACGCCAGCGCGAGCAGCAGCCCCACCGCGACGCCGACCACCGTCCCGACGGCGCCCTGGAACAAGCTCTCGATCAGGAATAGCTTGACGATGAAGCCGTCGAGGGCGCCGAGGCACTTCATGGTGCCGATCTCGCGGAAGCGCTCGGTGACGCTCATCAGCATCGCGTTGAGGATGCCGACGCCCGCCACCAGCAGCGCCAGCGTGAGCAGCCAGCGCGTCTGGAGCCGCGCCTCGGCGACGGCGCGCGGCGTCGTCGGCACGCCCCGCGCCTCCATCAACGACTGCAGCCGCTGCCGGTCCTGCGACGCCTCGACCGGCCCGCCAAAGACCCACGCGCGCATCGCGTCGTTGGCCGCGTCGGTCGCCAGCACCGCCATCAAGAACGCCAGGGCCAGCACGATTCCGCTGGTCACCAGCAGGCTCCGCCCCAGCCGCAGGCGAATGCTCTTGTAGGCGATCTCCACCGCCTTGGAGAGCGGCAGGGCGACCTGGCGCGGGATGGGACGAGGGGGAGGCATGGGAGAGAATGCTGAACGATGAATGCTGAAGGATGAAGTCGGATCAATGCTGCGTCACCGGCGCGGGACGCTCTCACCCTGCTCGTACCGCTTCCGCGGCTTGGCGTTCGATGTTCGCTGTGGAATGTTCGGCGCTTTCTCCTTTCTGATCGTGGCCGTCCGCCGCCACGCCCACCAAGCCCTTCGCCGCCAGCGTTCGCAGGAACGCGAGCGTGGCGACCTCCGCTTCGCGCGGGTTGAGGCCGTACGCGTCGGCGAGGCGGCGGATGATGGCGGCGACGTCGGTCCGGCCGTCGCAGGCGTCCCACACGAGCTTTCCCAGCTCGTCCAGCTCGAACGTCCGCGTCGCGCTAGCCGGCACGCGCAACACGAAGGCGGCCCAGCGCGACGGGCGGACGGGGACGGTCACGCGCCACGTCCCCTCCGCCACCCGCGATTCGGTCGCGTTGCGCACCCGCAGCGGCCGGGCGGCGAGTGCGTCCGGCTTCCTCGCACCGGGCGCCGCGGCAGTTGCCACGCCAGTGGCGGCAACGTCCCCGCCGCTGCCGCCGGCGTCGGCGACGCGGGCGTCCGAGCGGTTACGGCGGCGGCGGCGGGCGAGCAGGCGGTTCATCATGAAACACATTCTACGCCCCCCACCGCGTCGGCGACCGCCGTCGCGACGCTTTCATCGCTCGCCTGCACGATGATCAGCCGGTCACGGGCGACGTCGTGGCGGGCGAGGGTGACCACGCGCGGCGCGAGCCACGGCATGAAGGCGAACCGCCGCCGGCGGCGCGACGTCCGCCGCACTTCCTGCCGCACCGTCATCTCCGCCACCGGCTTGTACCGGCCGTTGAGGAAATCGCGCTCCTGCGCGTCCACCCACTGCGCCAGCCGCATACGCTTCAGCGCCAGCCGCGCCAGCGCGATCTGCCGGACGTTGAGGAATTCGCGCCGGCGTGGACCGCGCACGGCGCGCAGGGCCGCCGGGCCGTGCAGATCCGTCGGGCCGCGCGGGTCGGTCGGGCCGGGCGGGGTGACCGGGGCGGGCGGGCCGGCCGGGGCGACGAAGCGCAGCGTCAGGTCGCCGGCGTTGAGGCGGTGGCTCACCAGCGCGTACTGCGCCGGCACGCGGCACGAGAGGTCGTACACCGACCACGGCCGCGCCGGCCGCGCCGCCGTCTCCGCCAATGTCGGCAGCAGCTCGCGCTCCAGCACGTCGTCGCGCCGCGGCGCGTGGTAGACGATCTGGAGCAGCCGCCCCGACGGCGCCGCCCACAGGTGGACGTCGCGCCCCGGCGTCTCGTGATCGAGGAACGTGAGCGCCGCGCCCCCGTCGCGCTCCCCCGCCCGCGCGCTTTCGGCCGCGGCCGCGCCGGCCTCGCCGCGCATCACGTCGCGCAGAAAATCCGTCGTCGTCGCCGCCTCCGGATGGAAGCGGCTCCAGCGCAGGCCGATCTGCGGGCGGTGGAGGTCGGCGACGAGCACCTGCCCGGCGTCGAAGGTGCCGTCCAGCCGCACCGGGTTCCACTCCCGCGGCAGCCGGACCTGCCACCCCTGCCAGCCGAGCATCGTTCCCTCCGTGGTCATCATCTCGCGCGCGCCCACGCCCCACGCCCCCACGCCCCACGGCCC
>DASQDR010000004.1:0-16325 GCA_035634055.1 Tepidisphaeraceae bacterium | reverse complement strand
GCCGGCAATCGGTGTGCGGCGATAAGTTCGCCGGCGCGTCCATCAAAATGGAAAGCCCGCGGACGCTCGTCCGCGGGCTTTCGCGTTCTTCGTGGAAACGGGGCGGGCGTTACACGCCGACCATCATCGAATCGCGCAGCTTGCCGAGCGCCTCGTGCTCGATCTGGCGGACGCGCTCGCGGGTCAGGCCGATGCGCTCGCCGATTTCCTTCAGGGTCATCGGGTCCTCGCCGTCAAGGCCGTAGCGGAGCTTGAGGATGCGGGCTTCGCGCTCGTCGATGCGGTGGAGCAGGTCCTGGAGCTGTCGCAGCTCGTCCTTGTCGCGGGTGAGCTCCTCGGGACCGGGGTTGTGCGTGTCGGCGACCAGCTCGCTGATGGTCATCTCGTTGTCGCCGTGCCCGCCGCCACCGAACTGGGTGGGGGAGTGGTACGCCTTGACGGCCTTGCGGATGATCTTGACCTTCTTCGGCGACATCTTGAGATGGGCCGACAGCTCGTCGATGTTCGGCAGCCGCCCGAGGACATCTTCCAGCTCGCGCATCGCCTGCTTGAGCTTGGCCATCATCTCGACCATGTAGGCGGGGATGTGGATCGGCTGCACGCCGTTGATGAGCGCGCGCTTGATCGCCTGCTTGATCCACCAGCTCGCGTAGGTGCTGAAGCGGCAGCCGTTCTCCGGGTCGAACCCCTCGACCGCCTTGAGCAGGCCGATGTTCCCCTCTTCGATGAGGTCCGGGAGGCTCAGGCCGCGCCCGACGTAGTGCTTGGCAATGTTGACCACCAGGCGCAGGTTGGAGCGCACCATGCGCTCACGGGCGGCGGGGTCGTTGTCGTTGATGATCCGCCGGCCGAGCGCCTTCTCCTCATCAGCGGTGAGGAGCGGGCTCTCGTTGATCTGCTTGAGATACAACTGGAGACCGGACTGAACTGCGGCAGAGGCCATAGTCAACCGTCGCAAAAAGACTTGGGGCAGCCCGGCGCGACGAATGCCCTCCGTCACCGGGTGTCCCGTGTTATTCGCTACCGACCGCGCCAGGGTTCGCTGATCTTCTAAAATCAGCCGGGCGATATGGTCATTATCGGCTTGCCAAAGCCGTGACTTGTTGACCCTGAACTGGCCGCGAAAATGAGTCCCGCCTGCGGGTTGCCCTCCACAGGGGGGTCTGCCGCTCGGATTGTGACGGCCGCGGGTTGAGCCCGTCAAGCAAATTTTGCTGCCGGAACAGGTCCCTTAGCACCTCCCAAATTCACGCGCGCGGTGATCCTTGCGCACGCCGTGCTGTGGCTTGGGCATCTGGCCCCAGCGCTCGCGGCCGGCAGCCGGTTCTTCCTCCGAGAAGCAGGCCGCCGCGCGGCGGGCGCTCGGCAAGATGCCCGAGCCACGGGATGGGGCAAAGGCCATCACCGGGCGCGAAACCCGGCGCACCAAAGCGAGACGCCCACGCACCGTTGGGTGCGTGGGCGCCTTTGGGGTTAGCGGACGTTGGGTCGCCTGGCGACCGGTTACTGGCCGAGCTTGAGGTCCCCCAGGCCGGTGGAGTTCTCGCCCCCTTCGAGGCCGCCGCGCAGGCCGCGCTTCACGGCGCGCTCGGCGCGCTGCTCCTCGCGCTTCTCCTCTTCCTGCGCCCACTGGGCGCGCTTGAGCGACAGGCCGATCTTCCGCTCGTCGGAATCGACGCGGAGGATCTTCACGTCCAGGTCCTGACCGACCTTCAGCACGTCCTCGGGCTTCTCCACCTTCTGGTCGGAGATTTCCGAGATGTGCAGCAGGCCTTCCAGGCCCGGGGCGAGCTCGACGAACACGCCGAAGTTGGCGATCTTGGTCACCTGACCCTTGACCACCATGCCCGGGCGGTAGGCCTCGGGGATGGCGTTGATCCACGGGTCCTCGGTCATCTGCTTCAGGCCCAGCGCGATGCGCTGCTTCTCCTGGTCGACGCTGAGGACGACCGCCTGCACGTACTCGCCCTTCTTGAGCACTTCCGACGGGTGGCCGATCTTCTTGGTCCACGACAGGTCGCTGACGTGCAGCAGCCCGTCGATCCCTTCCTCGATCTCCACGAACGCGCCGTAGTTGGCGATGTTGCGCACCTTGCCGGAGACCACCGAGCCCGGCGGGTACTTCTCCGCCACGCGCTCCCAGGGGTTCTCCTCGACCTGCTTCATGCCGAGCGAGATCTCCTGCTTGTCCTTGTTGATCTCCAGGACCTTGACGTGAACCTTCTGCTCGGCGGTCACGACCTCGCTGGGGTGGTTGATGCGCTTGGTCCAGCTCATCTCGGAGATGTGGACGAGGCCTTCAACGCCTTCCTCCAGCTTGCAGAACGCGCCGTAAGACATGATGTTGACCACCTCGGCCTCGTGGATCGAGCCGACGGGGTACTTGGCCTCGATGTTCTCCCACGGGCTGGCGTCCTTCTGCTTCAGCCCCAGCGCGATCTTCTCCTTGTCCTTGTCGATCGACAGGACCTTGACCTCGATCTCCTGGTCGATCTTGAGCATCTCGCTGGGGTGGTTGATGCGGCCCCAGGACATGTCGGTGATGTGCAGCAGCCCGTCGATGCCGCCGAGGTCGATGAACGCGCCGAAGTCGGCGATGTTCTTGACCGTCCCCTTGATGATCTGCCCGATGGTCAGGCTCTCCAGCGTCTTCTTCTTCAGCTCCTCGCGCTGCTGCTCGATCATCTTGCGGCGTGAGATGACGATGTTGCGCCGCTCCTCGTCGATCTTGAGGATGACCGCGTCGATGTGCCGCCCGATCCAGTCGCTGATCTCGCCCGGTCGGCGGATGTCCACCTGGCTGGCGGGGAGGAAGACCGGCACGCCGATGTCCACCAGCAGGCCGCCCTTGATCTTCTTCGTGACCTTGCCGGCCACGGGGTCGCCCTCCTTCTTGGACTTCATGATCGCTTCCCAGTTGATGATGCGATCAGCCTTGCGCTTGCTGATCTTCACCAGACCGGTGTCGCTCTCGACGTCTTCCAGCAGGACGCGGACCTCGTCGCCGGGGTTGACGCTGTCGGCGTCGTCGAACTCCCCGCGCTCGAGGATCCCCTCGCTCTTGAGCCCGAGCTCGACGATGAAGTCGTCGCCGGCCATGCCGCTGACGCGACCCTTGATGATCGCGCCGGGGGTGAAATCCTGAACTTCGTCGCCTTGAATCAGCTTGCCCATGTCGGCCGCGGCATCGGCGCCGATGGCGTCGATGACGGCGGTGTCGACCTCGGCGTCGAAGTTGCCGAGCGAGTGGATGAGATTGAAATCGACCATAACGTGTTGCGGCGACCCCGCGCGGCGTGCCCGCGCGACCGGCGCCTGACCTTTCTGTTCTCGCGTGGCCCGTTGTGCGGAAAAGTTGAACCGCCGGCGACCACGCCGCGCCGGGCGGACCAAACCCAGTTGTCCCCCGGCGGAACGCCCGCGCGGGAGGGGAATGGGCGATTATAGGTGCGGGGGAGGGATCCGCAAAGGAAGGCAAGCGGAGGATTTCCGCCGCAATGTGTGATTTGAGTTGCTATGGTGCGCGCGTAGGGGGGGAGGAGCGCGCGGTGGGGGAGGACGCGCGGTGGCGCTCGTCCTGCTCTTTGACAACCCATGACCGGGCGCGGCGCGCGCGTAAGTGTGCGGGCGCTCGCAGGAGGAGCAAAGACATCCGGGTCTTCGCTTCGCTCAGGCACCGGCGTTTTGTGCGACGGGCGCGCCTCGCGCACGGGTGAAACGTCAAAACGAACCCAAATCCGGCGCCAGGAAAGCCCCCCGAGACGCCGGTGTCTGAGCGAAGCGAAGACCCGGATGTCTTTGCTCACGGACCCCTCACCACCCGCGAAACGAAGCCAGTCCCCGTCGTCGATCGCAAACGAAGCCAATCCACGCTCGCTCCCGCTCCCCCGAGCGCCATCCGTCGAAGGGCGCACACTGATGCACGGAAATGTTCAACGACGCACGGGGATGTTCAACGACGCACGGAAATGTTCAACGACGCACGGGGATGTTCAGCGACGCACGGGGATGTTCAGCGACGTGCGGGAACCTGCGTCCCGGCACGTCGCCGCGCAGAACGAACCCAATCTGCCCCCGCGCATCGCCGCGTCACATCCCCGACGCCCGCGGGTTGGCGAACAGGTTGTCGTGACCCGGGACGATCAGGTCGGCGATCTCGTAAACCTCCCCCATCGCCTCCTGAGCCGCCCGGATGTCGTATGAGTCCGGCAGCACCTGACCGGCGAGGAAGTGGTCCAGCGTCGGCACCGCGTCGCCGGCGATCACGGCGGTGTAGGTGGGGGCGGCGACCAGCAGCCCGCAGTTCCCCGGCGTGTAACCGAACAGCGGGAACAGATCGACCTGGTCCGCCAACTGGTCCTGGGGCGTGGCGAGGGACTCCACCAATCTCAGCTCCTCGGCTAAGGTGGCGCGGTCGAGGTCCGCCTCGGGCGCTTCCTCGATCAGCCGCCGAAGGTGACTGCTGGCCGCCTGCTGCTCGCGCTCGTGGATCAGCACCTTGCTCTTGGCGAGCAGCGGCAGGCCGAACCGGTGCGACGGGCGGAAGCTGGTCAGGAAAACCGTGTCGATCTGCTCCGCCCGCAGCCCGGTGCGCTCGTACAATCGGGCCGCCAGCGCCGGCGGCGGCAGGCCGGGGTCGATCAGGATGTGGCGCTTCCCCGAGCGGATCAACGTGGTCGTCGCGTGCGCCGTCCGCACCGCTTCGGACTCGTTCCAAAGGCGGTTGCGGCTGAGCGTCCCGATGCTGACCACGTCCAGGCGAACCGATGGCATGAGCAGAGGGTATGTCCAGGTGGTGAAAAGGCAAAGCCAGCAAACGACCCCGCGCCCGCATCGGCCCACGTGCTCGCGTCCGTCCTCGCGCACGTTCCGGTCCTGGCGTGCGCACGGGTGCCCGCGCGCCGCGGGGACGGTCGCTTCGGCGCTGCTCGCGGCGGTGCTGCTCTTCGCAGGCGCCGGGTGCGCGGCGTTCGAGCAGTCGGGCGCGGGTTGGACCGGGCCGGCGGCGCCGTCGCCGGTCGAGGCCGAGCCGTGGGCGCACAGCATGTCGCCGGGCAAGATCCTCAAGACTCAGCACTACGCGATCCACACGACGATTTCCGATCCCGATGTCCTGCGCCGCCTGCCGCAGGTGCTGGAAGGGGCTTACGCGCAGTACCAGGCGTTCGCCACCGCCCCCCAGAGCGGCCGCGGGCCGATGAAGTGCTACGTCTTCGCCAAGCGCGGCGAGTGGGCGGACTTCACCGCCCGCCACACCGGCGCCGACGCCGCCGTCTACCTCCAGATCACCCGCGGCGGGTACACGATCGGCGACTGGTTCGTCTCCTACTACGTCGGCGATTCCGCGACGTATTCCGTCACCGCGCACGAGGGTTGGCACCAGTACGTCGCCCGCCACTTCAAGGGCCGCCTGCCGCCGTTCCTCGAAGAGGGGACCGCCTGCATGTTCGAGAACGTCCGCTTCCCCGGCGAGCTGCCGCGCTGGGACTTGTCGCTGAACCCGAACCGCACGCTCGGGCTGCGCAACGCCATCGAGGGCAAAGCGCTCTGGCCGCTGGACAAGCTGATCGCCATGCACGCCGGCGACGTGGTGCAACTGCCCGGGGACAAGATCGAGGCGTTCTACGCGCAGAACTGGGCGTTCGCGCGGTTCATGTGGGAGTACAACAACGGTCAGTACCGCGGTCAGTTCCGCAAGCTGCTGGCCGACACCGCCGCCGGCACGCCCTTCGACCCGTCCGGCACCATGAGCCGCGCCAGCAGCACCTGGTCCCCGTCCAGCGTCCGCCCGATGCTCGAGCACTACCTCGCCAAGCCGCTCGACCAGATCGACCTGGAGTACCAGCAGTTCATCCGCAAGATCGCCTACGAGCAGTTCGGCCGGCAGTGGATGATGCACCCGGCGTGAAGCACATGGTCCGTCGCCGCTCCATCTTCATCGGCCACGTGCAGGGCGTCGGGTTTCGCTACACCGCGCAGGACGTGGCGCGGGGCTTCGACGTCACCGGGTACGTCCGCAACCTGCCGGACGGGCGGGTCGAGCTGGTGGCCGAGGGGGAGCGCGAGCAGGTCGGGCAATTCCTGGGCGCGCTCGGGCAGCGGATGGACGGCTTCATCAAGCGCCGGCTCGACGACGACGCACCGCCCACCGGCGAGTTTTCCGATTTCTCCGTCAGGCGGTAGACTGCCGCCCCAACCACTCAAGCGATACGCGAGCCAACCATGTACCGCACGTTCGTCATCCTCCGTCACACGTTCCTCGAGGCGATCCTCCAGCCGATCTACCCGCTGCTGCTCGCCTTCGGCGCGGTCATCCTCGGGATCTTCGCGCTGCTGCCGTTCTTCACCCTTGGTGAAGACACGATCATGTACAAGTCCGTCGGCCTGGACGTGATCCTGCTGATGGTCCTGATCGTCACGCTCTTCGCCACCAGCCGCACGATCTTCGACGAGATCGAGGACCGCACCATGCTCACGCTGATGAGCAAGCCGGTCCGGCGGTGGGAGGTGCTGGTCGGCAAGTACCTCGGCATCGTCGCCTCGGCGGGCCTGGCGATCGCGGTGCTGGGCGGCATCCTGATCCTCTGCACCTGGGCGCGCCTGCCGGGCGACTACCAGCTCCGCGTCCGCTCCATCGACGCCCGCGAGCTGCGGCAGGTGTTCGAGATGCGGCTGATGAACACCATGGGCCTGCTCCCCAGCCTGGTGCTGATGTGGCTCCAGATCAGCGTGCTGGCGGCCATTGGGGTGGCGCTCTCCACGCGCTTCTCGCTGGTGGTCAACCTGCCGGTGGTGATCCTGCTCTACATCGCCGGCAACCTCACGCGCTTCCTGTTCCCGCTGGAGGCGGGGCCGCTGGCGGATCGCTCCTGGCTCGCCAGGTCGTTCGCCTACGTGGTGAGCCTGTTGCTGCCGTACCTGGAGATGTTCGATTTGCGGCAGTTGACGGTCTACAGCTCGATCAAGTTGGCGGGCACGATGTACGAGGCCGACCCGCGCGGGGTGTCGCTGGGGTTCATCTGGGCGAACACCGGCGTCGCCGCGGTCTACGCCGCCGGCTACGCCGCCTTCGCCCTGGCCGTGGGTATGTGGCTCTTCCAGTCGCGCGAGCTGGGCGGCTCTGAGGGCTAATTCGTTATTTGTCGCGATGAAGCGCGAGTCGAGCGCCCGCGCGCGAGGCACGATCGTGGCGCGACACGCGCACGATTGAGCGGCTCGCCGGGCCGGAGCTGACCATGGCAAAACGCGCCGCTTCGCCCAAGGCTGCCCGCCCCACGCTGCGCCGAGCGTCCGCACCAGCCAAACGGACGAATTCGCGCGGGAAAGGCGCGGCCGCCCCGCAAGCTCCGTCGCCCGCGGCACGACCGACGCGGCCGCCCGCCGCACCGGACAAGCCACCCGCGGCCCCGCCCGCGCCGATCTACGTCCTGTCCGACTCCACCGGCAACCTCGGGCGGCACGTGCTGACGGCGATCCTCACGCAGTTCCCGCCCGCCGCGTTCACCCTAGAGACCCGCGGCTTCCTGCGCGAGCCGCGGCAGATCGCGGCGGTCCTCGAGCAGGTCGCGCGCCGCCCGGGCATGGTCTTCCACGGCATGCTCGACCCGCAGCACAAGCGGCTCATCGCCGACGGCTGCGAGAAGATCGGCGTCGGAAGCTGCGACCTGACCGGCCCGTTCGTCCGCTTCATCGCCGAGCACTCCGGCCTGACGCCGGGGCGGAACCACGACCTGCTGCACCACGTTGACGAGGCGTACCAGCGGCGGATCCGGGCGCTGGAGTTCACCCTCGAGCACGACGATTCGCTGGGGCTGCAATCGCTGTCGGAGGCGGACATCGTCCTGGTCGGCGTGTCGCGCACGAGCAAGACGCCGACCAGCATCTACCTCGCGCAGCTCGGCTACCGCGTCGCTAACGTCTCGCTGGCCCCGCAGGTCCAGCCGCCGCGCGAGCTGCTGGAGCTGGGGCAGCCGAAGGTCGTCGGCCTGGCGATCGAGCCGCGCGTGCTGGCCGAGATCCGCCACCGCCGCGGGCAGCAGTGGCGCATGGACGCCGGCGACCGCTACACCGACCCGCGCGAGGTCGCCAAGGAAATCGCGTGGGTGCGCGACCTCTTCCGCAGGCAGGGCTGGCCGGTCATCGACGTGACCAACCAGGCGGTGGAGGAGACCGCCGCCAAGATCGTCCACACCCTGGGCGTCGCGCCGTCGGCCGCGCCCGCATCGGCCCATCCCTGACCGCGCATCGTCCCGGCGCCGCCCGACCGGCCTACCATGGGCGTTGGAGTCGGCACGCGGAAGGAGCACTGGACCATGCAGATGCGGCAACTCGGCACCTCGGACGTAACGGTTTCCCCCGTCATCTTCGGCGCGTGGGCGATCGGCGGGTGGATGTGGGGCGGCACGGACGAGGACGAATCGATCCGCGCCATGCACGCGTCGATCGACCACGGCGTCACCACCATCGACACGGCGGCCATCTACGGCATGGGCTATAGCGAGCAGCTCGTCGCCCGCGCCATCAAGGGCCGCCGCGACAAGGTGCAGGTCGCCACCAAGTGCGGCATGCGCTGGGACCCGCCCGCGCAGGGGGACCAGGGCTCGGACCCCTGGCCGCAGAAGGACAACCAGGGGCGCGACGTCATCATCCGCAAGAACGCCCGCGCCCAAAGCATCGTCCACGAGTGCGAACAGAGCCTGAAGCGGCTGGAGGTCGACGTGATCGACCTGTACCAGATCCACTGGCCGGACGCGACCACGCCGGTCGAGGAATCCATCCGCGCGATGGCCAAGCTGAAGGAGCAGGGGAAGATCCGCTCCATCGGCGTGAGCAACTACGACGCCACCTGGCTCGCCGGCGCCGCGAAGGTGGCCGAGGTGGCGAGCAACCAGCCGCCGTACTCGCTGATGCAGCGGAAGATCGAGGCATCGATCCTGCCTTACTGCCGCGAGCACAACATCGGCGTGATCGTCTACTCCCCGCTGGAGCGCGGGCTGCTGGCGGGCGCGGTCCCGCCCGAGCGGCAGTTCCCCGACGGCGACCACCGCGCCAGCCACCACTTCTTCACGGTGGACATGCGCAAGAAGGTCCTGGCCGCGCTGGAGAAGGTAAAGCCGATCGCCGACCGCCACCGCGCGAGCTACGCGCAGATGGTGATCAACTGGACGATCCACGAGCCGGGCATCACCGCCGCGCTCGTCGGCGCGCGCAACGCCGAGCAGGCCGCCCACAACGCCGGCGCGATGAATTTCACGCTGACGGAAGACGAGCGCTGCCAGATCCGCGCCGCCTTCGACGACCTGGCGGTGACGAAGTAAATCCCTCTCCCGGCACGCGGAGGGACGGCTGGGCCGCGAGGACGTGCGATTGCGGGTTGGGACTTAACGGCTGCCCGGACGCCTCTGCGTTTCTGACGGGGGCGGCGCGAGCGGACCCTTACCCTAACCCTCTCCCGGCACGCCGGGAGAGGGCCAAGCAAGGCGGGGTCGCGCGGTGTAGACGGATACCCTCGCGGACCGAAGGGCTCACGCGCCGCGCTTGCGTGCGGGGCGGGTCGATCGGCCGACGGGAGTTTTGGCGGCGTTGGCGGCGGCGGCGGGGCGGCTGGAGGCGCCGCCTCCGCCGCCGGCGCCGCGGGTGAAGGCGCCGCCGCGGCGGTTCGCCTTGCCATCCTTGCCGAACGATCCGCCGGTCTTGCCCTTGGCGAACTGCTCGTCCATCGCGTCGCGCACCTCGCTGCGCACCGCGTTCTGCTGCCGCCCGGCGGCGCGCGTCTTCTTCTGGTCCAGTTGAGACTGCCGATTGCTGTTGGCTTGCTGACCCATCATCGACTCCTTGTCGCTGCTTCGCGCCCTTTGGCCGCGCTTCCGCGCGCGGCCGTTAGTGGCTCAGCGATAAGCAAACGCGATTCCAACTCCGTGCCCGCCGCGCGAGCCGCCGAAGCAGGGCGTGCGCGTCCGAGGTTGCTCGATAAGTTGGGTGCGCGCCGTGGCACGAGTTTGCAATGCCTGTTCTTGGACTCACAACCCCGGCTTTGGAATTCCGCGCCACGTCAAAAGGCGCGGCTTCTCAGACATGCCTCACGGCGTTCGGCCGGCGAGGGAGGCGACCATGGTGATCAGCTCCGCCGGCTCCACCGGCTTCGACACGTGCATCTGAAAGCCCGCCAGCACCGTGCGCATGCGGTCCTCCGAGCGCGCGTAAGCGGTCAGCGCCACCGCCGGCACCGTGCCGCCGCGCTCGGCCCCAAGGGCGCGCACGCGGCGGATGAGCGAGTAGCCGTCCTCGCCTGGCATGCCGATGTCGCTGACCAGCACGTCCGGGCGTTCGGCCTGCACGCGCTCCAAGGCCTCGGCGGCGGAGCCGGCGGTGGTCACGACGGCGTCGCAGTCCTCGAGCAGTCGTTTGACCAGCGAGCGCGCGTCCGGCTCGTCGTCCACCACCAGCACGCGCACGCCGGCGATCTGCACGCACAAATCCGGCAGCCGCGCCGCCGTCGATGACGAGGACGCTTCACTGGCGGGGTGTCGGGCGCCCGGTTCGGTGTCGGGCTCGCCGCGCAGGATCGTCAGCGGCAGCGACACGGTGAAGGTCGACCCCTGCCCGCGCCCGGGGCTGCGGGCGCGGATCGATCCGCCGTGCAGCTCGACCAGGTTCTTCACGATCGCCAGCCCCAGCCCCAGCCCGCCGTGCTGCCGCGTGGTCGAGGCGTCCGCCTGGCGGAAGCGGTCGAACACGTGCGGCAGGAAGTCGGCGCTGATCCCCTCGCCGGTGTCGCTGATGCTCACCTCCACGTGCGAGTTGACGCGTCGCAGCACGACCTGCACGCGCCCGCCGCGCGGGGTGAACTTGATCGCGTTGCTCAGCAAGTTCCAGAACACCTGCTGGAGCCGGTTGGGGTCGCCGTGCACCGGCCCCGCCTGGGGGTCGAGCACCGGCTGGAGGCGGATGCCGCGCGCCTCGGCGGCGGGGCGGACGGTCTCCACCGCGCCGTGGATCACCGCCGCCAGGTCGATCTGCTGCACGTCCAGGCGCACCTTGCCGGAGATGATCCGGCTCATGTCCAGCAGGTCCTCGATGATCTGCGTCTGCGCCCGCGCGTTGCGCTCGATGGTCTCCAGCCCCTGCGCCAGGTCGGCCGCGTCGATGGCGCCCGCCTTGAGGATCTGCGACCACCCGAGGATCGCGTTGAGCGGCGTGCGCAGCTCGTGACTGAGGGTGGCGAGGAACTCGTCCTTCATGCCGCTGGCGCGCTCCGCCTCGGAGCGGGCGGCGCGCTCGCTGGCAAGCAGCCGCTCGCGCTCGCGCTCGGCGGCCTTGCGGCCGGTAACGTCGTGCTGCGTGATGATCGCCAACACCACCCGCCCGTCCGCGTCGAGCACGGGCGCGCCGCTGTAGCTGACGACCATCTCGCGGCCGATGTCGCGGCGGAGGACGTGCAGCTCCTGGTGCGCGAACTTCTCCCCCCGCAGCGCGCGGGCCATCGGCCAGCGGTCCGCCGGGAGCAACTCCCCCTCGACGGTCCGCAGGTCGAACGTCTCCTGGAACGCGGGGAGCTTCTTCCGCACCTGCTCGACGCTCTGGAACCCGTGCAGCTCCAGCGCGGCGCGGTTCCACTCCAACAGGTTGCCGTCGCCGTCGGCGATGATCACCCCCTCGGTCATGCTGCCGATCACCGCCTGGAGCTGCGCGAAGCTGCGCTGGGCGGACTCGCGGCTGGCGTGCAGCGCCTGGTAGAGGCGCGCGTTGTCGATGGCGACCGACGCCTGCGACGCGATGCCGGTGACGACGCGCTCGTCGCGCGCGGTGAAGACGCCGGCAGCCTGGTGGCCGAAGAACAGCCCGCCGAGCACTTCGCCCGAGCGCGAGATCACCGGCACCGCCAGGTAACTGCGCACCGGCAGGTGCCCCTGCGGCATGCCGCGGTAGGGGCCCATCTTTCCGAAGCGCGGGTCGGCGGTGACGTCGTCGAGGCGGACGACGCCCTCGCCGCGGAACGTCGGCCCGAAAATCTCGGTCATCCGCGGCATGGGGAACTTGTCGAACGCCTCCGGCGGCGCGCCGCTGAGGGTGTAGAGCGCGTACTTCTTCCCCGCCTCGTCAGTCACGTTGTAGAAGAATGCGCCGAACTCCGCGCGCGTGAGCTGCGTGGTGGCGTCGGTCACCGCCTGCACGAGCTTCTTCGTGTCCAGCTCCGCCGCCAGCGTCTGCCCCACGCGGTTGATGGTCTCGACCACCTCCGACTCCTCGCGGGCGCGCTGCTCGACGAGCTTCTGGTCGTGGATATCGGTGTTGGTGCCGAACCAGCGGACGATGTTCCCCCGGGCGTCGCGGATCGGCAGGGCGCGGCCGAGGTGCCAGCGGAACTGCCCGTCGGCGCGGCGCAGCCGGTACTCGATCTCGTAGGGGCGGCCCGTGCGCAGCGACTCGCTCCAGACCTCGGCCACCCGGTCGAGCCCCGCCGGGTCGTGCACCTGCCGCCAGGTTTCGTACCCGCTCTGGCCCGGCGCGAGCCCGGTGTACTCGTACCAGCGGCGGTTGAAGTAATCGACCTCGCCGTCGGGGCGGGCGGCGAAGACGATCTGCGGCATGGCGTCGGCCAGCTCGCGAAACCCGCGCTCGCTCTCCGCCAGCGCGCGGGCGGCGCGGGCGCGCTCGATGAAGGCCCACGAGCGCTCGACCACCGCCTCGACCAGCGAGACCTCGTCGTCGGTCCATTGCCGCGGCGTCGCCTGGTGGACCGCCATCATCGCCGCCAGCCGCCCCGCCTTCACCAGCGGGCAGCAGATGACCGCCTTGATGCCGATGGCGCCGAAGGTGTCGCGGCCGTCGGCGGGGGCGAGCTCGGCCTCGATGTCGTGCAGCACCGTCGTCCGCCCGGCGCGCTGGTCCGCCTCGGCGCGTCGCCCGAACAGGGACAGGTGGTAGTTGCCGGCGCTGCTCGGCACGCCGCGGACGTAGTCGTGGCGGATGGTGAAGTGCTCGCCGTCGGCCTCCACGTCGGCGTACGCGCAGCGGTCGACGCACAGATGCTCCCCGAGCGCCCGCGCGATGGAGGCCATCACCGCCTCGGGGTCGTTCTCGTTGCGCGTCAGCTCCCCCAGCTCGTTGAGGAACAGCAGCCGCCGCTCGCTGGCGCGCAGCGCCTGTTCCGTCCGCCGCCGCTCGGTCAGGTCCACGCCGTGCACGAAGATGCCGGTGATCGTGCCGTCCGGGTCGCGCGTCGGCTGGAAGACGAACTCCACCGACCGATCTTCCAGCGGCTGCCCCGGCTCGCGCTGGATCTTGACCGGCACGTCGCGGCCGACGAACGGCTCGCCGGTTTGATAGACCCGGTCGAGCAGCTCGAAGAAGCCTTGCCCGGCGATCTCCGGCAGCGCGTCGCGCACGCGCCTGCCGAGGACGTCGCGGCGTCCGACCAGCTCGTAGTAGCGGTCGTTCGCCTGGTCGAAGACGTGGTCCGGCCCGCGCAGGATCGCCAGGAATGCCGGCGACCGCCGGAACAGCTCCTTCAGCCGCGCCTGCTCGGCGTTGACCTGCTCCAGCAGCCGGTCGCGCTCGCGCTCGGCGAGCACGCGCGGGGTCTCCTCGGTGCAGGCGCAGAACAGCCCGCCGATCCCGCCCGCCTCGTCCGGGATCGGGCTGTAGGACCAGGTGAAGTAGGTTTCCTCGCTGTACCCGTTCCGCTCCATCACCAGCAGGACGCGCTCGTTCCACGTCGCCTCGCCGCGCGACATGACCGCGTCCGCCTGCGGGCCGAGGACGTCCCAGATGTCGTGCCACGCCTCGCGCGCCGGCCGCCCGAGCGCCGCCGGGTGGCGCTTGCCCAGGATCGGCACGTAGGCGTCGTTGTAGATGTTGATGAGCTGCGGGCCCCACCAGACGAACATCGGGAAACGCGAGTTCAGGCAGATGCCGACGGCGACGCGCAGGCTCTGCGGCCAGCTCGCCATCGGGCCCAGCGGCGTTTGCGACCAGTCGGTCGCGCGCACGAGCGCGGCCATTCCGGCAAAAGGCGGGGCGGCGGCGGTGGCAGCGGCGTTCGCGCCCGGAGAAGAATCGTCGGATGATGGGGAACCCAGGGGAAATCCTCCGGCAACCTCCGGCTGCCACAACACAGCTCGGGCCGACCCGTCGCGCACGCCCTGATGGCCTAGCCGGTCGGCGCGCTCACGATAGCGGCCGAAGGCGTTTGGAGGGAACGGCAGACTCGGTCGGCCGAGGGCGGAGAAGTATAGTCACGGCGCCGCATCGGGAGCGGCCGTTTCCGCGGTCGGCCGCGTCGTTGCCCGGCGACGCTCGGCGACGCCCTCGGCAGCCGCTTTCAGGCGCGGGTCGAGCCGGACGGCTTCGGTTAACGCGGCGTCGGCGCGGGCGTGGTCGCCCAGGGCGGAGCAGGCGACGGCCAAGCCGAGGTGCGCCCTCGCCGCCGTCTCCATGCGGTCGGCCGATGCGATGGCGAACTCGAATTGCGCCACCGCCTCCGCGTACCGCTTCCGCGACGCCAGCAGGTTCGCCAGGTTCAGCCGCGCCAGCGCGTAGCGCGGGTCGATCGCCACCGCCCGCTGGTAGTGCGCCTCGGCGGTGCCGAATTCCTTCTCGCGGACGCGGACGTTGCCAACCATGTTGTGGGCCAGGGCGTTGTCGGCCGTCACCTCCAGAGCGTGGCCGAACAGCGTGCCGGTATCCTTCCAGTGCCGCGCCTGCGCGAACGCGACGGCCGCATAGAGCGCGATGATGGCGCAGCAACCGGCCGTCACGAGCTTCCTTGCCCGCTCGCCGCGACCCGCGACCTCTGCCATCGTCCAGGCACACGCCACGAACAACCCCACGTGCGGCAGGTAGCTATAGCGGTCCGCCATCGACTGCCGGCCGACCTGCACCAGGCCGATCACCGGCACCAGCATCCCCAGGAACCACAACCACCCGACGAGCAGCCATGGCCGCCGCGCGCGATACGCGATGGCGATCGCTGTGAGAAGCACGATCGCGGCAGCCGACAACGTGACGAAACCGACCGGCCACCGCGCCGGCGAAGGGTAAAACACCGCCAGGTTCGCCGGCCAAACGGTCTTCCCCAGGTACCGCGCCACCGCCACCGTGGCGTTGCTCGCGCGATAGCCGAGCGGGAACTGCTCGACTGTTCGCACCGCCCCGGCGTCGCCTTGCGCGAGCACCGTGATCCATCCCACCGCCGCCGCCATCGCCAGCAGCGGCACCTTCTCGGCCAGGAGGGAACCCAGGCGCGCGGTTCGCCTCAGCGGCCAGCGATCGAGCAACACCAGCACCGCGGGCAGCGTCACCGCCATCGGCTTGCTGAGCAGCGCCAGCGCGAACAGGGTGGCGACGACGAGGTACGCGCCGAGCGTTCTGCGCCGCACGTACCGGACGTGCGCCCCGATGGTCAGGAACGAGGACAGCGCGCACAGCACGTCCTTCCGCTCCGCCACCCATGCGACCGATTCCACGTGCATCGGGTGGACGGCGAAGAGCATTGCCACCAGCGCGCTCGGCGCGGGGGCCGCCGTCATTGCCACCATGACGAGGTAGAGCGCGCACGCCGCCGCCGCGTGCAGCACCGCGCTGCTCAGGTGGTGCAGCCCGGCGCGCGGGCCGAAGAGTTGGCTGTCGATCAGGTGCGACAGCCAGGTGACCGGGTGGTAATTCGCGGTCGCCGTGTTGGTGAACGCCCAGCGCACGCCTTCCCACGTCAGGCCGCGCTGCACGATCGGGTTTTCGGCGACGTACATCGGGTCGTCGTAGCCGATGAAGGCGTGGCCGACGGTCTGCCCGTAGATCGCCAGCACGAGCGCGACCAGCACGGCGCACACGAGCAGATCGCGCCGCCGGCCGCTCACGTCGGCCGCACCGGCTGGACCGGAAACGCGCGCGTCGCCGGCTGCACGTTGGCGCGGAGCAGCTCGCGGAAGCTGTCGACGTTGCCGTCGCTGCCGCCGCCCGCGTTGCCGCCCGCGCCGCCGCCGCCGCCCGCGAATGCGCGTTTCGGGATGATGTGGAACGTGTCGGACTCGACGTACAGCAGGAACAGGTTGGGCGTCTCGACAAAATGCTTGACCGCCGGCCAGGTCAGCTCCGTGCGGCTCTGCGTGTCGTCGATGACGAAGCGCGCCGGGTCGGCGTCGAGGCGCCGGCGGAGCTGGAGCGACGGGTACTTCTCCCACGCCGCCTTGGCCGAGCGCATCCGGACCTGCACGAAGATGAAGACCCAAACGATCGCGAAGATCAGCAGCCACGGCGCCATCGGGACCAGGAACGTCGCCCACATCGACTGCCCGGGCGGCGGAATGATCGGCGGCGTGGCGGGC
>DASQDR010000003.1:0-15599 GCA_035634055.1 Tepidisphaeraceae bacterium | reverse complement strand
GCCCGGGCGCCTGTTGGCAACAAGCCGGCGGCGGCGGCGGCGGCGCGTCCCGCCGCTAAGCCGGTTCCCAACGTGCCGGCGCCGCGACCCGCGCGTCCCGCCGCCACCACGCCATCGCGCGACCGCGCGGTGGCACGCGATCCTTCGCGCGGGCGAGAGGAACCGATTAGCGCCCCGCCGCTTCCGGTCACGCCGGTCCCCACCAACGGCAAGCCGCGCAAGAATCAGGCGGGCATCACGTCGAAGGAGCTGGAGCACTTCCGCGACCTGCTGCTCCAGAAGCGGCGCGAGCTCGTCGGCGACATGAGCCAGATGGAGCGCGAGGCGCTTCGCACGGGCGGCGGGTCCAACCTGTCCAACCTGCCGCTGCACATGGCCGACATGGGCACGGATAATTACGAGCAGGAGTTCACGCTCAACCTCGTCGAGAAGGAGCGCGTCCTGCTCCGCGAGATCAACAACGCGCTGGCGAAGATCCAGGACGGCACCTACGGGATCTGCGAAGGCACCGGCAAGCCGATCACCAAGGTGCGCCTCGAGGCCCAGCCGTGGGCCCGCTTCTCCATCGAGTACGCACGCCAGCGCGAGAAGGGGTTTCTGCGGTAGATGTCGTTCGCGCGAGGGACTGAGGGACAAGGGGACAAAGGGACTGAGTGAGGAACGGCAAGGCCGGTCTCCACGTCCCTCAATCCCTTACTCCCCTACTCCCTTCCCCACGACGCTTACCAGCCGCCGTTCCATCTCCCTGACGCCCGCGATACTTCCATGAGTGCGACCACCTGGACCGACACCGTCCGCTCTCCCGTCGCCCTGCTCTGCTTCCTGGGCACGGCCGCGGTTGCGATCGGCGCGGACCTTTGGTCCAAGGCGGCCGCGGTCGAGCACCTCAAGCACGGGCCGGTCGTCCGCTTCATCCCGCGGCTGGTCCAGTTCGAGTACACCGAGAACCGCGGCGCGGTCTTCGGCCTCGGGCAGGGTCAGCAGGCGCTGTTCGTGGTGGTGTCGGTGGCGGCGGTCGCGTTCCTGACATGGCTGTTCGCCACCAGCGGGCGGTCGCGGTTCTACCAGGTCGTGCTGGGGATGCTGCTGGCGGGCGTGATCGGGAACATGTACGACCGGCTGCGCTACGGCTACGTCCGCGACATGATCCACGGGCTGCCCAACGTCTACTGGCCCGACTGGTTCATGCGCATGCTGCCGCAGCGCTGGCAGCCGCCGTTCGGGCAGGGGCTGGAAGTCTTCCCGTGGATCTTCAACATCGCCGATGCGCTGCTGTGCGTTGGCGTCTTCCTGATGATCGTCTACAGCTTCGTCTCCGAGCGGCAGCGCAAGCGGCTGACGGCGCTGGCGGAGGCGGCTGGGCAGAAGCTCGGGGCCGAGCCGCCCGACGCGCCGGCATCGGCGACCTCCACCGATCGAAGCTGACGCCGCGGCTCGCGAACCGCCGGTGCTAGAATGCCGCTCCGATGCCCTTGCCGCCGCCCGAGTTCGACCAGGAGATGATGCGGCGGGCGATCGCGCTCGCCACCGGCGGGCGCGGGCGGGTCGAGCCCAACCCGCTGGTCGCCTGCGTCCTGGTAAAGGACCTGCGCGTCATCGGCGAGGGCTTTCACTCCCGCTTCGGCGGGCCGCACGCCGAGCCGACGGCGCTGGCGGCCTGCGCCGAATCGCCCGACGGGGCGACCGCGTACGTCACGCTCGAGCCCTGCTGCCACACCAACAAGAAGACGCCCCCCTGCGTGCCCGCGCTGATCGACGCGCGCGTCGCGCGCGTGGTCGTCGGGTGCGTCGATCCGAACCCGGACGTCAACGGCAAGGGGCTCGACCTGCTCCGCACGGTCGGCGTTCGCGTCGACGTGAACGTGCTGGAAGACTCCGCCAAGCAATTGATCTCGCCGTTCGTGGCGCAGGTGGTTTACGACCGCCCGTACGTGACGCTCAAGTGGGCCGAGAGCGCTGACGGCAAGGTGGCCGGGCCGCGCGGGACGCGGCTCCAGATCAGCAACCCGCTCTCCAGCCGGCTGGTGCACGAGCTGCGCGCGCGGTGCGACGCGGTCATGGTCGGCATCAACACGGTTCTGGCCGACGACCCGCTGCTGACCGCGCGCGACGTCGCGGGCGCCCGGCCGCTGCTGCGCGTGGTGCTGGACTCGCAACTGCGCATCCCGCTGCAATCCAAACTCGTGCGGACGGCGCAGCAGCACCGACTGATCGTGGAGTTCGACCGCGCGCTGGCGCCGGCGGAGCAGCCCAAGCTCCGCGCCCTCCAGCAGGCGGGCGCGCAGCCGTTCCTGGTCGACCGGCGGCACGACGGCCTGAACCTCGAGCAGATCCTCCAGCCGCTGGCGCACTTCGGGGTCAGCCACGTGCTGGTCGAGTGCGGGCCGCGGCTGGCGCACAGCTTCTTCGAACATGACCTCGCCGACCGCGTCTGGGTCATCCGCTCGTCGTCCGTCCACGTCGACGACCCGACGGCGCCCGCCGGGATCGGCATCCCGGGGAGCTACCGCAAGACGGGCGAGCTAAACCTCGACGGCGACCACCTCACCGAGTACCTCAACCCCGCCAGCCCCGTCTTCTTCGCCGCCGAACCGTCGCCGGATTTCCTCCTCGCACGGCGGTCGGCGACGGCACCGGCGACGTCGTAGCCTCGCTGGTTCAACGCGCATGGAGGTGGCTTGGGCGTGTCGTGACGTTCAGTGCGCGGGCAGGTGCTCGACCAGGCGGTCGATCTGCGCTTCGGTGTTGTAGAAGTGCGGCGCGGCGCGGAGCCGGCCCTCGCGGAGGGCAATCTCGGTGCGGTGTTCCCTTCGCAGCGCGCGGACGATCGCCGCGTGGTCGTGCGTCGGCGAGGCGAAGCTGACGATGCCGCTCCATTGCTCACCGGAGCGCGGGCTGAGGACGGCGTAGCCCCTGCGCTGCAATTCCGCTTCCAGGCGATCCGTGAGCAGCTTGATCCTGCCGGCCACGGCGTCAATGCCCGCCCCGTTCACCAGCAGCTCCAGCGACGCCCGCAGCGCGAGCAGGCCGGGGATGTTGTAGGTGCCGCACTCGAATCGCCCGGCGTCGGGCCGCAGGGTGTAGTCGTAGTCGCCGTACGACTCGTTGTTCACCACGTTCATCCACCCCACCATCAGCGGGCGGGTGCGCTCGAGCAGCTCGCGGCGGCAGTAGAAGATGCCCGCCCCTTCCGGCCCGAGCATCCACTTGTGCCCGTCGGCGGACAGGTAGTCGATGTGCATCGCCCGCACGTCCACCGGCAGCGCGCCGATCGACTGGATCGCGTCCACGTTGAACAGCTTTCGATTCTCGCGGCAGAACGCGCCGATGGTCGCCAGGTCGTGCCGCTGCCCGCTGGCGAACTCCACGTGCGAGAGCGAGACCATGCGCGTGCGCGGGTCGGCCGCCTCGCGGAGGATCTTTTCCGTCGGCACCCACCGCCTGCCGTCGGCGTCCGCTTCTTCCGGGACCATCACCAGCTTGGCCCCGCGCGAGCGGGCGACCTCCATCCACGGATAGATGTTGGCCGGGTACTCGACCGCCGTGGTGACGATGCGATCGCCCCACTGCCAGTCGAGCCCGCTGGCGACGATGCTCAGCCCCTCGCTGGTGTTCTTCACGAAGGCGATCTCGTCCCGGTGCGCGTTGATGGCCGACGCGCACAGCACGCGGAGGCGCTCGACGTCGGCGTACCAAGAGGTCATCAAGTAGCCGCCCCGCTCCGATTCCGCCGCGTACTTCCGCAACGCATCGGTGGCGGCGCGGGGCATCGGGCAGACGCCGGCGTGGTTGAAAAAGTCCCATTCCCCCAGCACCGGGAATGCTTCAACGTTGCCGACGTAGGGGGCGAGGTCGCTCATGGCGGTTCGGCGGGATTATAATCCCCACGTCGACGCGCCGAGCGGGCGGCGCGCGAGCCAAAGAAGGTTTAGCCACCGATGGGGCACCGATGAACACCGATAAGAGAATCCTTGATGTTGTTTCTTCTATCGGTGCTCATCGGTGCCCCATCGGTGGCTTACTCCTCGTTCTGGCATTAGCGACGCCGGCGCTGGCGGTGGATTTTGCTCGCGAGTCCGTGCCGCAGCGGTGGGTGGATGAGCTGGTGCCGGAGGACCTGCCGCGGCTGAAGTACCCGGAGTACTTCAACGATCTGGACAAGGCCAGGCTACAGGTGCAGTCCGGGCGCTACCGGCTGGCGCTGGTGACGCTGGCGGGCACGAAGGATGCGGACCCGGTCGAGGCCGGGCTGCTCAAGGCGTCGGCGCTGTCGGCGCTGGGGCGGACGCAGCAGGCGATGGAGGTCCTCACGCAACCCAAGCTCGCGGACGAGCCGCGGGCGCAGGTGCTGCTCGGCGGCATCCATGCTTCACAGGGGAAGACCGACGAGGCGCTGCCGCTGCTGAAGAAGCACGTGGCCGCTCATCCCGACTCCCTTGCCGGGCGATACCAGCTTGGCCGCTTGCACGAGCAGGTGGGCGATGCCGAGGCCGCGAAGCAGACTTACGCCTGGTTCATCCAGGACGCGCAGCTTCTGGAGAAGTGGCGCGGGCAGACCGGCGAGGCGGTGTTCGACGACGCCGGCAGCGTCACGATCATCGGCCGCGCCATCGACCGTTGGGCAAACCTGACCGGCGCGTTCAAAGATGATGCGCAGCTCCACAACTTGCTGCTGAACATGTTCGTCAAGGCGTACGACGTCATCGACCGCAACCATCAGCCCGCCCGCGTCGCGGCGGCGGAGTATTACCTCGCCCACGACAACAGGGCCGAGGCGGTGAAGGAGTTGGAGCAGGCGATCGAGGCGAACCCGAATGATCTCGCCGCCCTGCGGCTGCTGGGCGCGATCGCGCTGGACTCGTTCAACTTCGACGGCGCCGACCAGGTCATCGCCGACATCCGCAAGGTGGACCGCGCCTCGCCCGTCGCCGACCTGCTGGAAGGGCGCAACCTCCTCCAGCAGCGCCGCCCGTTCGATGCCATCGAGCCGATCGAGCGCGTGCTCGGCAAGCAGCCGCGCAACCTCGAGGCGCTCGGACTGCTCGCCGGCGCGTATTCGCTTCAACTGGAGGACCAGAAGGCGGCCGACGTGCTCAAGCGCGTGGAGTCGATCGACCCGGACAATGCCAGCGCGTACTACGAGGTGGCCGAGCAGTTGTCGTCGATGCGGCAGTACCCGCGGGCGGCGCACCACTACAAGATAGCCATCGAGCGCGCCCCGACGTGGACCGCGCCGCGGAACGGCCTGGGCCTGCTCTACACCCAGAGCGGCGACGAGGACGACGCCCGCGCCACGCTCGACGCCGCCCACAGCCTTGACCCGTTCAACCTCGCCACCACCAACTACCTCCGCCTGCTGGACGACCTGGCCAAGTTCGCCAAGAGCGAGACCGACCACTTCATCGTCTACTACGACGCGCAGAGCGACCCGCTGATCCCGGAGTATTTCGGCGAGTACCTCGAGTCGATCCACAAGGACGTGACGGCGAAGTTCAGGACCGAGCCGGAGGTGAAGACGCTGATCGAGGTCTTCCCCACGCACGACGCCTTCAGCGTGCGCACGACCGGCTCGCCCTGGATCGGCACCGTCGGCGCCAGCACCGGCCGCGTGATCGCCCTGGTTTCCCCGCGCAAGGGGAAGATGACCATGGGCACCTTCAACTGGGCCAACGTTCTGCGGCACGAATATGTTCACACGGTGACGCTGGCCGCCACCGAAAACCGCATCGCCCACTGGATGACCGAGGGGCTGGCGGTGGTCGAGGAGCAATCGCCGATCCCGTGGAACTGGGTGCCGATGCTCTACAACGCGGTGCAGAACGACAAGCTCTTCTCGCTGCGCAACCTCACGTGGGGCTTCGTCCGCCCCAAGCGCCCCAGCGACCGCTCGCTGGCCTACGCGCAGTCGTACTGGATCTGCACGTACATCGAGCAGAAGTACGGGCACGACAAGATCCTGGCCATGCTCGACGGGTTCAAGAACGGGCGCAGCGAGGAGGACGTGTTCGCCAACGTGCTGGGCGTGCCGCAGGACAAGTTCACGGCCGAATTCTTCGCCTGGACGCGCGAGCAGATCAAGACCTGGGGCTACGACAAGGAGACGACCAAGAAGGTCGATAAGCTGAAGGAGGACGGCGAGGAGCTGCTGGCGGCCGGTCAGCACGAGAAGGCGCTGCCGATCTGGGAGGAGGTCCGCA
The DNA here is from genome assembly GCA_035634055.1 of Tepidisphaeraceae bacterium. Classification (GTDB taxonomy): domain Bacteria; phylum Planctomycetota; class Phycisphaerae; order Tepidisphaerales; family Tepidisphaeraceae; genus JAICTV01. The sequence continues at coordinate 9,402 of DASQDR010000003.1, read as the reverse complement.
AGCTCCGCCCGATGGACCAGCTCCCGCACATGCGGCTGGCGTCGGTCTACCTGAAGCTGAAGCGGACCGACGACGCGGTGAAGCACCTCCAGGCCCTGCACGCGGTGGAACTGAAGGACAACCGCTACGCCAAGGCGATCGCCCGCATCTACCGCGACACGGGCCGGCTGGACGACGCGGTGAAGTTCGCCCAGCAGTCGGTCTACATCGACCCGTACGACGACGCCGCCCACGAGCTGCTGGCCGGGCTGTACGAGAAGACGGGCAACGAGACCGGCCTGTCGCGCGAGAAGCGCGTGATCAGCGTGCTGAGCGAGTGGCGCGAGCTCCAGCGGGCCGCCGAACAGACCCCGGGCGCCGACAAGCCGGCGGCGGAGAAACCGGCGGAGGTCAAGCCGGCGGAAGAGTGACGATCGTAGCGGCGCCCGCCGGCCCCGCCCGCCCCACTGGCGCCGCTCCGCGCGCCTGAAAGCGCTCCCGCAGCATGGGACGAATTGCGTCGCGCGGTGACGGATCGGCGGAGCGTGGCCGAGTCGCCTCGTGCCGGCTCGTGGCGGCACGCTCTTGTGAACCCGGCACAGCTATTGCTGTGTGGGGTACGTGACAAGCAAGTCCGTTCAACAGCAGCGTCGATGGAAGTGGATTTCGCTCCCGTTGGGGTACCTCATCCACGGCACCGCCTTCACCGCCGGCACGCTTCTAGGCATGGTCAGGCGGCTGGTGGACCGCGGCCCGTCGAAGCCGCGAACCCGCCGCGACGAGCGCCGCCGCCGCAAAGAGCTGATCCGAAACGCCCAATCCCATTCCCGCCGCCACGCCGCGTGAGGCGCGGGCCGCTGGTCCAGGCTTACTCCGTGAGCTCAGGACGATGCCATGCACTCACGGCTGCGCCCCCGTCGGCGCGGGCGCGGTCGGCGTGGCTTGACGATCCTGGAGGATGTTCAGAGCCGTTTCGACCGCCGGCCGCAGTTCCTTCGCCACCTTCGCGTAGTCCACGTCCATCGCCTTCACCTTCCCGCTTTCCCGGGCGGAGTAGGCGAAGAACCGCCCCGCGATCAGCTCCTTCTCGACGGCTGGGTCACACAGGAAATCGATCAGCTTCCGGCCGTTGTCCGGGTGCGGGGCGTTGTCGATCAGCGCGATGGTGCTGGGGATGAGCAGCGTGCCGACGCCGTCCGGCGACTGGTCGGGCAAGACGGCGTCGATCGGTCGGTTGTCGGCCCGGGCGTTGTTCACGTCGTCGTTGTCGGTCGTGCCGGCAACGAAGTTCCCACCCGCCACCTGGTCAACCACCACCGAGTTGCCGCCGAGCAGCTTGACCTCGTTCGCGCGCAGGCCGCGGAGGAATTTCCCATATCGCTCCGGTCCCCACAGCACCGCCAGTGCCGCGAAGTGCCCGCTCGTGGTGCCGAAGGCGGGATGCGCGACGGCCACCTTGCCCTTCAGCGCGGGGCCCGCCAGGTCCTCCACGGATTTAATGCGGGCAACGGCGTCCTTGTGTTCCGGGCGGGTCGAGACGCCGATCACGCGGGCGCGGAGCCCGATGGCGGTCCAGAGGTCGCCGGGGCCGCGCCACCGCGCCGGCACGTCGTCCGCCGGCTTCGGGCGGTAAGGAGCGAACAACCCCTGCTCGACGAGGTTGAGCGTGTGGAAGACCTCGTTGCCCCAGTAAACGTCCGCCTTGGGTCGCTCGCGCTCGGCGTCGAGGCGCTGGACCAGGCCTGCGCTCTTGGTCGCCTCGGTGTCGGTCACGAGCACGACCTTGAGCCCCGCCTGCCGCTCGAAGCGGGCGATGAGCGGGCGAAGGTAGGGCTCGTCGATGCTGGAGTAGAGGACGACGTCACCCGCGGGCTGGGTCGCCGGGCCGGCCGCGGGGGTGGCGGGCGAGCGGTCGCAGGCGGTCGCCAGCGCGAGAAGCAGTGCCGCCAGCGCGAGGATCGAGGGGTGCCGCATGATGGTGACGTTCCTCCTGTGCCGCCCGCCGTGAGGCCGGCGCGGTGAGTCTAACCGGGTGACAACGTAGCGTCTTTATGCCACGATGCCGCGCGAGATGAGCGACGCGAGCGGGACGAACGATGGGGCCGCCCGGCCGGGCGGCGGTGGTGCCGGCGGCGACGGTGGAGACGGCGGCGGTGGTGGTGCCGGCGGCGAGCTCACCTTCGCCGGCTTCCAGAAGCACATCGCCGACCGCTACGCGGCGCACGACCGCGCCCGCGGCACGCCGGGCACGTGGCTGCACTTTTCGGAAGAGATCGGCGAGCTGGCCCGCGCGCTGGCGCGCAACGACGATCGCGCCAACCTCGAGGAAGAATTCGCCGACGTGGTGGCGTGGCTCTGCACCCTCGCCAACATCAACGACGTGGACCTGGCGTCGGCGGTGGCGCGCAAGTACCTGTCGGCCAACCGCCCGCAGGGGCATAAGTAAAGGTGCCGCCCCCACTTGTCCGGCCCGGCGGGCGGACGTACATTTCTACACCGATGCGTCGTATCCTCGCGGGGCTTCTCCTCCTCCTCTGCTTTCCCCTGTGCGCGCTCGGCCAAGCCAAGGGCGAGGTCGAGAGCATCGGGTTCGGCTCGCTCTACCGCCCGAACGTTCACGTCCCGATGCTGGTGCGCGTGCAGGCGGAGCGCAGCGGCACCTACCAGATCCGCGTGGTGCAGAAGGACCTGGACCAGGACCACGAGATCTTCAAGCAGGACGTGAGCCTGACCGGCTCCGACGACGGCCGCGGGCCCGAGCAGCGCTTCTGGATGTACTTCATCCCGCAGCCGACCGACAACGGGCTGCCGGACACCTCCCGCGGCGGGACGCTGCGCGACCTCCAGAAGGACCTCAAGGTCTTCCTCTGCGACGAGCGCGGCCGCCAGCTCATCCAGCTCCCCGTCACCCAGACCATCACGAATATCGAGAACGTGCAGGCCGGGCCGTTCAGCGCGCCGCGCGGGGTGAAAATGGTGCTGGCCATCTCCGACGGCGCGCAGCAGCCGGTCTGGCGCGACTACCAGCAGGCGATCGGGACGATGGAGGACATCGTCTTCGTCACCGTCCGCTCGATGGACCTGCCGGAAGACGTGCGCGGCTACGAGATGGTCGACGCGATCGTCTGGCTGGCCGCCCCGCTGCCCGACCCGAGCAAGCCCAGCGACGAGAAGCGTTACAACGCGATCCAGTCGTACGTGCGCGGCGGCGGGCACCTCGTGGTATGCCAGCCCGCGCAGCGCGACGCGACGGCGTCGGTCGCCGAGCTGTTGCCGGTCGAGGTGAAGGAGGTCGCGCCGCGCGACAACCTCGAGCCCCTCCGCGGGCTGGCCACCGCGCAGCGCGACCGGTGGGACCAGGCGCTGCGCCGCGAAGCCGAGGCGGGCGACCCGTTCAGCGGCACCAACCGCCGCCGCGATGACTGGGCGCTGCCCCAGGGCCCGTTCATGTTCGCCCGCGCGGTCCCCAAGCCGGGCGCGGTCGTCGAGATGGCGATCGGGTGGAACGCCGACGGCACCGACCAGTCCCCCTACCTCGCCCGCATCGGCCACGGCTTCGGCTGCGTCACGTGGGTGGCGCACGACCTGTCCGACCCCGCCATCACCGGCCGCGCCAAGAGCGGCTGGCCCTACGTCTGGGACAAGGTGCTGGACTTCAACCACGACCTGCTGGTGATCGACAACCAGACGCCCGAGCAGTTCAAGAACACCTACCGCGCCGGGTCGGCGGTCGACATCGGGCACTCGCTGCTGGCCGGGCTGGAGCTCAAGAGCAAGGGGCAGATGCTGGTGTCGATCGCGGTGGTCTTCTTCATCGCCTACTGGGTGGTGGCCGGCCCCGGCGTCTACCTTTACCTGCTGACTCGCAGCCGGGCGCAGTTGAGCTGGTTCTTCTTCGCCTTCTCCGCGCTGGTGGCGACGGTCCTGACCGTGCTGGTGGTGAAGCTGGTCGTGCGCGGGCCGCCCGAGATGAACCACGTCACGCTCGTGCGCGGCACGACCGGCGGCGGTGAGCCGGCGGTGGCGATCAGCCAGTTCGGGCTCTACATCCCGCGCGACGGCGCGCAGACGCTGACGCTGCCGGAAGTCTCGCCCAAGCACGTGAGCTACCTGGTCGCCTACCCGCGCCACCCGCAGCACGCCCCGGGCGACATCGAGTTCCCGGCGCAGCTCCCGTACGTGATCCCCGTGCGCGACGGCATGGAGGACGGGCCGGTCGAGATCGCCCCGCCGTTCCGCAGCACGCTCAAGCAGTTCAGCGCCCGCCGGGTCGGCCCCGCCGCCGGCACCGTCAGCGGCAAGGCCAGGTTGTCGTTCGAGGACGACGTCTGGCGCTTCGAGGGACAGGTCAACAACGGGACGGGGCAGCGGCTGCGCAACGTCTACTTCGCCTACTACAGCCCGAGGGACAACGACGATTACATCCTTTTCCTGCCGGCGTGGGAGAAGGGTCAGACCGTGGAACTGGCCGAGTTCCACGATCGCGCCGTCAAATTCATCGTGCCGTCGCAGCGCCAGGAGGACCTGACGAACCTGAGCGGCCGGCCGGAGCAGAAGTTCCGCCTGCGCGGCCCGATGGGCAAGGCGGGCTCGGGCATGGGGTGGTCCAGCTACTGGTTCTCGCTGCTGCGCAGTTCCAGCTTCGCCAACGCCACGCGCGACGATTTGCCGACCAGCGAGCAGCAGATTTACCACTCGTTCGCGATGATGAGCCTTTTCGACCGCCTGCCGCCGATGAAGAACCGCACCGGTTTCAACGCCGACCGGGTGGAGGTGCTTCGCCGCGGCGGGCGGTACCTGAGCGTGGGCAAGGCGATCTCCGCCGGCCGGCTGGTCGTCATCGCCGAGGGCGAGCGCGACGCGCCGCTCCCGTTCCCGTTGCTGGTCAACGGCGACCCGGTCGCCGGCAAGGGAACCGTCTTGTTCCAGTTCGACCTGCCGATCGAGCGCGTCGGCGCCGCCGCCACCACGCTGCCCAGCACCCGCCCCGCCACCGCGCCCGGCGCGGAGGCGGAGCCGACGGCGCCGGTGTCGGTCGAGCAGGCATTCGACCCGCAGAAGTACCTGACCGGCCCGCTCCCCAACACCCTGACGCCCGAGCAGCGGCGGATGGCGACGGAAGCGCGCCGCGCCGCCACCCGCGCCCGCCAACAACAACAGCAACAGTTGCGGCAACAGCAACAGCAGCAGCAACGCCAGCGGCTGCAACAGCAGCAGCAGCAGCAGCCCACGCCGCAAACGGCGCCCGGGGAACCTGGGGCCTTTTCGCCCGTCCCGTCACCTGTCACGCCGAACGCGACGGCCAGCGCGCGTGGGTTCGAACCGGAGGCCGCGACATGGCCGCAGTGATCAAGACCGTCAACCTCACCAAGCGCTACGGCACCCTGGTCGCGCTGTCGAACCTCAACCTCGAGATCGCCGAGGGCGACTGCTTCGGCTTCATCGGCCCCAACGGCGCCGGCAAGACCACCACCATCAAGATCCTGGCCACGCTCCTCCAGCCCACCTGGGGCGAGGCGCGCATCTGCGACCTGGTCGTCGGCTACCAGTCGCGGCAGATCCGCCCGATGATCGGCTACGTCCCGGACTACTTCGGCGCGTACGAGGACATGGTCGTACAGGAGTACATGGAATTCTTCGCCGCCGCCTACAACATCCACGGCAGCGCGCGGACCAAGGTCGTCAACGACGTGCTGGAGCTGACCGACCTGGCCTACAAGCGCGACGCCCCGGTGGACGGGTTGTCGCGCGGGATGAAGCAGCGGCTCTCGATCGCGCGCGTGCTGGTGCACGACCCCAAGGTGCTGCTGCTCGACGAGCCGGCCGGCAACCTCGACCCCCGCGCGCGCATCGAGATGCGCGAGCTGCTCAAGGAGCTGCGGCGGATGGGCAAGACCATCCTGATCAGCTCCCACATCCTGCCCGAGCTCCAGGACCTGTGTAACACCGTCGGCATCATCGAGCGCGGCGAGCTGATTTACGCCGGCCCCTGGACCGACATCGTCAAGCGCGCCAAGACCGGCACCGTCCTGCACGTCGGCGTCGCCCACAACCAGGAGCTGGCCGCCGCCCTGCTCAGCCAGGACCCCAACGTGGTCAACGTCGCCGCCAACAACGGGCACATGGAAGTGAGCCTGAAGGACGGCATCACCGACTACACCTTCATCCCGCAACGCCTGATCCAGGGCGGCTTCAAGCTGACGATGCTGAAGGAGGAAGAGGTGAACCTGGAGACGGCGTTCATGCGGCTGACGAAGGGGATGGTGCAGTAGGAATTCCGAATGAGGAAATCAGAATGACGAAATCAATGACGAAGGTCGAATGACGAAAGCGACGGGCGGTTCGAACTTCGACCTTGAGGAGCGAACGGCGCTGTTCGGGGAAGCCGTCATCGCGTTCGCGAAGAAGATTCCGGCGAACGATGTAACGCGGCCGCTCACTGGACAACTGGTCAGAGCGGGAACCAGCGTTGGCGCGAACTACGCTGAGGCCGATGACTGTGATTGGCGGAAAGACTTCCGGTTCAAGATTGGCCTTTGTCGGCGCGAGGCAAGGGAGACGAAACATTGGGTTCGAATGGTTGTCGCCGCCGAGGATCAGCTCCCACAAGAGGCGCGGGCGATCTGGCAGGAGGCAAAGGAGCTGAACCTGATCTTCGGCGCCATCCGTCGCCGTACCGTCTGACTCGTCATTCTGATTTCGTCATTGATTCGTCATTTTGATTTCGTCATTCGGCTTGGTCATCCGGACTTCCCCCATGGTCGGCGTCCTCGATTATTTCTGGCGGCTCGTCCCGGCGAACCCGATCCTGCTGCGCGTGGTTGAAGCCGCGGGGAAGCGGCGGCGCGACCTGTTCGTGCGCTGCGGCTACCTCGCGCTGCTCATCCTGGTGGTGATCTTTGCCCTCATCGGCTCGGGCGCCACGCTCGGCGGCGGGTCGCTGGGGGAGCTGGCCAAGGTCTCGGCGCGCATCTTCCAGCAGATGAGCTACCTCCAGCTCGGGCTGGTCGCGCTGCTGGCGCCGGTGTTCACCGCCGGCGCCATCACGCAGGAGAAGGACAGCCAGACCTACGACATCCTGCTCTCCACCCCGCTCACCAACGGGCAGATCGTCCTGGGGTCGCTGCTCAGCCGGCTCTTCTTCGTCGTCGCGCTGCTGATCAGCGGGATCCCGATCTTCTCGATCACGCAGATCTTCGGCGGCGTCGCCATCCGCAGCATCGTGCTGTCGTTCCTGATCGCCGCCTCGACCACCTTCGTCACCGGCTCGCTGGCCATGGCGATCGCCACGTTCAAGGTCGGCACCCGCCGGACGATCTTCAGCTTCTACCTGTTCATCGTGATCTTCCTGGTCGGCGGGTTCCTGCTCGACCGGCTGAACTTCTTCCACTTCGACATCTACCTCGACCCGACGACCGTCGAGCGCTCGACGACGAGCTGGCTGACCGGCATCCACCCGTTCCTGGCGCTGCGCACGCTGTTCCACGAGCAGGCGTACCTGCCGCCGGACCTGGCGCAACTGCCGGCGGACCTGCGCGGCTGGCCGTGGGGGTGGTACCTCTCCAGCCCCGAGACGTTCTTCCCGTCGTTCATGATGTTCCTGAGCCTGGTGCTGACGCTGCCGTCGATCGTGCTGCTCCGCCGGATGGCGCAGCAGACCAGCAGCATCAAGACCTGGGCGCTCCAGAAGCTGCACATCTCCAAGGGTGACCAGACGCGCAAGCCGCGCTACGTCTGGAGCAACCCGATCGCTTGGCGCGAGGCCAAGACCAAGGCGTCCGCCGCCCGGGCGTCGATGCTGCGCTACGGGTTCATCATCGCCGGCATCGCCGGCGCGATCGTGCTGGCGGTCATGTTCAGCCGCGAGGACCTCCAGGGCGAGCACATCACCCCCAACAGCTACGACGCCGCCCGCCGCACGCTGGCGATCAACAACGGCGACAAGGCCACCACCTACAACCTCTCGCGCTCCAACCTGACCATCACGCTGAACAAGAACGAGGCGACGCCCGACCAGCTCAAGGGGCGCTACCAGGTCGTCAGCAAGGGGACGGTGAGCCCCGGCAGCACCGTGCTGACGAGCATCGACCTGGCCGACGTCAACCGCCGGCTCAGCGCCGCCGACACGCGCAGCTTCCTGCTCGGGTCGGTGATCGTGGAGTTCGCCGTCATCCTGCTGATCGTCACCAACGCCGCCGCCAGCACCGTCACGCGCGAGAAGGAGGACGGCTCGCTCGACCTGCTGCTGACCACCCCCATCACCAGCCGCTACTACATCTGGGGCAAGCTGCGCGGGCTGGTGAGCTACGTGCTGCCGCTGGTGGCGGTGCCGGTCGTGAGCGCGGTGATCTTCATCGGCCAGGACGCGCTGCGCTACGCGGTGTCGGACGACGAGGTGAGCTTCCAGTGGATCGTCTTCCCCGAGGCGGTGCTGATCCTGCCCGGGCTGCTGATCATCGTCGCCGCGTTCGCCAGCATCCTGGGCATGCAGATGTCGCTGCGCTGCCGCACGACCGTGCGGGCGGTGATGAGCAGCGTGGGGATCGTGCTGGGCCTGTGCGCCGGGCTCGGGTGGTGCGGCTACAGCGCGCTCGACGGCTTCCGCGCCGGCGAGGCGAGCCTCGTCGTCGGCAGCTTCAGCCCCTTCACCATCCTCACGATCCTGATCGATCCCTCCCGCTACGGCGGCCGCCTCTTCCAGCCCAACAGCGGCGACTGGGCGACCGGCCGCATCATCGTCCTGATCTTCTCCTGGATCGCGACCGGCGCTTACGCGCTGGTCGTCTGGACCATGTACAAGTCGATGGTCAAAAACTTTGATATGACCATCCGCCGGCAGAGCCGGTAACGGCGAGCCGCGGACGAACGCGGATCAACGCGGATCGGCACGGAGATATTGCACGTAGAGCGGCGGCGGCGGCGGCGGCGGCGGCGGCGCGTTTGCGTTGCTGTGGACGCTCGCACTTGAACGTCTCGCGTTCACGCTAATCCATCCGCATCCATGCGCGGTCATCCGCGTTCCTCCGCATCCATCCGCGTTCCTCCGCGGTTTCATTCCCTTTGCCCCGCCCGGCAGTAAGATTCAGCCATGACCGCTGCCCAGACGGATCGCCTCGCGCCGACGACCCACCGGCACTCGTCGTTCTGGCAGAACGCGCACCTGTACTTCGACCGCGTCTACCAGACGATGAAGCTGGACGAGGCCTGGCGGATGGTGCTGACCACTCCGAAGCGCGTGCTCACGGTCTCGTGCCCGGTGCGGATGGACAACGGCTCGATCCAGGTCTTCACCGGCTACCGCGCCCAGCACAACGGCGCCCGCGGGCCGTTCAAGGGGGGGATCCGCTTCGACGTCGCCGTCAGCCAGGACGAGTGCATGGCGCTGGCCATGCTCCAGACGTGGAAGAACGCGCTGGTGGACCT
>DASQDR010000002.1:0-23574 GCA_035634055.1 Tepidisphaeraceae bacterium | reverse complement strand
GCGCAGGTCATTTCTGCGCCGCCTTTGCATTGATCGGCCACCACCCGCGGAAACGATTGATGATTCCCTTCGCCGCCGCGCCGAGAGCGTGAGCGAAGTTGCCGGCGGTAACGCCCCTGCCGTCATCAACGCTAAAGGCTCATCCGCCCGCCGCGACGGACGCTTCGCCGCCAACTGCCGCAGCGGATTCGGCTCCTCGCGTGCGAGCAATGGGCAGTGACAAATAACCCGCGCCTTCTGACGTGACGTCGCGCCGCCCGGCGGCACCACCCGTAAAGACGCCGCAACGCTGACCGCGTTTCCTGGCGATTTTCAACCCGTGCGGGCCCCTGGGTGACGCCCAGGCTTCCCTCAGCCCGCCGCGCCTCCGCGGCTTGACATCACGCCGGCCCAAGGCGAGGGTGTGCCCGCACTTACAACCCCACGGAGACCGCCATGGCCAAGCAGTACAGCGCCCCCGCCAACCAGAACCTCGACCCCGGCAAGAGCTACACCGCCACCATTGAGACGACCGAGGGCACGATCACGGCCGAGCTCTGGCCGAAGGTCGCGCCGCAGACGGTCAACGCCTTCGTCTTCCTCGCCCGCGAGGGGTTTTACGAGGGTGTCATCTTCCACCGCGTCATCCCCGGCTTCATGATCCAGGGCGGCGATCCCACCGGCACCGGCACCGGCGGGCCGGGGTACAAGCTCAAGCAGGAGTTCAACTCCACCCCCCACGACCGCGGCGTGCTTTCGATGGCGCGCACCGCCGACCCGAACAGCGCCGGCAGCCAGTTCTTCATCATGCACGCCCGCTCCCCCCACCTCGACAACCAGTACACCGCCTTCGGCAAGGCCACCAGCGGACTGGAAGTGATCGACAAGATCGCCAATGCGCCCAAGGGCGCGCAGGACCGCCCGAAGAACCCGGTGGCGATCAAGAAGATCACGATCGAGGAGAAATAGGCGCGGCCGCCGAGTATGATCCGCCCGGAGGTGCCGCGGCGATGGCAAAGCCGGTTCAACTGCGATCACGGGTCGATGCGGACGGCGTGTTGACGCTGCGCATCTCCCTGACGCCGGAGCACGCGGGGGCCGACGTCACCGTCACCATCGAACGCGTCATTGCCGCGGTCGCCGCTCTGGGCGACGCCAACGAGTGGACGCGGTTCGTGCAGAGAACCTACGGCTCGTGCGCGGGCCTCGGGCTGGAGCGCCACGAACAGGGCGAGTTGCAGGAGCGCGAGGCGGTGGAATGAAATGGCTGCTGGATACGAACGCGTGTATCCGGTACCTCAACGGCCGGGCGCCGAACCTTCAATCGCGGCTGCAACAAACGCCGCCGGCGGACCTGCTCGTTGCTCGGCGGTCAAGGCCGAGCTTTACTACGGCGCCGCGCGAAGCAATGACCCGCCCCGGGACACGCCAGCTTCAGGATACCTTCCTCGCGCCGTTCACTTCCCTGCCTTTCGATGATGCCGCGGCCGACGCGTACGCGACGATCCGAACCGCCCCGGCCCTGCGCGTCCAGCGCATCGGGCCCAACGATTTGTTGATCGCCGCCATCGCGGTCGGAATGGCGTCACCCTCGTCACCCACAACACCGGCGAATTCGGGCGGGTGCCAGGCCTGTTGATTGAGGACTGGGAGCAGCAGCCAAGCCGTTGACGTCCACGGTCACTCCGCCACGATCTGGTACACGACGCCGTGGCTGTGATCACAGACGTAGATTTCGCCGTCGGGGTCTTCCCCGAAGCCGGAGGGTTGGACGCGGTTGAGGGTGGGGTTGCCGTTGACGGTGACGGTGAGCTCGTGGTTGGCGAGCACCTTGCCGCTGTCATACTTCAGGCCCCAGAATCGGCCGGAGACGTAGTCGGCGTAGAAGTAGATGCCTTCGAGCGCGGGGAACTGCTTGCCGCGGTAGACGACGCCGCCGGTGACGCTGCCGCCCTTGTCGCGGCCGTACTCGGCGATCGGGTCGATCAACTTCGCGGCGACCGGCGGCTTCTCGTTGCCGCGGAACGGGTGCATCGCCTCGCGGATGCGCCAGCCGTAGTTGCCCCCCTTCTCGATGACGTGAATCTCCTCGTACTGGTTCTGCCCGACGTCGCCGGTGAATAGCGTGCCAGTCTTGCGGTCGAAGCGGAACCGCCACGGGTTGCGCAGGCCCCAGGCCCAAATTTCCGGGCGGAAGGTGGACTGCCCGACGAACGGGTTGTCCGGCGGGACAGCGTACTTCTCGCGCGGCGCCACGTCGATGCGGAGGATCTTGCCGAGCAGCTCCTGCGGGTTCTGCGCGCGGTTCTGCGGATCGTTGGCCGAGCCGCCGTCACCCATACCGATGTAGAGCATCCCGTCCGGGCCGAAGGCGACCTGCCCGCCGTTGTGGTTCGAGTACGGCTGGCGGATCTCGAGGATCACCCGCTCGGTCTTCGCGTCCACGCCGTCCTCCCCAGGGGAGGCAGCGCGGAACTCGGAAATCACCGTGCGCAGCGTCCTGCCGCGGCCGGTGGTGTAGTTGACGTAGAAAAAGCCGTTGGTCTTGAAATTGGGATGAAAGGCGACACCGAGGAACCCGCACTCGCCCTGGTGGGTGACGTGGTCGGAGATGTCGAGGTACGGCTTTGCCGTGAGCTGCCCCGCCGGCGTGAACTGGCGGATGCGGCCGGGCTGCTCGACGACGAAGGTCCGCCCGGTGCCGTCGGTCACCACCTCGACCGGGCTGCTCAGCCCCTTGACGACCTGGCGGAGCGAGATCTTGGGCGATTGCGTCGCCGCTGCCGCCGGCGTCGCCGCTGCCGCCGCCAGCAGCGCGGAGGCGCTGATCCAGGTTAACACGAACACCGCTGTCGTCATCAAACGCATCCGACCTCCTCAAGGGTTGGCCCCATGGTAAGCGCGCCGCCACGGCTTTTCCGCCTTCTCGTGCCGCGCCGCGCGTGTTATCCCATTCGGTGCCCCGCTACACTGCACCGGAGCCTCATGCCCCGCACGCCCAAGTCCAAGCTAAGCCAGCTCCCATCCGCCGAGTCGCTGGCCAAGCTGCTGGTGGCGGAGGTGCGCGACTACGCCATCTTCATCCTCGACCCCCACAACCACATCCGGATGTGGAACGCCGGCTCGCAGAACCTGCTGAAGTTCCGCGAAAAGGAGGTGATCGGCCACCAGGGATCGATCATTTTCACCCCAGAGGACATCGCCGCGGGGGAACACATCAAGGAGCTCCGCGTGGCCCGGCGCGACGGGCGGGCGATTAATGAGCGCTGGCACGTCCGCAAGGACAAGTCGCGGTTCTGGGGCAGCGGGATGATGATCCGCCTGACCGGCGACGACGGGAAGATCATCGGTTTCGCCAAGATCATGCGCGACCGGACGGAGCAGAAGCAGTTGCTCGACCAGGTGAGCGCGCTGAACCAGTCGCTCGAGCAGCGGGTGGCCGAGCGGACGGCGGAGCTGCTGGACCAACAGCAGCGGTTGCGCTCGTTGGCGCTGGAGCTCAGCAACGCCGAGCAGCGCGCCCGGGACGTGCTGGCGGCGGACCTGCACGACAATCTGGCGCAGACGCTGGCGGTCTGCCGGATGAAGCTCGGCACCGCCGGCGCCGCCTACGGCGACCACCGCCCGCCCGCCTTTAACGAGGCGGTCGCGTGCATCGAGGACGTGCTGCGCATGACGCGCACGATGATGTACAGCCTCAGCCCGATGATGCTGGCCGGCGGCGAGGTGCGGTCCGCCATCGACTGGGTGCAGCAGCAGATGGCGTCGCACGGGCTCCAGGTGCGCACGAGCGACGACGGCAAGCCCAAGCCGCTGGACGAGGACATGCTCCGCCTGCTTTACCGCGCGGTGCAGGAGCTGCTTTGGAACGTGGTGAAGCACGCGCGGACGAACCGTGCGCACGTGGCGGTGAAGCGGGCGGGCAACGCGGTGCAGGTCATCGTTACCGACCGCGGGCGCGGGTTCTCCTCCAAGCGCCTCGGGCAGGCGACCGACACGGGCGGCTTCGGGCTCTTCAGCCTGCGCGAGCGGCTCAAGGCGCTCGGCGGGTCGGTGCAGATCACCTCGGCGCGCGGGAAGGGGACGCGCGTGGTGGTGGAGGTGCCGGCCAGGGGGAACTGACGCTGCGCCGGCTTGCCGCTCCCGTTTCTGCCAGTCGTTACAGGTCGGTGTACTTCTTCGCCGAGCCGCGCGCCTTCTCCACCGGGTACTTCTTCGCCGTCTTCTTCAGCTTCTCGCGGAAGGCATCGGCGAGGTTCACCCCCGCGTGTTCCGCCAGCAGGAGCAGGACGTGCAGCACGTCGGCCAGCTCGTCGGCCACGTGTTCCTTGTGCGTCTTGAGGTACGCCTCCAGCTCGGCGACGGTTTTCCATTGCGCGTGCTCGAGCACCTCGGCCGACTCCAGTGACAGCGTGACGGCGAGATCCTTGAAGTTGTGGAACTGCTTCCACTCCCGCTCGTCGCGGAACTTCAGCGCCAGCTCGAGCAGCGCGCAGAGCGAGTCATCATGGTCGGGCATGGTTAGCCGTCCGGGTGCGAGCGCGACCGCGTGGGCGCCGGATGCCGCGTCGCCCCGCCCTGCGCGGCGGCGGCCGCCGCCAGCTCCGCCTCGCGCGCGCGAAGGTCGAGGAACATGGTCCGCAACGCCGCGTCCAGCCGCTTGACGATCTCCGGGCCCTTCAGGTCCGCCAGGTGCATCGGCGGGCCAAACGCCAGGCGGATCGGGTGCGACAACGGGAGCTTGCGGTGCTTCGGCCAGGCGCGGAAGGAGCCGTCGATCACGCACGGCACCACCGGCACGCCGGCCCGGCGGACGATCAGCGCGATGCCCGGCTGGATCGGCTGCAAGTCGCCGTCGCCGCACCGCGCGCCTTCCGGGAAGATCGTCAGCGCGTGCCCTTCCTGCAACCGGCGAATCGTCTCCTTGACCGCCCCGACGTCCCCCTCGCCCTGCCGCACGGGGAAGGCGTTGAGGTTGCGGATCAGCCAGCCGAAGTACCGGTTCTCGAACAGCTCGCTCTTGGCCATGAAGCTGAGCGCGCGGGGGAGCTGCGAGCCGACGAGGATCGGGTCGAGGTAGCTCTGGTGGTTGGCGGCGATCAGCACCCCGCCAGCGCGCGGGATGTGGTGCTTGCCGTAGACCTTCAGGTCGAAGGCGACGCTGGTGAAGACGCGGCAGATGACCCGCCCGGTCTTGTACAGCCACGGCGCGCGGACTGCCGCCGCCGCCGCGCCGCCCGCGGCGTCGGCCGGCGCGGGCTCGGGGCTGACGGTCGGGGCGTCGGTCCTCATCGCGCCGCGCCCGCCTGCTGCCGCACGCGCGCGACCATGTGGTCCACGACCTGATCCTGCGACAGCTTGGTGGTGTCGATCACCTCCGCGTCCGGCGGGACCGAGAGCGGCCCGACCGCGCGGCTCTTGTCGCGCGTGTCGCGCGCGACGATCTGCACGAGGATCTCGTTGATGTCCACGATCTCGCCGCGGGCGCGAAGCTGCGCCGCGCGGCGGCGGGCGCGCTCCTGCGGCGTGGCGTCGAGGTAAAACTTGAACTCCGCCGACGGGAAGACGACCGTTCCCTGGTCGCGTCCCTCGGTCACCAAATTCTCGCGATCCGAGCCGATCCGCTGTTGCTGGGCGACGAGCATCTCGCGGATGGCCGGCACCACCGCGACGTAGCTGGCTGCCCGGGTCGCCTCTCCGCCGCGCAGCAGGTGCCCGACCGAATCGCCGTTGAGCACCACGCCCGGCGGGTGCTTCGACCAGTCGAAGTCGATCCGCACGTGCCGGGCGATGTAGGTCAGCTCGCGCGGCTCCTCCAGGTTGGCGCTGCGCCGCAGCGCCTCCAGCCCCAGCGCGCGGTACATCGCTCCGGTGTCGAGGAAGTCAAACCCCAACCGCTCGGCCAGCGCCAGCGCCACCGAAGATTTTCCCGTGCCAGCCGGCCCGTCGATCGTGATCACCATCGCCGCGGGAAGTTTTAAGCGGACGCTTGGCGGCGAGCAAATGCGGCTCGGCGTCGGCCATGACAAGGTGACAAGGTGAAGGGGTGACAAGGTGGCGAAGCAGACCGACTTCTCCGGTTTTGTCACCTTTGTCAGCCTGTCATATGCGGGCGTGGTCAGCTTCCCTCGCCGCCCAGCGAAACCCTCGCCGTATAATCGTCAGGTGCGGCTCGGCCTCGACGATGGCGGCGGAGTGCCCGAGGGAGCTGTAGAAGACCCGGCCCTTGCCGTACATCTTGGTCCACAACACCGGCATGACCGTCCGCCCGTTCGGCACGTGCGGCCCGTCGGCGCCGGGCGCGGGGAAGATCGTGTCCGCCAGCACCTTGATGCCAGGATCGACGTGCATGTAGTACTGCTCGGAGGCGACCTCGAAGCTCTCGATCCCGCGCGTGACCGGGTGGTCGTTCACGCGGATGTTGACCGTGTAGCGCACGCCGTCATTGCCGGGGTGCGCCACCCACTGCCCGCCGGTCATGAACTGGTATTCGCAGGATGTGCGAAAGGCATCGCACATTCCGCCATGGCACCCGGCGATCCCGACGCCCCCGTCGCGCACGGCCGCGCACAGCGCGTTCTGCTGATCGTTGCTGAGCGAGCCGAAGGTCCACACCGGGACGATCAGGTCGAGCTGCCGGAGCTTCTGCTCGTCGTTGAACGAATCGAGCGTGTTGCTCAACTCAACGTCGAACCCGTCCTCGCTCAGCACGCGGCGGAAGATCTCGCTAACTTCCTTCGGCTGGTGCCCGTCCCAACCGCCCCAGACGATCAGTGCTTGACCCGCCACGCGACCACCTCCCGGAAAGGAAACGTCAAGCTGACGATAGTGATGGAGCGCAAGCGGTCAACGAGCGCGCGGCGCGGCGGGATCAAGCGCGGGGCAGGCGGGCGAGCTTCGCGGGGGCGAACGGTAGACCGCACTCCGGGCAGCACGGTTCGGGCAGGCCCAGCAGGGAGTAGTGGCAGCGCAGGCACGCGTCGCCGCCGCCGTCCCGCTCCAACTGTCGCCGCGCCCATGCCGCCCGGATGACTGCCGCGCCCAGCGCCAGCAGTGACGCCAGCGAGGCGAGCAGGTCGAGCAGGTTCCGGACGAGGTCGCCCGAAACGTCGGGAGCAGGAACAAAACGCGGCGCTTGGCGCGCGCGCCAGGTCGGTGCTGACCTCCTCGCCCTGCACCGTCCAGAGCGGACGACGAACGCGGCCATCGCACCGGCCATCACGGCGCACCAGAAACCACCGGCGGCGTACCTCAACAGGTGTTGCACGACGCCATCGGCAGGCACGCGCTGCGCGACCCCAGGCGCGCAAAGCGCGCCGGCGACCGCGCCGCAGCCGGCGATGGCGAGTTCAGTCGCCCGCGCCTCAGACAGCCGCGCCGCCACGCGCGGCAGGCGCGCGGGACGCAAGATCAACTCCGCGGCGGCTTCGTCGCCGTCATTCACCCCCCTCTTCCTCTCCCCGATTCCCCTCGTCGCCTCGTCGCTGCGCTAACCCCCGGTCAATGCTCGTCCAGGCGTTCCCCTTCGGCCGTGTACTCCGTCTCCTGCTCCTTCCCCGCGGCGTCCTTGAACTCAATTTCATAATGGATCGTGCCGTTGGCGTAGGTCTCCTTCTTCGCCTCGTCGATCTTCGCATTGGGATAATCACGCTGGAACCCGGCGCGCACGGCGGCGGGGAGCTGGTCCTGGCGGATCTCCACCTCCTTCGTCTCCCTGCTGTCGGCGTCGTCACCCTCCTGCTTGGACGGCCCCGCGCAACCGGTCACCGCCAGCGCCGCGGACAGCGCCCAAATCCATCGGCTCCTCATCGCGCACCTCGTTCGTGAATCCTCCCCCCGCCGCCGCGCAATGTACCCACCAAGCCCGCGTTGCCAACCCCGCAAGTTTTGACGCGGGGCCGCTCCTGGCCGATGCTGGGTTTGAGCCGCGCCCCCTCGGCCGGCGCGGATTTCCCACCGTTGCCCGCTCGCGTACACTCGCCGCCGATGCAGAGTTATGCCTGCGGGTTCCTCTTCTCCCCCGACCGAGCGCGCGTGCTGTTGATCCGAAAGGGGCGGCCGGCGTGGCAAGCGGGGAAGCTCAACGGGATCGGCGGAAAGCTGGAGCCGGGCGAGTCGCCGCTCGATGCCATGCGCCGCGAGTTCCGGGAAGAGGCGGCGCTGGAAATCGACGACTGGCACGAGGCCCTAATACTCAGCGGCCGCGACGACGCGGGCTCGGGCATTCCGTGGCGCGGGCACTTCTTCCGCGCCTTCGGCCCCATCGACGACGCCCGCACGATGACTGACGAACCCCTTGAGATCCACCCCGCCGCCGCCCTGCCGCACAACGTCATCCCCAACCTGCGCTGGATGATCCCGCTCCTGCTGGACGACGAGCCGCTGAGCGGCGCGTACCACCTCGACGTCCGCTAGCCGCCGCCTTGCCGGGCGACAGCGACGCGCCGAGGGCACGGCAGCAACGCGGCTACCCCGAAACCACGAAGTCGGCACGCGGATCACGGCCCGGCGGCTACTTCAGGAACCGCACGCACGATGGCGACGGCACCGCCGCCCGCTCGCCCGTGGGCTCGAGCGCGCCCGTCTCCTGATCGATCTTGAACACGACCAAATCGTTCGTCCGCTCGTTGGCGACGATCAGCCACTTGCCGGTCGGGTCGAGGTTGAAGTTCCGCGGCCAACTGCCGCCCGTCTTGACGTGGCCCGTGGGAGTAAGCTTTCCGCTGGCGGGCTCAATGGAGAAAATTGCGATGCTGTCGTGCCCGCGGTTGGAGCCGTAGACGAACTTGCCGCTCGGGTGCACGCGCACCTCGGCGGCGCTGCCGCCATCCGTCCAGTCGACGGGCAGGGTTGAGATGGTCTGCACCGCGCTCAGCGCGCCGCGCTCCCCGTCCCAGGCAAAGGTCGTCATCGTGTTGGCCAGCTCGTTGATGACGTAGACGAACTTCCCACCCGGGTGGAACGCGAAGTGCCTCGGCCCGCCGCCGGGCGGCACGTTCGCGAAGGGCGGGTCATTGGCCGACACCTTCGCCGTTGCCGGGTCCAGCTTGAAGACCAGGACATGATCGGTGCCCAGGTCGCACGCGAGCGCGAACCGGTTGGACGGGTCTGGCGCAAACGAGTGCGCGTGCGGGCCCTCCTGCCGCCGGGTGACGGGGCCGCTCCCCTGATCCTGCACGATGCTCGCGGGCTCGCCGAGCCGCCCGTCCTCGCCCACCGGCAGCGATGCGAGGTGCCCGCTGCCGTAGTTGGCGACGAGCAGCACTTTCCCGGTCGCGTCCAGCCCGACGAAGCACGGACCGCGCCCGCCCGAGGGCTGCTCGTTCAGCGGCGACAGCTTGCCGGTCGCGCGGTCGATCGCGTAGGCGGCCGTTCCCATCCCGCCGCTGGCCTCGCGCGTGGCGTAGAGGAACTTGCCGCTAGGGTGAAGTTCGACGAACGACGGCGCCCTCGCCTCGACCGCCAGTTCGGGCGGCGTCAACTCTCCGGTCCCCGGATCAAATTTGCAGACGTAGATCCCCTTGATCTGGTTGGGCGCCCGCCCGCCGGTCGTACCGATATAGCACCACATCGCGTCCGCCTCCGCGCCGCCACCACCGGCAGCACCCTGCTGCTGCGTCGAGGGCGGCACCTGCGCTTGCACGCACGCCGCGCCGCCGCCGCCAAAGCCTGTCGCCACCAAGACGGCGATATGGAAGAACACCCAGCGCGTCACGCGGCCCCCTCTGTTCGCATCCGTTGAATCTCCGCACGCGGGACCAAGCTACCCTCCTGCCCGCCGCCTCGCCAACGCCGACGCGCGCCCGGCGATCCGCAAGATTTACCTTGACATATTCCCATGATGGAATACAGTTGCGCCCGATGGCTCGTGCGGCGACGACGTCCGATGTGTTCAACGCCATCGCCGAGCCCCGGCGGCGGGCGCTGATCGACGCGCTGGCGCGGGACGGCGCCCGACCGGTCGGCGCGCTGGTCCGGACGCTGCGCATGCGGCAGCCGGACGTCTCCAAGCACCTGGGCGTGCTCCGCAAGGTCGGGATCGTCTCGGTCAGCAAGGACGGCCAGCGCCGCCTCTACCGGCTCAACGCAAGGGAGCTCAAACCCGTGCACGACTGGGTGAAGCACTACGAGCAATTCTGGAACGATCACCTCGACCGAATCAAGGCGACCGCCGAGCGAGTCGCCAGGGAACGCGCCGCGGGCGGCCCGGGAACCGCGCCGGCGACCGACAAGCACAACCCGGACAAGGAGCGATGACCATGCCCACGCAGACCACGCAACCCACGCAAGCGACGCAGGCCCCGAAGGGGGCGGCGCGCACAGATCCGGAGTTCCAGTCGCTGGACTTCTCACGCGAAGTGGCGATTGCCGCCCCGATCAACATCGCCTTCCAGGCGGTGCTCGCCCAGGTCGGGCCCGAGGGGCAGATGCCCGGCGGCAAGCCGTTCCCGATGAAGCTCGAGCTCTGGCCCGGCGGGCGCTGGTGGCGCGACCTCGGCGACAACGCCGGGCACTTCTGGGGGCACGTCCAGGTCATCAAGCCGCCAACGCTGCTCGAGCTCTCCGGGCCGATGTTCATGTCGTACCCGGCGATCAACCACGTGCAGTACCGGCTGAGCGCCGACGAGGGCGTCGGCGGCACGCGGCTGAACTTCAGGCACCGCGCCTACGGGCAGTTGGAAAAGGACTTCGTGGAAGGCGTCGACCACGGCTGGAACTTCTACCTCCAGCGCATTGCCGAGATAGCCCAGCGCCTCGAAAGCGAGCGGCGCGCCAAGGGCAAGTGACGCCGCCGGCGCGTGACGCTCGCCCGCAGACGACGTGTTTTGAGAAAAGGAGACGGTCCATGCTCATCTACAGTCTCAGCTTCGCAGCCGCGATTGTGGCCGTGTTCGTTATCATCGTCGCCCTGAAATCGCCCCGCTTCCGCATCGCGCGCACGGCCACCATGTCGGCGCCCGCGTCGGCGGTGTTCGAGCAGGTGAACGATTTTCACAATTGGCAGGCGTGGTCGCCGTGGGCGAAGCGCGACCCTGACATGAAGCAACGGTACGAAGGGGCGGCCGCGGGAACGGGCGCCACTTATCGCTGGTCGGGCAACCGCCAGGTCGGCGAAGGCGCCATGACGATCACCGAGAGCCGCCCGGGCGAACGGGTGAACATCCGGCTGGAATTCCTCAAGCCCTACGCCGCCAGCAATACCGCCGAGTTCACGTTCACGCCGGCCGGCGATCGGACGGCAGTGACTTGGAGCATGGAGGGCAACAGCGGCTTCGCATGCCGCGCGTTCTGCATGTTCATGAACATGGACAAGATGGTGGGCGCCGACTTCGAGAAGGGTCTGGCCGCCATGAAGTCGATCGTGGAAGCGCGGCCCGCCGAGCGACCGGAAGCAAAGCGACAGCTCGCCGCCGTAATGGGAGAATGATCCAATGAGCGACGCGAGCCAAAACGTGACATCCTCGGTCGAGCCCAAGTCCAGCGCACCGAACGCGCCGGGAGCGGCGTTCATGATCTCGCGCGAGTTCGACGCGCCGCGGGAGCTGGTCTGGAAGGCGTGGACGGAGCGCGAACGCCTGATGCAGTGGTTCGGCCCGAAGGGCTTCGCCATGCCGGTCGCGGCCCTGGACCTCCGCCCCGGCGGCGCGTTCCACTACTGCCTGCGATCGGCCGGGGGCGCGGAGATGTGGGGAAAGTTCGTCTACCGCGAGATCGTCCCGCCCGAGCGGATCGTGCTGGTCAGCTCATTCTCGGACCAG
This sequence comes from Tepidisphaeraceae bacterium, assembly GCA_035634055.1. Classification (GTDB taxonomy): domain Bacteria; phylum Planctomycetota; class Phycisphaerae; order Tepidisphaerales; family Tepidisphaeraceae; genus JAICTV01. The sequence continues at coordinate 11,836 of DASQDR010000002.1, read as the reverse complement.
CACGGCGGCGTGGTACGGGCGCCGTTCGCCGCGACCTGGCCGCTGGAAATGCTCTCGACCACGACGTTGACCGAAACCGCCGGGCGGACCACGGTGACCCAGGCGGCACTGGCGCTGAACGCCTCGCCCGAGGAGCGCCAGACGTTCGACGCCAGCCACGACAGCATGCGGATGGGCTGGACGGGGACGTTCGACCAGCTAGGCGAATACCTGGCAAAGGCTTGATCGCTCGGCCAGAATAGAGCGGCGGAGTGGGTCCGCGGGCGCGCGACGCCCGCCACGCGCAGGGGTCAATCAATGAACATGGTCATGGAGCCGCGCGAGCAAGCGCTCGTGGGGCAGCGGTCGCACACGCCGGCCGCGTCTGCCCCCGCACCCGCCTCCCGGCGGGGCACGTGGGCCGGCCGCATCATCGGCGGGTTGCCCGCGCTGTTCCTGCTGATGGACGGCGCGATGAAGCTGGCCAAGCCCGAGCCGGTGGTGAAGGCGACCGTCGAACTCGGCTTCCGCGAGAGCAGCATTGTCCCGATTGGCATCGTGCTGCTCGCCTCCACGGTGCTGTACCTGGTCCCCTCGACCGCGGTGCTGGGCGCGATCCTGTTGACCGGCTACCTCGGGGGCGCGGTGGCGACGCACGTTCACGCCGGGCAGGGCGCGTTTTCGATCCTCTTCCCCGTCCTGTTCGGCGCGCTGCTCTGGACGGGGCTGTACCTGCGCGACGCGCGGCTCCGCGCGCTCGTGCCCCTGCGTCGGTAGCGGCGCGCTCGTTCAGCGGAAGGAGAATCACCGGTGTCCACCAGCATCTTCGTCAACCTGCCGGTCAAGGACCTCAAGCGGTCGATGGCGTTCTTCGAGGCCGTCGGATTCAGGAACAACCCGCAGTTCACCGACGAGACGGCCGCCTGCATGGTCGTGTCGGAACACATCTACGTCATGATCCTGACCGAGGCGAAGTTCCAGAAGTTCACGCCGAAGCAGATCGCCGATGCCAGCAAGAGCAGCGAGGTGCTGGTCGCCCTCACGTGCGAGAGCCGCGCCGCCGTGGACGAGATGGTCGCCAAGGCGACCGCCGCCGGCGGCGCGTCGTACGCCGAGCCGAAGGACTACGGCTTCATGTACCAGCACGGCTTCGAGGACCCGGACGGCCACATCTGGGAACTCATCTGGATGGACCCGAAGGGGCTGCCGCAAAGCTAGCCAACGCGCCGCGTCGCCGCACGGCCGCGCGGGCATCATCAGGAGGGAGAGCATGAACAAGATCGCACCGTGCCTGTGGTTCGACAGCCAGGCGGAAGAGGCGGCGACGTTCTACACGTCGATCTTCCCCAACTCCCGGATCGGCAAGGTCAGCCGCTACGGCGACGCCGCCGCCCAAGCGGCGGGCAGGCCGAAGGGCTCAGCCCTGACCGTCGTGTTCGAGCTTGACGGCCAGTCGTTCACCGCCCTGAACGGCGGGCCGATGTTCCGCTTCAACGAGGCAATCTCGCTCCAGGTCAACGTCGAGAGCCAGGACGAGTTGGACCACTACTGGGACAAGCTATCCGCCGGCGGCGACCCCAAGGCGCAGCGATGCGGTTGGCTCAAGGACAAGTTCGGCCTGTCGTGGCAGATCGTCCCGACGCAGATCGCCAGGATGATGACCGATCCCGATCCCGCCAGGTCCAACCGCGTGATGCAGGCGCTGCTCCAGATGACGAAGCTCGACCTCCGCGCGCTACAGCAGGCGTACGAGGGCTAGCCGTGGCCGCCCGTTAATCGAACGGTGGCGCCCGCGCGTCGCCCGCACCACTTTGCAGGGAGAAGGCATGAGTTCTGTCAGGGTCCTGGTCGGCACCAAAAAGGGCGCGTTCATCCTTACGTCTGACGGCAAGCGAGAGAAGTGGGACGTGAGCGGCCCGCACTTCGCCGGGTGGGAGATCTACCACGCGAAGGGGTCGCCGGTAGACCCGAACCGCATCTACTGCTCGCAGTCCAGCGGCTGGTTCGGGCAGATCATCCAGCGGTCCAACGACGGCGGCAAAACCTGGGAACAGCCCGGCACCCCCGCCGGCGAGCCGACCACCGCGCCCGACGGATCGCCCAAGGCCGAGAGCAACAAGTTCGTCTACGACGGCGTCGCCGGCACGCACCAGTGGTACGACGGCACGGCGCACCCGTGGGAGTTCAAGCGCGTTTGGCACCTTGAGCCGTCGCTGAGCGACCCGGACACCGTCTACGCCGGCGTCGAGGATGCGGCCATCTTCCGCTCCACCGATGGCGGCAAGAACTGGAGCGAACTGTCCGGCCTGCGCAAGCACGGCTCCGGCCCGAAGTGGCAGCCGGGCGCGGGCGGGATGTGCCTGCACACCATCCTGCTCGACCCGAGCGACCCGCGGCGGATCTTCATCGCCATCTCCGCCGCCGGCGCCTTCCGCACCGACGACGGCGGCGAAACCTGGAAGCCGATCAACCGCGGGCTCAGCTCGCAGTACATTCCCGACCCCAACGCCGAGGTCGGCCACTGCGTCCACCGCATCGCGCTGCACCGGTCGCGCCCCAAGACGCTGTTCATGCAGAAGCACTGGGACGTGATGCGCAGCGACGACGCTGGCGAGAACTGGCGCGAGGTCAGCGGCAACCTTCCGAGCGACTTCGGCTTCCCCATCGACGTTCACGCGCACGAGCCGGAGACGGTCTACGTCGTGCCCATCAAGAGCGACAGCGAGCACTACCCGCCCGAGGGAAAGCTGCGCGTCTACCGCAGCCGCACCGGCGGCAACGAGTGGGAGCCGCTCACCCGCGGCCTGCCGCAGAGCGACTGCTACGTCAACGTCCTGCGCGACGCCATGTGCGTGGACACGCTCGACGAATGCGGCATCTACTTCGGCACCACCGGGGGGCAGGTGTACGCCTCAACCAACGGCGGCGACACCTGGGGGCCGATCGTGCGCGACCTTCCGTCGGTCATGTCGGTCGAGGTGCAAACGCTGCGATGACCATCCGCGTGCTGCTCCCCCAACACCTGCAATCCCTCGCCGGCGCGCCGCGCGAGGTGCGGGTGGACGTCCCCGCCGCCGCCGGCCCGCCGACGCAGCGCACGGTCCTCGACGCGCTCGAGGCCCGCTACCCGACGCTGCGCGGCGTCGTCCGCGACCACGCCACGCAGCGCCGCCGGCCGCTGGTCCGCTTCTTCGCCTGCCAAGAAGACCTCTCCCACGACCCGCCCGACGCCCCGCTGCCAGAGCAGGTGACGTCAGGCGCCGAGCCGTTCGTCATCATCGGCGCCATCGCGGGCGGATAATGGCGGACGTCTTGATGCGCTGCGAGCGCGTTCGGCGGAGCGCTCTACGTGCTCGGCACGTTCGGCGTGGCCCTCGCGTTCGCGGACCGGCCACGCGGGTTATTGATTTCTGCCCCCCTTGGGGCGTTAGTCCCATGGCCGCTCATCGTACGCTGATGATTTCGGAGGTGAGGTCGCTGTGGCAGTCGGCCTTTCCGGCGCGGCCCTTGCGGGCGAGCTTGCGGATCTCCTGGGGGTGAGGTTGCCGCGGGCGGCTTTACGCCAGCACGTTGGCGAGGGGGACTTGGAAGAACTCGTCCTCCCCGACCCTTAGGTCCAGCACCTGATCGGCCGCCACGATCTGCGGCAGCGGATAGGTGCCGGCAGCGCGGTCGGGCGTCAAGTAGACCTCGGCGGTGCGGTTTCGGAGGTTGAGGATGACGTACTGCTGTACGCCGGCGCGGGCATAAGCTTCAAGCTTTTCACCGGCGTCGCGCCCGTAGCTGGCGTCGGTCACCTCGATCACGCACCAGGCGTCGGCGGCGGTCGGCAACCGGTCGCGGTAGTCGTTGAGGGCGCCTCGAAGGATCGCTGCGTCGGGGATCGGCGCGTGCGTTTCGGCGCAGATCAGCGTGCTTCGCGTGCGCAGGTGCCGGGCGGCGGTGTTGACGCGATCGGAGAAACCGGCGAGCGTCGCGACCACGTAGTGGTGCCTGACCCCCTTCCACGATTTCGCTCCCGCGCAGGTCAAACCGGTTGCGGTAGACCAGCTCCCCGTTCAGCAGTTCGACGGTGGAGTCCTCAGGCAGGATGCCGCGGCGGACCATCTCCATGGCGTCGTCGACCGTGAAGCGCACCGGCCCGATCCCCATCAGCCGCACGACCTTGTTCGGCGTGGGCGGCCGGCGTCCGTCATCATGATCCCAGCGGCAACCATGGCAGGGAGTATACCTCAGAGCCCCGCCTCGTTCACCGCCACCCCGTGGGCCTTCAGCGTGTTGAGCTGGACGAGCTTGGCCTTGGCGGGTTCGGGCGCCAGGTCGCTGTGGCAGTCGGCCTTTCCGGCTCGGCCCTTGTGGGCCAGCTTGTGGATCTCCTGGGGGGTGAGGTTGCCGCGGGCGGCCAGGAGCTGTTGCTGGTCTTCGGTCAGGGGGGCGCTGCGCTGGGGCTTGTCCCAGGCGTAGTCGTCGGACTTGCCGCTGGCGAATTCCTGGATTTCCTTGGAGATGCGGACGCTGCACCAGTCGTGGCCGCACATGGCGCAGAAGTCGGTGTCGACGTCCAGGTCCTCGTCGTGGTAGGCGCGGGCGAGGTCGGGGTCGAAGCTGAGGTCGAAGTGTTTTTGCCAATTCAGGGCGGCTCTCGCCTTCGTCAGCTCGTCATCGCGGTCACGGGCGCCCGGGATGCCTAACGCGACGTCGGCGGCGTGGGCGGCGATCTTGTAGGCGACGCAGCCTTGTTTGACGTCGTCCTTTTTTGGCAAACCTAAATGTTCCTTGGGGGTGACGTAGCAGAGCATGGCGGCGCCGTGGTAGGCGGCGGCGGTGGCGCCGATGCAGCTCGTGATGTGGTCGTAGCCCGGGAACATGTCAGTCACCAGCGGCCCGAGCACGTAGAACGGGGCGCCGTGGCAGAGGGCGCGCTGGACCTTCATGTTCCACTCGATCTGATCGAAGGGGACGTGGCCGGGTCCCTCGATCATGACCTGGACGCCGCGCCGCCAGGCGCGCTCGGTGAGCTCGCCTAACGTTTCCAGCTCGGCGAGTTGGGCGCGGTCGGTGGCGTCGGCGAGGCCGCCGGGGCGCAGGCCGTCGCCGATGCTGAAGGTGACGTCGTAGCGCCGCAGGATGTCGCAGATGGCGTCCCAGTGGGTGTACATCGGCTGCTCCTGCCCGTGGACGATCATCCACTTGGCCAGCAGCGATCCGCCGCGGGAGACGATGCCGATCAGGCGGTCGCGCACGTAGGGAAGATGGGCGCGGCGGACGCCGGCGTGGATGGTGAAGTAGTCGACGCCCTGCTCCGCCTGGTTGACCAACTCGCGCTCGATGTCATCCCAGCCGAGGGATTCGATCGTCTGGCCGATGATCATGCTGTAGATCGGGACAGTGCCGATCGGGATCGTTGCATGTTCCACGATCGCCTTGCGCGTTGCGTTGAGGTCGCCGCCGGTCGACAGGTCCATGGCGGTATCGGCGCCCCAGCGGATGCTCCAGTCGAGCTTCTCCAGTTCCAGCGCGATGTCGGAGGCGACGGGCGACGCGCCCATGTTGGCGTTGACCTTGGTCTTGCTGGCCCGGCCGATGGCCATGGGGTCGAGCTTGTGCTTCAGGTGGTTGACGTTGGCGGGGATGACCATGCGGCCGCTCGCGACCTCGTCGCGCACCTGCTCGGGCGAGAGGTGCCCCTCGCGCTCGGCCACGCGGCGCATCTGCGGCGTGACGATGCCGAGCCGCGCGGACTCAAGCTGCGTGACCGGCGAGAAGCCGGCCGGCGGGCGGACGGCGCGGGTGACGCCGGCGGAATCGGTGAAGACGAACCAGCCGTCGGCCCCCGCCCCGCCGCCTTCGCCGCCTCGCCCGCCCTGCGTCCCTTGGTGCCTGCGTGCCTCCGTGCCTTGAAGCAGGTTCCACCCGTCGGGCAGGAAGTCCCACGCCGTCTTGTCCGACGGTTGCGGCATGCCGGGGGCGTCGGGGCTGCTGAAGGTCCAGGGCGTGCCGACCCGGCCGCGGTTGGCGAAGGAGCCGGGGGAGGTGCCCTGGCGGAGGGTCGAGGGGTGATCGCCCAGGGGCGGAAGCTCGTAGGCGGCGGCCGGCGACGGGAACGTGGCGGTGTCGAGACGGTTCGGCAGGATCATGTTTCGCTCCGTAAGCTCCGGCGGCGCTGCTACTAAAGGTGACGGCACCCAAGATGACGGGGCCCAGATGAGGCGCTTGGGAAGGGGCGGCGGCGGGACGGGTTGTTGCCGTGTCGCTTCCCTACGCCGGTCCGAACCGGGTCAGGTTCATAGGGTATTTCTCAGCCGACGGCGGACGACCCGCCGTGGCACCCCTAGCGAACTCGCGGCAAGACTGTAAGTCCCGTGGGTGAGGGGTTCAAGGGCGATGCGCGTGTGGTCGGGCGGAGCGTCGGCGGGGAAGCATGGAGGATTGGAGATTGGAACTCGAACGGCGGGTGTTGGGTGCGTTTCAAGTTCCATTCCCAATCGTTGATCGTCCTCCTAACCCGGCGCTCGCCCCTGCCCTTTCTGGCCGTACCGGGGAGGAAGGGCGCGGGTCGAGGTCCGGCTAACCGAATCTTAATACGAAGCTGACGTGACGGTAGCATGGGTCGCGCGCAATGGGGTCGTGGTGATGTTGCGACGGCCAGCGGGGGCGGCCGTTCACGCAATCTTCACGGGACGCTGACGGGCGATTGATCGGCCGGATGTACATCCTTCTGCGGGACAACAACAAACGGAGGATCCCATGATCAAGGCAATGACCCAGCCGATGCGATTCCTGGCCACCGCCGCCACCATCCTGCTCAGCACCGCCGGCGCGGCGCGGGCGGACGTGCGACTTCAAGGCGCCGGGGCGACCTTCCCCGCGCCGATCTACCAGCGCTGGGTGACGGAATATCAGACCCAGCACCCGGAAGTGAAGATCGATTACCAGTCGATCGGCTCCGGCGGCGGGATCAAGGGAATCACCGAAAAGACCGTCGACTTCGGCGCCAGCGACGCCCCGATGAACAAGAAGGAAGTGGCGGCCGTCGGCGGCGAGGACAAGATCCTCCAGATCCCGACCGTCGCCGGCGCGGTGGTCGTCGCCTACAACCTGCCGGAGTTCCAGGGCGAGTTGAAGCTGGACGGCACGACGGTGGCCGACATCTTCCTCGGCAAGATCACCAAGTGGAACGACGCCAAGATCGCGGCGCTCAACGAAGGTGCCAAGCTCCCGGACATGCCGATCACGTCCGCCCACCGCACCGACGGCAGCGGCACGACCTACGTCTTCACCAGCTACCTCGCCACGCAGAGCGATGAGTTCAAGGAGAAGGTCGGCGGCGCCAAGCAGGTCGAGTGGCCGGGCGGTCAGGGCGGCAAGGGAAACGAGGGCGTTACCCAGGTCGTTCAGCAGACCAAGGGCTCGATCGGGTACATCGAGTTGGCCTACGCGGTCCAGAACAAGATCCCGTTCGCGACGATGAAGAACAAGGACGGGAAGTTCGTCAAGGCGTCGCCCGAGAGCGTCTCCGCCGCTGGCGAAGGCGCGCTCGAGCAGATGAGCAAGGGGCTGGCGGTCAACATCTGGAACCAGCCGGGCGAGAAGGCTTACCCCATTTCCGCCTTCACCTACATCATCGTCTACAAGGACCTGGGCTACCTGAAGGATGCCGCCAAGGCCAAGGCGATGGTCGGTTTCCTGAACTGGGCGACGACCCAGCAGGGCGGGCAGCAGCTCGCCGCCTCGCTGGATTACGCCCCGCTCAGCGAGGGCGTGCAGAAGAAGGTTGCCGAGGCGATCGCCACGCTCGCGTGGGACGGCAAGCCGCTGGCCGCGGCGCGGTAAGCGACGCACGTGCCGTAACCGGCCGTTGAAGCGACGCGCGGATCGAAGCTTAGGTAGGGAAGGATCTCGGGGCGGAGCAAAGGCGTTTCCGTCCCGAGATCCTTTCGCGCGGTTGGCGAGATGACCGGGCGAGCTTAACCGATGACGATCGAAGCGATTCATCCCGCCACCATCGCCCCGGCCAAGCCGCGCCGCAGCCGCGGGCAGCTTGCGGACCGCGCGCTGCACGGGCTGGCGGTCGCCAGCGGCGCGCTGATCCTGCTGATGATGGCGACGCTCGTTGCCGTGCTGCTGTACGCGGCCATCCCCAGCATGAAGACCTTCGGCGCGGGGTTCTTCGTCGAGTCGTCGTGGCGGCCCAACGCGCTGGAGAAGACCCAGCGCACGCGCGACGGCAAGATCGTCCGCGACGCCGACGGCGAGCCGGTGATGGAGACGATCCCGGCGACGTTCGGCGCGCTGCCGGTGATCTACGGGACGGCCGTCAGCTCCGCCATCGCGCTGACGATCGCCGTGCCGATCAGCCTCGGCTCGGCGCTGTTCCTGGTGCGGATCGCGCCGGCGTGGCTGGTGGCGCCGGTGTCGTTCCTGATCGAGTTCCTGGCGGCGATCCCGAGCATCGCCTACGGGTTGTGGGGGCTGTTCGTGCTCGCGCCGTTCCTCAGCGAGTACCTCGAGCCGGCGCTCAACACCGGCTTCGCGAGCGTTCCCGGCCTGCGGTGGCTGCACTATGGGGGGGCAGCCACCGGGCGGGACATGCTCAGCGGCGGGTTGATCCTTGGCATCATGGTCCTGCCGATCATCACCGCCGTCAGCCGCGACGTGCTGCGCGCGGTGCCGCGGACGCAGATCGAGGGAACGCTGGCACTGGGGGCGACGTGGTGGCAGAGCTGCCGCGAGATGCTCCGCTACAGCCGCAGCGGACTGTTCGGCGCCGTCATGCTCGGGCTGGCGCGGGCGGCGGGCGAGACGATGGCGGTCACGATGGTGATCGGCAACGTCAACCAGATCGTCCCGTCGCCGCTGGCGCCGGCGCAGACGATGGCTAGCCTGCTCGCCAACGAGTTCGCCGAGGCCGAGGCCGGCCTGCACCGCGCGGCGCTGTTGCAGGTGGCGCTGATCCTGCTGGTGATGTCGCTGGCGTTCAACGTCGTCGCCCGGGCGCTGGTGGTCGGCAAGCAGCCGGCGGTGGCGCAGTGACCCGGCGGGTGCCACATGCTCACGTCGCACGGGCGCCTCGGTCGTGTAAAGCGCCGCGCAGCAGCCACGCTTGGAACAACGGCTGACCGTCGTCAGCCCACGGGCGAGGCGCCCGTGCCACCGTAAGAAACGAACGAAGCGAATGGCCCTCGCACGCTCCAATCCTCTCGCACGCTGGTACAGCCGGTTCATGTTCGGCGTGTGCATCGCCTTCACCGCGCTGATCCTGATCACGCTTGCGCTGGTGATCGGCTACCTCGTGTCAATTGGCTGGCGCTCCGTGTCGCTGGCGTTCTTCACGCAGGTCCCCCGCCCCTACGGCGCCAGCGGTTATCCCGGCGGGATGCTCAACGGGCTGGTGGGCACGGCGCTGCTGCTCGGCCTGGCGAGCCTGGCGGGAATCCCGATCGGCGTGCTGGCGGGGATCTTTCTGTCCGAATACTCCGCCAACTCGCGCATCGCCGCCCCGGTGCGATTCGTCAGCGACGTGCTGGCGGGCGTGCCGAGCATTGTGGTGGGCATCCTCGGCTATGAACTGCTGGTCGTGCCGCTCGGCGGGTACAACGGGTGGGCGGGCGCGATGGCGCTGGCGTTCATCATGATCCCCATCGTCGCGCGCACGACCGAGGAGATGCTCCGCCTGGTACCCAAGAGTTACCGCGAGGCGTCTATCGCGCTGGGGGCGACCAAGGCGCGGACCATCCTGCGCGTGGTGGTACCGGCGGCGACCGGCGGGCTGGTCACGGGCGTGATGCTCGCCCTGGCGCGCGTCGCCGGCGAGACCGCACCGCTGCTGTTCACCGCGCTCGGGACGCGGCTGCTCACGGTCAACCCCAACGAGCCGTTCCCGTCGCTCACCAAGCAGATTTACGACTACGCGACCGGCCCGTACCACGAGCAGAAGCAGCTCGCGTGGGCGGGGATCCTGATCCTGATCTCGCTGATCTTCGTGCTGAACGTGATGATCCGCCTGGTCGCACGCCGGCGGGTGTAGCCGCGCGCGCGGCGCGAACGAGGAGAGGTAGCCATGGCCACCGGAACCGAAGAACTGCCGACGACCCCGCCGCGGGCGCCGCTCACGCGCCCGCCGTTCATCGGCGGTATCGCCAGCGAGCAAGCGGGGAGCGCCACCGGCGAAGCGCGCTTCGGCACCGACACCGCCGACCTGGGCCCCGCCGCCACCGCGCCGAACGTCCACAAGGAGCTCGAGGGCGAGCAGCACGTCCTGACGGTCGAGAAGTTCAACCTCTTCTACGGCAAGACGCAGGCGCTGTACGACATCTCGATGGGCATCCCCTCCGGCAAGGTCACCGCCCTGGTCGGCCCGAGCGGGTGCGGCAAGAGCACCCTGCTGCGGAGCATGAACCGCCTGAACGACCTGGTGGACGGCGTCCGCGTCGATGGGTCGATGTCGTTTAAGGACGAGCCGATCTACGGCAAGCACACCGACGTGATCGAGCTGCGCAAGCGGCTGGGGATGGTGTTCCAGAAGTCCAACCCGTTCCCGATGTCGATCTTCGAGAACGTGGTTTACGCCCTTCGCATCGCCGGCGAGCGGCGCAAGAGTGCGCTGGCCGAGACGTGCGAGAAGTCGCTGCGCAGCGCGGCCCTTTGGGACGAGGTGAAGGACCGCCTGCACGGCAGCGCACTGGGGCTTTCCGGCGGGCAGCAGCAGCGGCTGTGCATCGCCCGCGCCATCGCCGCCGAGCCGGAAGTGCTCCTGATGGACGAGCCGTGCTCCGCCCTCGACCCGATCGCCACCGGCAAGGTTGAGGAATTGATCCACCAGCTCCGCGGCAACTACACCGTCGTCATTGTTACCCACAACATGCAGCAGGCCGCGCGGGTCAGCGATTACACCGCGTTCATGTACCTGGGGAAACTCATCGAGTACGGCCCCACCAACACGCTGTTCGTCACGCCGCACCTGAAGGAGACCGAGGCGTACATCACCGGGCGGTTCGGCTAAACAGCAGAGCGCAGAGGACTCAGCAGGAGAAAAAGCAGTCGATTCCGATCTACTAGCCACTGACCACAAGCCACTGGCTACTGGCTACTGATTCCTCTGTCCCCAACCATGCGACACTTCGAAGAACAACTCGCCGAGCTTTTCCAGCGGATCGTGCTGATGGGCACCCTGGCCGAGAGCATGATCCAGACCGCCGTCGCCACCGTGGTGAAGCGGAACGACACGCTGGCCGACGAGGTGTTCGCCAAGGAGAACGAGGTCAACGAGCTCCAGGTGGAGGTGGACGACCGCGCGGTGAAGCTGACGGCCCAGAACCAGCCGATGGCGCGCGATGCGCGGTTCCTGTTCATGGCGTCGCGCATCGGCGGGGAGCTGGAGCGGATCGCGGACCAGTCGGTCAACATCTGCCAGAACGCCCGCTACGTGCTGGAGGCCCCGCCCATCAAGACGCTGGTCGAGCTGCCGATCATGTGCGACATCGCCCAGAAGATGGTGCGCGACAGCCTGACGGCGATGATCCAGCGGGACGTCGTCATCGCCAACCGCGTGCTGGTGGAAGAGAAGAAGGTGGACGCCTTCCGCGACCAGATCTTCCGCACGCTGCTGACCTACATGATGGGCGACCCGCGCACGATCCAGCCGGCCATGTCGCTGATCCTGATCGCCCGCAACCTCGAGCGGATCGGCGACCACGCGACCAACATCGCCGAGGAAGTCATCTACTGGATCCAGGGCCGCGACGTGCGGCACAGCAAGGGGAAGCTGGCCGCGGACGAGGCGGCGGCGAAGGAAGCGAATCTATGAGCCGCGCGACCGTGCTGGTCATCGACGACGAGAAGGACCTGCTCGAGCTGG
>DASQDR010000001.1:0-15467 GCA_035634055.1 Tepidisphaeraceae bacterium | reverse complement strand
CCGGGCGGAGCGAAAATGCTGGCGGCTCGAGGTCGTTCACGAGCCGCGGCATCAACTCCTTCGCGCTCAATCTCGCCCACGCCGCCCAGTCCGGCTCGGTCACTATGTCCTCCGCGCGGCCGAGGCGCATTTCGTCGAACCGGCGATAGACCGCCGGCGTCGGCATTTCCAGTTCCGGCAGCACCAGCACGGCATGGCGCGCCGCCGGCGCCGCGATCGGCCGGACGATTTCACCGCGACCCGTGCAGACGCTGCTGGGGCCGTGGAAGAAGAACGTCACGTCGCTGCCGAACCGCGCGGCGAACTCACCCAGCCGCGCCGCCGTCCAATCCAGCTTCCATATCGCCGCCAGCGCCTTGAGCGTCGCGGCGGCATCGGAGCTGCCCCCGCCGAGTCCCGCGCCGGCGGGAATGCGCTTGATCAAATAGGCCGACACCCGCGGCGCGCGCCACTCGGGCGGCTGCCGGTCAGTCGAACCTTCCCCGACCCGACTGAGGGTGTCGGCCAGCGCCGCCGCGACCTTCACCACCAGGTTGCGCCCGTCGGTCGGCAACGTGGGATGGTCGGCGGTCAGCAAGAACCATTGCGGCGCGTCGGCCGCGCCCGCGTACTGGAGATCGGCGGCGTGCGGCGCGCCGATCGCGTGGCCGGGCATCGGCCCGTCGGGAACCTCCGGCACGTGGGTCGGCGGCGCGGCATGCGGAACGTCGGCCGCGTGCGCCGCGTCCGCGGCGTGCGGCGCATCCGAAGCGTGCGCGGCGGCCGTCGCGCTGGTGGCGCTGATGGTCCCCAGCGCGCCCGTTGCTCTGGTGGCGCCAGACGCGCCCGTCGCGTTGGCGGCGGCCCTCGCCCTCGCCCTCGCGGCGTTCGCGCCGCTCGGGGTGCTGCCCGCGCCCGCCGCCGAAGCGTCCGCCGCGGTCGCTGCGGAAGCGGCCTCGCGCGCGCTGAGATTGGCTGGCCCGTTCGCTGCCGCGGCGGCGTCGCTGCTGCTCTCTGGCTCGCCAGACCTTCGGCGCGCACCGCGGACGAACGTCAGGGTGTCAAAGAGCCCGGCCGTGCACATCCACGTGAGCAGCGGGTGAAACCCGTCCGCTCGCGCGGGGCCGACGCGCAGGTGGAGATTGACCTTGGCGGGGGCGAGGACGCGCATACGCCAAGCGTCGCCGCCCCCGGCCAGGGGTCAAGCTTCCGCCCGCCAACTGCCTGTTTTTCAAACCTGCGTCGTCTTCAGATCTGTCCGTTCCTGGCTGCGTAGACGTGGACGACCGATAACGCCGACCACGATACAAAACCGCGGCGGCGGGAGTCAACGAAAATTCTTAGGCAGCAGCGGGGATTCGCGATGCCGCCACGCTTGGCAGCGACGGCCCCGGTCAACCCGGTGGGAACGAATAACTTAATTCGCTTGCAGAAGCCGCTCACCTGCTGTGGCACCAGGCGGCCGGGTGCTGTGGCTGAGGTGCTGCCACCGACAGCGCGTACAGCCGCGGGTCGGTGAAGCTGGCGATCTGCGCGGGGGCACTTCCCTCTCCTGCCCATCGTGGTTCAACCCGACACGCCGGCGTCCAACGCACCGGCCGCGCGGCGCTCGCGAAGGCGCAGCGTGAGCCAGGCGGCGAGCGGGATGGCGTTGATGGCGGCCAGCAGGATCAGCCCCGCGAGCGGGTCGAGCGCGCGGCGGTGGTTCGCGTCGTCCCAGAGGATCACGAGCGCGCCCAGCGGGCTGCCGGAGGCCATCGTCGCCAGCGGCTCGGCGTCCGGCTTGTCGGCGAAGCCGAAGCGGACCAGGTCCGCCATCACCGGTCCGCCCCAGGTGACCATCACCCACAGGAACGCGACCACCCCCGCGCGCGGGCGCAGGGAGTAAGCGAACGCGTAGAGAAAGTAGAGCCCCGCCAGCGTCACTGCGATCACGCCGGCCGACCACCCCAGGCGGGCGCGGAACTGAGGGATGTCCAGTTCCGGCTCCACGTACGGGATGGCCACCGCCAGCAGCGTCGCGACGACGAGCACCAGCGCCGCCGGCAGCGGGCGGCGCATGGGCGCGGGATCGCGCAGTCGCTCGTGCCGCCTCCACCGCGCGTGCTCCCACGCCGACGCCGCCACCGGCGTGACCGCGAACAGCAGGGCGACGATGAGCGACGCGATCACGCGCGCCCCCGCGCCCGAATCCCACCCGCGCCAGGCGGCGGGGCGGTAATCTTCCCACCCGCGCAGCCCGATCACCGTAACCCCGGTCCACCCCGCGAGCAGCAGCAGCCCGAGCAGCGCGTCCACGCCGGCGGCATCGCTGCTGCGGTACTTTCGGCCGGCGGCGATGAAGCAGATGGCGGCGAAGTAGACCTGCGCCGCCAGCGCGATGGCGTAGACCGCCGGCAGCGTCGGCACGCTCCCGGGCGCGGTGACGCCGCGCAGGTCGAACACGCTCTGCCCGATCATGGGGCTGAGCAGCACCAGCACGCCCGGGAGCGTCGCCAGCCCGCCGGTCCCGCCGACCAGCGCGGGCAGGAGGAACAGCGGCATGAACATCAGCGCCGGGCCGATGCGGGCGGCGAACGACACGTACGCCGACAGCACCCACACGAATCCCGCGAACGCCAGCAGCACGCCGGTGGCCATCACCCAGCGCGACAGTTCGAGCGCCGCGCCGTGGCAGGTGTAGACGCCGAGCAGGAACAGCGCCGCCGACAGCAGCAGCGGCTGCAGCGCCGCGCCGACGACGTACCCGCTGATCGCCTCCAGCGGTGGCGTCGGCATCAGCCGGTGCGACTCGATCAATTTCGTCTGGATGTCCTGGCGGATGGCGGTGCTGATCCGCCCGGGGATGTAGACGACCAGCACGGCCGCCTGGAGCACCAGCAGCCCGGTGCTCCACCCGTAGAGGATGCGCGACGCGTCGGCGGGGTTCAGCCGCGTCAGCCCGACGATCAACATCAGCAGCACGACCAGCGCCCCGCCCGCGAACGCCGCGGAGCGCGACCACCCGCCGCGAAGCCGAAAGTGTGCCCAGGCGAGCGCGTTGTTGGGGCCGAGGTAGGACATAAAGATCGAGCGTCAGCCGGGGCTCCGGCGGCGATCCAACATTTGTTCCCCCGCAACGTGTCAGCGACCGAAGCGGCCGTCGACGCGTCTTCTCTTCACTGGCAACTGGCAACTGACAACCGTGCCAGGCGGTGAGGGACGTGATCGTGCCGGCGGTGGCAACTGGCAACTGGCAACTGGGAATTAACAACTACTCGTCAATCCACCTGCGCCACCTCCGTCCGCAGGTACGCTTCCTCCAGGCCCGGCGCGTTGGGCGAGAAGGCGGCGACGGGGATTTTGAGGGCGATCATCCGGGCGAGCAGCGCCGCCGCATCGTCCTTCGACGACGAGAACTCCAGCACGATCCGTTCGCCGTCCGCCTGTACGCCGGCCACGCCTTCGATCGACTCCAGCACGCGGTCGGTCCCCGCCTGCGGGTGGGCCAGGGTGATCGTGTAACGGCAGCGCGTCGGGTCGCCCGCCGCGGCGTTGCCCGCGCCGCTGCCCGCACCGTCGCCGGCGATCGCGCCGCCCATGTTCGATACCTCGGCGACGGTGCCGTAGCGGACGAGCTGGCCCTTGCTCATGATGCCGATGTGCGTGCAATAATCGGCCATGTCCAGCAGGATGTGCGACGAGACGATCAGCGCCTTGCCCTGCTCGCGCAGGTTCACCAGCAGTTGCCGGAACTGCACGCGTCCTGCGGGATCGAGGCCGGCCGACGGCTCGTCCAGCAGCACGATGCTCGGGTTGGGCAGCAGCGTGCGCGCGATCCCGATCCGCTGCCGCATCCCGCGCGACAGCGAGCGGATCTTCACGTTCGCCTTCTCCGCCAGCCAGACCTTCTCCAGCCAGAAGTCGATTCGCTCGTCCGCCTCCGCGGCCGCCAGCTCGTACCCCTTGGCGATGAAGCGCAGGAACTCGCGGACCGTCAGATCCTCGTACACCGGCGGCGTGTCGGGCGTGAAGCCGATGTGCCGCAGCAGGTGCGACGCCCCCGGCGCTAGCGGCTCGCCCAGCACGCGCACGACGCCGCGCGTGACCGGCTGAATCCCCGCCAGCGCGCGGAGCAGCGTGGTCTTGCCCGCGCCGTTGGGACCGATCAGGCCGAGCAGGTCGCGCCCCTTGAGCGCCAGCGACACATCGCGCACCGCCTGAAACCCGCCAAACCGCACCTGCATCCGCTCGGCCGCCAGGACGGTCTCGGGCCTTGCCATGGGGGATGCAATCGCAGGTGGTTTTACGGTCGGCGCCGGCGCCGCGGCAGCCACCGCTGTCGCCGCCGGCACCGCCTCACCGTTCACGTGGTCCATCAACAGATCAACCTACGGCCAAGCCACCGTCCGGACAAGCCGGGCCGAGCCCCGCGGGCGAGGCAGCCCTCGAAGTTCAAGCTTGTACTGCCGCTTCTCGTCGTGACGCTAGGAAGCCGAACAAGTACTGCCTTCCGTAAGGCGTCAGCGTATACACCACCATTCGGCGTACGCCTCCTTCGCGGCGATCCTCTTCCAGCCGCTGTAGCAGTTCCGGGGAAGCTTGATCCGTCCGCACCCACCCAAGCGCCGGCCGACTCTTGATGAGCATGTTCAACTGCGAGCCACCTTGCCTCCCAGCTCCTCTGCTGACTTCCAATACTTGCAGTGGTGCCGCTTCTCAAGCTTTCTGCGATGGCGCTGGGACATCCGGCCGCTCGCGGGTCGACTAAGTTAGCTACACCCCATCGAATTCCCACAGTTCAAGCACTTGTAGCACGTGCCGCTCCTCACCGTGATGCTGCCGCAGACGTCGCAGCTTGGGGCGTCGGCCTGGAGGTGGCTGCCCTGTTGGCTCAGGGGGTCGGCGACGATGGCGAGGCGGAGGTTGACGCCGCCGTCGGTGGAGGTGGCGCCGTCGCCGGCGATCGGGTTGGACGAGCCGGTGTCGAGCTGGCCGGCGGAACCGTAGTCAAAAGCGGCGCTGCCCTCGAGGCGGTGGCCGTTGCCATTGCCGTTGCCGTTCCCGTTACCGTGCTTCGCCGGCGCGGGGGCGGGGGGGACGGACGAGGCGGGGTACGCGGGCGTCGCGGGCGCTGCCGGGACTTCCTTCATCACCGGCTTATCGGTCGGCGCCTTCTTCGTGCGCTTGGGCGCGTTGGCGGCGCGGTAGCCGGGGACGAATTCCATCGCCATCCAGCGGAAGATGTAGTCGACCAGGCTCTTGGCCATGGGGATGTCGGCGTTGCGGGTCATGCCGCTGGGCTCGAAGCGGACGTGCTCGAATTTTCTCACCAGCGACTCGACCGGCACGCCGTACTGCAGGCTGACCGAGACCAGCGTGGCGATGGTGTCCATCAGGCCGCCGATGGTGCTGCCCTCCTTGGCCATGCGGATGAAGATCTCGCCCGGCTGGCCGTCCTCGTACAGGCCGACGGTGATGTACCCCTCGTGGCCGGCGACGTCGAACTTGTGCGTCGTGGCGTGGCGGGTGTCGGGCAGGCGGCGGCGCAGCGGGCGCTCGACGATGCGCTCGACGATCTTCTCGATCACGTGCGTGTGCATCGGGGCGGGCTCGACGTTGTCGCCCACGACGGCGCGGGCGGCGTGCAGGTCGGCGACTTCCGCCGCGGCCTGAAGCGTGGCGGTCGCCAGCTCCTCGCGCGCGGCGTTCACGTTCTCCTCGTCGTCCGCGTCGGTCTCCTTGTCCAACTCTTCGTCGCTCTTGACGTTCAACGGTTGCGAGAGCTTCGATCCGTCGCGGTAGAGCGCGTTGGCCTTCAGGCCGAGCTCCCAGCTCAGGCGGTACGAGTTCTTGATGTCCTCGACGCTCGCCTCGTTGGGCAGGTTGATCGTCTTGCTGATGGCGCCGGAGATGAACGGCTGGGCGGCGGCCATCATGCGGATGTGCCCCTCGACGGCGATGAAGCGGGTGCCGTACTTGCCGCACTTGTTGGCGGTATCGAAGACCGCGACGTGCTCGGCCTTCAGTTGCGGCGCCCCCTCGATGCAGCCGCGGCCGCAGACGTGGTCGTTGGCGGCGTCGATCTGCGCCCGTGTGAAGCCGAGCTTGCGCAGCAGGTTGAAGCCGGGCGCCTGCCACTCGGCCTCGGGGATCTCCATGCGCTCGAAGAATTCCTTGCCGAGGGTCCACGGGCTGAAGGCGAAGGAGATCTCGAACACGCCCGGCAGCGACGCCTCGATCTTTTCCAGCTCCGCCTCGGTGAAGCCGCGGTGCAGCAGCGTCTCCCAGTTGATGACCGGCGCGCCGTGCAGGGTGAGCGTGCCCATGACGTACCGGAGGATGCCGTGCACTTCCTCCGACGAGTAGCCGAGGTTCCCCAGGGCCGGGCGGAGCGACTGGTTGGCGATCTTGAAGTACCCGCCGCCGGCCAGCTTCTTGAACTTGACCAGGGCGAAGTCCGGCTCGACGCCGGTGGTGTCGCAGTCCATCAGCAGGCCAATCGTGCCGGTGGGGGCGATGACGGTCGTCTGCGCGTTGCGGAACCCGTGCCGCTCGCCGAGCAGCAGCGCGCGGTCCCAGCACTCCAGGGCCGCCGCCAGCAGGTCCTTCGACGCCAGCGGGTCGGCGGCGGAGAACTCATCGTGGCGGATGCCGACGGGGTGGATGTCGAGGGCTTCGTAGGAATCGAGCGACGAAGCGACGGAGCGACGGAGCGACGAAGGGGAAGGCGTCGCGCGGCCGGGGCTTGCTTCCCCTCCGTCGCTTCGTCGCTTCGTAGCTTCGTCGCTCTCCTTCCTCCCCACGTCATACGCGGCCCGGCGGTGATTGCGGATGACGCGGAGCATCTCCTGCTTGTTCTCCTCGTAGCCGGCGAACGCGCCCAGCTCGCGCGCCATCTCGGCGCTGGTGGCGTAGCTCTCGCCGGTGAGGATGGCGGTCAGCGCGGCGCAGATCGCCCGGCCCTTCTCGCTGTCGTAGGGAATGCCCGCCTGCATCAGCATGGCGCCAAGGTTGGCGTAGCCGAGCCCGAGCGTGCGGAAGGTGTAGCTCAGGCGCGCGATCTCCTCGCTGGGGAAGCTGGCCATCAGCACCGAGACTTCCAAGACGATGGTCCAGATGCGGATGGCGTGCTTGTAGGCGCCGATGTCGAACTTGCGGCTCTCGGCGTCGAAGAAGGTCAGGACGTTCAGGCTCGCCAGGTTGCAGGCGGTGTCGTCCAGGAACATGTACTCCGAGCAGTTGTGCACGGTGATGCCGTTGGCGACGAAGCTGCTGGTGACCGGCTCGGTCAGGTCGAACACCTGCTGCTTGCCGAGCGGCGCCAGGCGGTTGACGCGGTCGTAGTTGCCGGTGGTCTTCTGGATGGCGAAGCCACAGGCGGAGGCCAACTGCTCCAGCTTCCTGCCGGGCAGGAGGGCGACATGTTTCCCAAACGAGCGGAGGCTGCCCGGATCGATACGCAGGCCGTGGCGACTCGCAACTGCGTCGGCGCGATGCCGGCCGGCCGCAACGGAGGAGCCCCCGTTGCCGCCAATGCCGGGCCGCGCCCCGGGTGACGAAATACTCGTAATCACCTGCCGACCGGGCAGGCCTCCGCCGGCGATGGCTCCGCCTTCGCCGTCCGATTGGGAAAAAGTGCCGAACGTGGATTGATGACTGTTGAGTGACGACTGGATGCCGAAGCCGAGCAGGATGAGCTGGACGTCCTGGAGCAGCTCCGCCGACTCGTGGCGCAGCTCGAGGGTGCCGCCGGTCACGTGCGCGTCGGCGGTGAACAGGGCGCGCAGGAAGTGCTTCTGCGCGGCCAGGCCGCTGGTGAACGCCTCGTCGCTGAGGCGCACGCGGCCGTTGTCGGCGGCGGAGCGGACGAACGCCTGGAGGCGCGCGATCAGCCGGCCGTTGGTCAGCGTGGTCGTGAGCGTGTCGGTCTCGTCCTCGTTCTCGCTCATGCCGCGAGACGTCGAGAGCATCGACGGGTTGGCATAGTCGTCATCGTAGACGCTGGCCGACGCAGCCGCGCCCGCGCCGCCCGCGCGCTCGCTCCAGTTGTCGTTGACGTAATGGGCGAATTGCTCGGCCACGTCGTGGCCCGGCAGGCAGGCGTCGAGGTGGAGGGCGGTGCTGTCGTTGTTGGCGCCCGAGAGGTAGAGCCCGAGCAGTTGGAAGAACTTGGCGTCCTGCGGCTCGCCAATCTCCTGCACCGCCGCCGGCTTCATCGGCAGGCGGACCTCGTCCTGCGCCGTCAGGTGCTGCGCCTCGACCCAGCCGCGGTGCTTGGTCCAGACCTTGTGGTCCGCGGTCAGCTTCACGCTGTAGCCGCCGACCGTCGTCAGCTCGAACACCTCGCGCGTGCCGGTGGGGAACGAGCCCTCGGTGACGTGGATTTCCTGCCCGTGCAGGTTGGTGACCACGCGCGCCGGCAGGTGGATCATCGTGTCGATCCGCCGCCAGATGCCGCCCGGCGTGAGCACGCGGGTGTCGCCGGTGACGCACGGGTTGGAGGCGTTGATCCGCCCGGACCTGGGGCAGGTGTGCCACTGGTTGATCGTGTCGTCGTACTGCACGCCGGGGTCGGCGCAGCGCCAGGCGGCGTAGGCGATCTGCTCCCACAAATCGCGCGCCTTGATCGTGCGATTGGCCTTGGTGCTGGTCCGCCCGGTGAGGTGCCAGTCGCCGTCGGCCTCGACCGCCTCGAAGAACGCATTGGGGATGCGCACCGAATTGTTCGAGTTCTGCCCGCTGACGGTGTAGTAGGCCTCGCCGTTAAAGTCGTAGTCGAGCTTCAGACCGAGCTTCCTGGCCAGCTCCTGCTGGTCCTTGGCGATGTGCTTGATCCCCTCGGCCAGGCAGGCGACCTTCAGCTCCTCGCGCACCTTCCAGTTGACGAACGATTCGATGTCCGGGTGATCGAGGTCAAGGCAGACCATCTTGGCCGCCCGCCGCGTGGTGCCGCCGGACTTGATCGCGCCGGCCGCGCGGTCGCCGATCTTGAGGAACGACATCAGCCCCGACGACTTCCCGCCGCCGGACAGCGGCTCGTTCTCGCCGCGCAATTTGGAGAAGTTCGACCCGGTGCCCGACCCGTACTTGAACAGCCGCGCCTCGCGCGTCCACAGGTCCATGATCCCGCCGGGATTGACCAGGTCATCGCTGACGGACTGGATGAAGCACGCGTGCGGCTGCGGACGGGAGTAGGCGTCCTTGCTCTTGAGGACCTCGCCGGTGCGCGGGTCGCAGTAGTAGTGGCCCTGGGCGGGGCCGGTGATGCCGTAGGCGAAGTTCAGCCCGGTATTGAACCACTGCGGGCTGTTGGGGGCGCACATCTGGTGCAGCAGCATGTAGGACAGCTCGTCCTCGAACGCCTGGGCGTCCTCGGCGGTGTCGAAGTAGTTGTGCTTCTCGCCCCAGTAGCGCCAGCACCCGGCCAGGCGGTGGATCACCTGCTTTGCCGACTTCTCCGGGCCGGTCACCACGTTGCCGGCGGCGTCGCGAAGCAGTTGCCCGTTGGCGTCGGTCTGCGGCACGCCCGCCTTGCGGAAATACTTGCTCACCATGATGTCGGTGGCGAGCTGGCTCCAGGCCTTGGGAATCTCGGCGTCGTTCATCTCGAACACGACCGAGCCGTCCGGGTTGCTGATCCGGCTGGTGCGCTGCTCGTACTCGACGGTCGCGAACGGGTCCTGGGCGGCCTTGGTGAAGCGGCGGGTGATCTTCATGGTCGATTCCTTCCCTCATCAGGCGCGTGTTCGCCCGAGAGCGGGACCGGACTGGCCGGTCGCTGTTCCTGTGGTTGCGCTTGTCTGGCCTGGAGAGGCGGCTCGTTGGCGACCGCCGCATCCCGTTCCCTGCTCGGGACGCGTGCGTGCGCGATCGCTGTCGGAGCCTTAACGGCCCTTCTTCTTCTCGCGTTGCGAGAGGGCGCTGCCTGCGGCAGCCTTGCTGTTCTTGCTCGTCCTGTCGTCGGAAAGGACCCTGGAAGCGGCGCGGGCCGCCTTCGGAGTGGTTGCCTTCTTTGCCATGAGGTACTCCTTTCGATGCCCGGAGGGCCGGGCACAACTACTTATCGGTCGAGGCGCGGCGGCGTGCCGATCTCGCGCCGGAATACGTTGTCGGTGGTCGGGTCCACGTAGATTGCGAAACGGTGCCCCTCGGGCAGCGGGCCGGGGGCGACGTTGTCTCGGCCGACCATCACGCCGCGGCGGGCGTCGATGGTCACCAGCGTCTGGTCCGGCACGGTCGCCGTCGCGAGCTGGCTGTTGTCGGTCAGGTCCACCACGCGAATGGGGCAGCCGATGTCGAAGATGTGCACCAGCGGCGCCGGACCCTGGGCGACGGCAACCGGCTGCTGCTGCACGCGCAGCGGCGTCTCCTCGTACTGCCGGTGAATCCGCGGCAGCTTCTCTGTTCGCGACGCCGCCGTGGCGCCCAATCGCGATGGTTGCGTCGTCGGCGGGGCCTTGCCGTCATCCTTCGACGTCGACTTGCAGCCGCCGGCGACCAGCCCGAGCGTCACAGCGAGGATGTAAAGGTGCTTAAGGCTCACGTCGTAGCCGTGTCGTTTGGTGGCGGCGCGTTGGGCCGCGAAATCAATAGCGCAGCGGCTGCGTGGTCGCGGCGTCCTGCGGGGTATAGGTCCGCGGGATGAACCACAGCTCGTACCGGTGCTTCGTGCTCACACCCGTGTGCACGATCTGCGTCCCGGAGCGCGTGGCGTCGGTGACGGTGACGTTCCCCGCCTGCGGGTTGACCGAGACGACCGAGCCCGCCTCCACGCCGGTGGACTGCACCACGGAGTTCGTGTTGACGTCGAACAGTGAGACCAGCCCCGGACCCGGCGAGCGGAACGAGAGCTGCCCGCTCCCCTGGGCGACCACGTCCCCGCGGCGCTGGATCGGCTGCTTGGGCGGGGTCGAGCAACCCCCCACCGCGGCGGAGGCGATCAGGAGGACGAAGGTGAAGTGTCGGCAACGGCTCATGGACAGTCCCTGTTAATCAATGGTGCGGCTGTGAGGCGCGGCTGCCAGGCGCGGCTGTGACTAGTGCTGCTCGCCCGCGGGCGCGGTCGTCGGCACGACCTCTTCGGCCTTATGGTCACCCGCGCCGGCCGAACCCTCCGCTGGGACGAACCACATCGTGTAGCGGTGCGACATCTCCAGCGGCGCCAGCAGGACGATCGCCTTCTCCGGCGGGGTGTCGGGATCTTCCCGAGCGACCAGCGCCTTGCGATCGGTGTCCAGCGACAGGATCAGGGCGGTGACGCTGCCGATGCCAGTGAAATCGGCGCTGTGCGGCATGGATCCGCTGGTCTGGTCGAACAAGTAGAGCGTCCCTGGCCGGCCGAGCACCGCCGACAGCGGCGGCACGCCCTCGGCCGCGATCCGCGCCGAGCTTGGCAGCCGGGCGGGCCGGGGCACGTCCGAACCCACGTGGGCCGTGACGGCGGCGGGGTCGGCGGGGCGCTTCGCCTCGCGGGCGGCGCTTCCGCCGCAACCTGTCAGCAGCAGCACGCCACTCAACATGATCTTCGTGTGGATCGTCACCATCTGAGCAATCTCCTTCGGCGGCGGGCCGCGATCGCGCGCCGGCGGAACTAATCCACCCGCGGCAGCGTCAGCCCCGGTTGGTCCTGGTACTTGCCGCGCTTGTCGGCGTAGCTGACGGCGCACACCCGCTCGCCCTTGAGGAAGATCAGCTGGGCGATCCCCTCGTTGGCATAAATCTTGGCCGGCAGTGGGGTGGTGTTGCTGATCTCGAGGGTGATCTTGCCGCGCCACTCCGGCTCGATCGGGGTGACGTTGACGATGATCCCGCAGCGGGCGTAGGTGCTCTTGCCAACGCAGATCGCCAGGTAGTCGCGCGGGATCGACACGTACTCCACCGTCTCGCACAGCGCGAAGCTGTTGGGCGGGATCAGCACGTGGTCGGTGCCGTTGACTGCGGTATCGATGGTGACGAACGAGCGGTCGGAGAACTCCTTGGGATCGATGATGGTGCTGTTGATGTTGTGGAAGATCTTGAAGACCGAGCCGACGCGGATGTCGTAGCCGTAGCTGGAGACGCCGAAGCTAACCTGGCCGGGCCGCTTGACGTTTTCCTCGAACGGCTCGATGCCGATCAGTTCACGGATCTGGGTGTCGCAGAGGATGCCCATGAGCGCAGGTGTCCGCCGACAGGGCGAATAGAGGACCGGCCGGCGCGAGTTCCACTCGTGCCGCATCCGCCTCCTTCCGCCGGGTTATCGAGTCGTCATCCTCCTGACGACGAGGAGCTTTGTCCGTCCGTGCGACCGGCTGCCGAGAGGGTCCTGCCGGTGCGTCTGTCTCATTGCCACCGCGTCACTGCGGCCGCGAAGGACTTTGCAATCCTGATGCCGAACCTCGCCCCAACATTCACCCACGGGCCAGTGGTTCGGGCACCCACGAGCGGCTCGTGGGCCGCGGGGTCTTATACACTACATCTGGTATCGGTCAATCGAGACTTTACTAAATCTGGGATAGTGATCCTAAAACACGTTCTTAACGAACCGAGGGAGCGAGGGTTAAGGGTAGCGACTAAATCCGGCGGCGCACCCGGGCGATAGCGCGCGGGTCAACTTATCCACGAGCCGTCCCCCGCGGAGGTGTTGAGGAGAAAATCTCCAAAACTTGCGGCCGGCCGCGCGTAAGGAAAATCCCGATCCCTGGACGACCCCCGCCAGCCGCGACGCCACGTCGTTGCGCGTCCGCCTCGCGGTGCGACAACGGCGTCCTGCAACTCGGCACTGACGAGGCGGGACCGGCGCAGTGGAGAAACAAAAGCCCCGGACGCGGGGAAGACGTCCGGGGCTCAGGGGGAGGGTAGGTCTTCTTGTGGAGCGAAGGCGACGACCATCCCGGCGGCAGCCGGATCGGGCGCGTCTGGACTCGCGGACGTCACCCGCGGGACGCGGGTTGCCCTGCGGCCGCCGCGCCCTCACGTGGCGACGCTGGCGTTGCCACTCGCTTCCATGACGATCGTGGGATCCGTGCGGCTAAGGTGCGTGCTCTCTCTCTCTGCAAGCCCTTGTTTCGCCCGTTCGTCCCGCGCGACCGCCTTCGCTCTTAGAGTGTCAACCGGGCGGGATTTCGTTTCATTCCCGCTCACATCAGGACACACGCGCCCGGGGCGAGTTAGTTTCAGCTTACATGGGTGCGGGCGTCGCCGCCGGCGGTGGGGACGGTGAGACTTTGCCGCGGGGAGCGTCTAATCGGTCCGGGCGGGGCGGCGGGGAGTCACTTGCCGCGCGAGGGCCGGGCAGGCAAGTGTCGAGAATCGGTGACTTACCCGTCCGCACGGACCGTCAGCCGGACGCTCCACGTAACGGTGGCGTTAGGGCCGACCCGCCCGGCGGACTTATCGAGGATGCTCTTATCGATCTCGTCGAAGCGCCCGGTCGTCGGCTCGATCGCGAAGTGGTGGTGCCCCGCCCACCCGCCGGTGTTCACCCAGATGCCCCAGTAGGCGCTCACGGCATCGTCCGAGGCGTACGCAACTTCCATCGACCGCCCGCGATTAAGGTAGCGGGCGACCACCGGTGAGGTGATCGGCTCCTGCGAGAAGACCTTCCACCCGCGCTTGGGCGGCAACTCGGCGGGGCGCGAGAGGTCCGAGCCGTCATGCGTCACCGGCCAGGCGAACGGCTTGTTCACCTGATTCCCGCCGGCGTCGTGGCTGAAGCGCATCGGGGTCCCGCCGGGCAGTTCCAGCGTCGCCGGCTGCGTCAGCGCCATCAGCGCGTGCATTGCCCAGACGAAGCGGAAGGGGAACGGCGCGAGGTTCACCAGCGTGTAGCGCGCGACCAGGCTGGGGCCGTCCAGCTCAAGCTGGCGCGTGAGCGTGTAGCCGAACCGCAGCCCGTGCCACGTGATCGTGATCCCATGCTTGGTCGGCGCCGGCGTGGTGGGCAGGCCCCACAGCTCGCCGTGGTCCGGCACCTTCACGTCGTTGTACGGGTGCCCCGCGTACGGCGATGCCGCCACCGCGGGGAAGCACTCGTCCCAGCCGGCGTACCAACTGTCTTGGAACGATGCATCGTACTGCGGGCGCGTCGGCAGCTCGGTGGGGTAGTTGAAGAACAGCTCGAACTTGTCCGACTTGTCGATCAGTGACGCGACCTTGCCGCCAAGGTGAGGCCAGACTTCCATGCGGAGCGCGTCGTTCTCGATGGTGACCGGCAGGCTCATGGCCGGCGGTTGTACCGCGCGGGCGCGGCGGGGGCGATGGGAATTGGCGGCAGAACTGCGTTGGCGATGACGGCGGCGCGGGGACGCATGACTAGGTCACAAGGTGAGCAGCACGACGACAGTCCTTGTCAGCGCGCGGGGAAGGGCGGCGGCGTGACAGGGGGCGCAACGGGCGCCGCCGGCGCGGGTGGCAGAACGGGTGATGCGGCAGGCAGATCGGGCCACGTCGCTTGTGGCGCGGGCGAGGTTGTTGGAATTTCCGCGGGCGTCCCGGCGCTGGCGGGGGGCGCCGACGGTCCAGCGTTGGTCGCCGGCGCGATGATCGGCAGCTCTTGTGGCCTGAGGACGATCACGACGTCGAGGCGCTCCTCCGCGGCCGGCGCCGGCTGCGTCGCCGGCGCCGCCACCGCGCTCGTAGCGATCTCCTGGACCGACTGCGTCGCCGACGGCTGCGTGGCCGCGACGGCAGCGGCGGTCAGGCGCTGCTCGGCCACGGAGGCGGGCACCGGCAGGGGCGTGAGCGGCTGCGTCGACGCCGCCCCGCCCGTCGCGACCGGATCGAGCGGTTGCGTCGCCGGCGGCGGCGTCACCAGCGGCGGCTGCGCGGGAAGCGGCGTGGCGACCGATCGCTCCAGTTCCGCTGCTGCGGCCGCGCCTGGCATCGCCGCCGCGACCGACCCCGTCGCACCTGCGGCCGCGCCGTTCTGAGTTGTCGACATCGTCGCGTTGGCGCCGGCGGCATCGGCCGGCGCCCTCTGCGGCGCGGCGACGACGGCCGCTTGGTTCGGTACGCTCGCCGCGCTCCCGCGCAACCCGAGGCCGTAGCCGCCGGCGGCCAGCTGCGTCGCCGGAGCGATAATGTCGCCGGCCCGTCGATAGTTGGATACGCGGTTGTCGGGTTGGAGCTGCGCGCACGCGAACACCTCGGCCACCTGCTGCCGCGTCAGGCCGCGCGCGACGATCAACTGCGAACCTGCTTGCAACGGCACGTGGGTCAGGCCGGGCTGCGTCGCCGCTCCCACCGTCGCCTGCCGCGCGCGCAAGGCATCGTTGGGAAACACCTGTTGCTGCGCATGCTGCGTCGGCTGCTGCGGCGCGGGCTGTTGTTGTTGAAGTTGCTGCTGCTGCTGCTGCTCTGCGGAGCTCGTGGCGTCCTGCCGGGCCTGCGAGGGCGCGTTCGGGGCCGGCGGCTCCGCGACCGCGGCGGCGTCCGGTCCGGGCACCGGTCCTTGCACCGGCGATGGCGCCGGGGCCGCTGCCGGCGCGGCTCCGGGCGGCGCGGGCGCAGCCGGCGAAGCAGCTCCG